>JAGWPE010000348.1 GCA_028870635.1 Gammaproteobacteria bacterium | reverse complement strand
TCCGGTTTTCATCTTCGGTCTGGGGCCGGCGCCGCGGCTCGGTATCGCCGGCTCCGCCTTCGCCACTTTCATCGCGCAGACCGTCAGCCTCGCGGCCATGCTGCGCCACCTCTACCGGCGCCGGCATCTGCTCTGTCTGCACGGCGAGGAGCTGGGGTTTCTGCGCATCGACTGGCGCCTGGCCGCGGCGTTGCTGCGCAAGGGCATCCCCATGGGCGGCCAGATCACGGTGATGTCGCTGAGCGGCGTGCTGATGATCTCGCTCGTCAACCGCTTCGGGGTCGATACCACGGCCGCCTTCGGCGCGGCGCTGCAGATCTGGAACTACATCCAGATGCCCGCCTTCGCCGTGGGTCAGGCGGTATCGGCCATGGCCGCGCAGAATGTCGGCGCAGGCAAATGGGACCGAGTCGGCAGGATCGCGGCGGTCGGCGTCGCCTTCGCCATCGCCATCACCGGCTCGGTGATCCTGGCCCTCGAGCTCCTCGGCGCGCGCGCATTCTCGCCGTTCCTGCCGGCCGGGTCCCCGGGGCTCGCGATCGCCGCGCATCTCAACCACATCGCGACGCCCTCTTACATGTTCTTCGCGATTGCCATGGTGCTCTTCGCGACCGTGCGCTCGACCGGCGCGGTGATGCTCCCGCTGGCCATCATGACGATCTCGCTGCTGCTCGTGCGCTTTCCTCTGGCCGACGCGCTGCTCTCCAGCTATCACGCAGACGCGATCTGGTGGAGCTTCCCGATCTCCTCGGCGCTCGCCGCGCTCCTGGCGGCGCTTTACTACAGGCTAGGCGGCTGGCGGTCAGCGCGCATGCTGGCGGGAAAACCCTCCACCGGGGCGCGCACGGGCGCCTAGCGCCTAAGCGGACTTGAGCTCGATCCACAGCGCCCGCGCGAGGCCGCAGACTTCGCCGTCCTCGGCGAAGATCGCGGTCCCCGCGGCGCGCTTGCGGCCGCTCGTCTGCAGCGGCCATCCGAGCACGGTGCATGGCTCGCCGATATGCACCAGGCGGGTGACGTGCACGGTGATCTCTCCAAGCAGCATCGGGCGATCATCGGGGCTCACCGCGTAGAAGCCCGGACAATCGAGCGCCGCGGACATGAATTCCGGCCGCACCTTGCCGTCACCCCGATCGAGCGACGGATCGGGAACCCAGGGCGCGGCCACGAGATCGCCGCCTGCCACCGGGCCGGCGAAGATGCCCATGCCGTCACCCCGCACGCGCCGGGTGCCGCAGACGAAGCACGTGGGAAAGCGGTGGTGCGCAAAGCCTGCATAGTGACGAGAGGCTTCCACCGCCTCGATGTAGCCCGGCGGACTTCGCGCATCCAACGCCAGCACGGCCGGCTTCGCCTCGCCGAAGCGCTCCGTTCCCGACATGACGGCGATCGTGCCGTCGTCGAGCTCCTGCGTCTCGAATGGCGTGTCGAGCGGCGGCGGACGCAAAAGTCGCACGGTGACGGTGCGGCCGGCGCGCGCGGCAACACAGCCGGCGAAATAGCCTCCGTTGGCGGATCCCTCGGGACCGCAGAAGCGGCTGGCGATGACGAGAGGGCTCACCGCGCTCCTCAACGCCCTCGAAGATCACGCAGCCAGCGGGCCGGATCCCCGCCCTGCTCCAGCACCTCCACGAGCGCGGAGCCGATCACCACGCCATCGACGTGATCCCGCAACAGCTCGAGCTGCTCGCGGCCGCGGATCCCGAACCCGGCGCAGACGGGCACGGGAGAGCGCGAGCGCACAGCATCGAGATAGCGCGTCACCTCCGCCGGCACCGCGACATTCTTCCCCGTCGTGCCCGTCATGGTTACCGCGTATACGAAGCCCTGGCTGCTCGCGCAGATCTGCTCGAGGCGGCTCGCGCGGGTTACCGGCGTAACCATCTGCACCAATGCGAGGCCGTGCGCTTGGAATGCCGCGCGCAGCTCGGCGCTCTCATCGAAAGGCAGATCCGGGACGATAAAGCCTGCGACGCCCGCCCGCGCAGCGGATGAGGCCAGCGCCTGCGGCCCGAGCGCGAGCAGGGGGTTGAGATAGCTCATGAGGAGCAGCGGCGTCTTGCCGCGCGGCATCGTTTCCAGCTGCGCCAGGATCCAGCGCAGGGTTACGCCTTGGGCGAGAGCCGCGTGGCTCGCGCGCTGGATGGTGACACCGTCGGCCATGGGATCGGTGAAGGGCACCCCGATCTCGACCACATCGGCAGCTTCGGCAATGGCCTGCAAGTGCTGCTTGAAGCTGTCGCGGCTCGGAAATCCCGCGGTGAGAAACGCGACGAGCGCCGGCTCCCCGCGCGCCTTCGCCGCCAGGATGGCGGCGCTGATGGTCTCGTGCGGGGTGCTCGGCCCATCGTGGGCCTCGCCCCTGCGGGGCCGGCTGGCGCCGTCCAAAATCGTTCCGGACGATTTTGTCATGGCTTCACCGAGAGCAGGGTCTTCTGCAGTGTCGGCATGTCCTTGTCACCGCGCCCGGAGAGGCAGACGAGCACCGTTGCGCCGGCATGTCCGGCGGCCCAGCGCCGCGCCCCGGCGAGCGCATGTGCGCTCTCGAGCGCGGGCAGGATGCCTTCGCACTCACACAGCGCGCGCACCGCATCCAGCGCCTCCTCGTCGGTGGCCGTCTCATAGCGTGCCCTTCCCGCGGACGCAAGCAGCGCGTGCTCAGGACCAACACCGGGATAGTCGAGACCCGCCGAGACGGAATGAGTCTCCTGGATCTGCCCGTTCTCGTCCTGCAGCAGGATGGAGTAAGTGCCGTGCAGCACCCCGGGCCGGCCGAAGGAGATCGTGGCGGAATTCTCGCCGAGGCCGGCGCCGCGGCCGCCCGCCTCGATCCCGATCAGATCCACCGTACGGTCCGGGACGAAAGGATGGAAAGCGCCGATGGAGTTGGAGCCGCCGCCCACACAGGCGATCACGGCATCCGGCAGGGCGCCGTTTCTCTCCACGATCTGCGCACGCGCCTCCCGCCCGATGACCGACTGCAGCTCGCGCACCAGGTAGGGATAGGGATGCGGGCCAAGGGCCGAGCCCAGCAGATAGTAGGTCTCCAGCGGATCGGAAACCCAATCGCGCAGCGCCTCATCGATCGCCGCCCGCAGCGTCCGGTCACCGCTCGTCACCGCCACCACGGTCGCGCCGAGGAGTCGCATCCGGTCGACGTTGGGGGCCTGCCGCTCCATGTCGATGGCGCCCATGTAAACGGTGCAGGGCAGGCCCAGGCGCGCGCAGGCCGCCGCGCTCGCGACCCCGTGCTGTCCGGCGCCGGTCTCGGCGACGATCCGCCGCGCGCCGAGCCGTCTGGCCAGGAGTGCCTGGCCGATGGCGTTGTTGATCTTGTGCGCGCCGGTGTGCGCAAGGTCCTCGCGCTTCAGCCAGATGCGCGCGCCCCAGCGGGCGGAGAGCCGGCCGGCGAAGGTGAGGGCGGTGGGGCGGCCCACCCAGCTCGACAGCTCCAGCGCGAGCTCCTGTTGGAAAGCCGCCGTCTGCAGGTGCTCCCGCACCCCCTGCTGCAGCCGCTCGAGCGCCGGGATCAGCGTCTCCGGAACGTAGCGGCCGCCGAACGGCCCGAAGCGGCCGCGCGCATCGGGGAAGCGGCCCGAGATCAGATCCGCGATCGGATCGTTGGATTCGCTGGGGGTCACGCTGATCGTTGCTCCTGTTGCATCATCTCGAAGGCGCTGCGCGCCGCGGCGGCGAAGCGTGCCACCTCGGCCGGGCTCTTCACGCCAGGACGCTCCTCGACGCCGCTGGAGACGTCGACACCAAACGGGCGAACGGCATTGATGGCCGTCGCAACGTTGCCAGGATCGAGGCCGCCGGCAAGCACGAGCTGCGTGCGGCGCGCGACCCGCTGCGCGGCAGTCCAATCGCACGGTGTCCCGCTGCCGCTCGTCGGCCCCTCGAAGAGGAGGCGCGCGGGAAACGGGCCCGGCTGGACCCGGGCCGTGCTCTGGGGCCCGTCCCAACCGCGGAAGACGGGCAGCAGCTCGAGCTGTTTCGGCACGCGTAACACCCGCAGGTCTTCGGCATCCGTCTGGAGTACGTCTGGACGGAATACCGCAAGCACATCGTCAAGGTGACGCTGACTGGGCTGGCGGGTCACCGCAACGCATCGGAGCCTGCCGCGGGCAGGCGCAGCCAATGCCACCGCGTCCTCCAGCGTCAGCTGCCGCGGAGAGTCCGCAAAGACGAAACCGATCGCATCGACACGGGCCGCCAGCGCTGCCGCGACAGCCTCGGGAGTCGTCATGCCACAGATCTTGATCCACATGTTGTCCGCTCACCTGCTCGCAGCGTCGGCGCGGGCGGCGCGCGCGGCACTCAGCATGGCGCTTGCCAACGCCGCGGGGTCGTCGCCGCTCATGAGCGCGCTGCCGACGAGAGCCAGATCATAGCCGGCTTCGGCCACCCGGCGCGCTTCCTCGGGGGAGCCGACGCCGCTCTCGGCCACACGGGGAATGCCCGTGGGCAGAGAACGCGCCAGCTGTACCAGCCGGCTCGGGACCACCTGCAGCGTCACGAGGTCACGCGAGTTCACGCCGGCCAGCAAGCCTTCGCTGCCCAGCCGCCGCAGCACCCCATCCAACCGCTCGAGATCCAGCTCATCGAACGCCTCCAGCAGCACGAAAAGCTCCAGTGCGCGCGCCTGCTCGACGAGCGCCTCGAGCTGCGGCTCGGGCAGCATTCTGAGGATGGCGAGCACCCCGCCGGCTCCCGCGACGCGCGCCTCGACGACCTGATAGGCATCCACCAGGAAGTCCTTGCGCATGGCTGGCAGCCCCAGCGGCAACAGCGCCTGCGCCGCCGTGCGTAGATGATCGAGACTGCCGTCGAAGCGCGTCGGTTCCGTAAGGACGGACACAGCGGCGGCGCCTGCGCGGGCGTACGAGGTCACGCGCGGGACCACATCCTCGCCCGGACCCCTGAGCTGCCCGACTGCCGGCGAGCGCAGCTTCAGCTCCGCAATCAGATCGAACCCGCGAGGTTGCAGGTGCAACCGGGGAGGAGGCGGCGTATCCAGCGCCCGTGCCAGCAGCTCCGCCTGCGAGCAGGCGCAACGCGCTACCCGGACGCGCTCCCGGCTGGCGGCGGCCATCTGGTCGAGGAAGCCCTCGGTCATGCCGGCTCCAGGCGGGGAGCGGTCAGCCTTGCGAGCAAGCGGGCGGCGGCGCCGCTGTCGATGGCCGCCGCCGCGCGCTCGATCGCCTCGCGCGGCCTGGAGGCGAGTCCCGCCACCTCGAGCGCCAGCGCCGCGCCCAACAGCAGACAGTCGCGATGCGGCCCCCTGTCCTCGCCTTCCAGCACGGCCCGCAGGGCGCGCGCGTTGTGCTGGGCGTCGCCGCCGGCGAGTTCCGCCGGATCGCAGCGGCGCAGCCCATAATCCTCCGGCGTACGGGTGTGCCGCTCCGTACGCCCCGGCCGGACGTCGAACAGGGCGAAGGGGCCCACCGGCGTCGGCTCGTCCCAACCCTGCGCGCCGTGGACGATGAAGGCCCGCTCCATCGGCATGCCGGCCAGCGTGCGCGCGATGAGCTCCGCCACTTCGAGGTTGAACGCACCGATCACGTGAAAGGGCGGCTCCGCCGGATTGGTAAGGGGGCCCAGGATGTTGAATATCGTCCGCACACCCATGGCCGCCCGTACGGCCGCGACCGCCTTGGTCGCCGGGTGGTAGTGGGGCGCGAACAGAAACGTGAAATTGCAGGCCGCCAGGTATTTGCCGGCCAGCTCTTCGTCGAGCGGCAGCGCGAGGCCCAGCGCCTCCAAGACGTCGGCGCTGCCAGCACGGCTGGAAATGGACCGGTTGCCGTGCTTGACCACCGGCACGCCGCAGGCAGCGGTGAGGAGCGCGGTGCCGGTGGAGATGTTGAGGCTGCCCGAGCAGTCGCCCCCGGTGCCGACGACATCGACGGCGGCCAGTCCGGCAGGAATCGACGGCCGGCGCGCGAGGCGCCGCATGGCCTGGGCAAACCCGCGCACTTCGTCCGCGACCACGCCCTTGGAGCGCATCGCCGCGAGAACGGCGCCGGCAAAGGCGGGAGAAGTTACCGGATCGGCCAGGACCCCGAGCAACTCCTCGGCCTCGGGTTGGCTGAGATCGCGCCGCTCGAGCAGGCGGTCGAGCAGGTCACGCGCCGACGGCATCGCCGACTCCGAGGAAATTGCCGAGCAGCCGCGGCCCGTCCGGCGTCAGGATGCTCTCGGGATGGAACTGGACTCCCTCCACGGGGAGCTCCCGGTGACGCACGCCCATGATCTCGCCTTCCGCAGTCCGGGCGGTGACGATCAACTCGGGCGGCAATGTTTCCGGCGCGGCGATCAAGGAGTGATAGCGTCCAACTTCGCACGGCTGCGGCAGGTCCGCGAACAGCCCTGCGCCGTCGTGTTGGACGAGCGAAGTCTTGCCATGCATCAGCCGGCCGGCCCGCACCACTTTGCCGCCGAACACCTCCACGATCGATTGGTGCCCGAGGCACACGCCCAGCACCGGAATCCGCCCCGCGAACGCCCGGATCATCGCCATCGAGACCCCGGCGTCGTACGGGGTGCCGGGACCGGGCGAGATGCAAAGATGCGTGGGGGCAACGGCACGCGCTTCCTCCACGGCAATGGCATCGTTGCGGTACACCAGCACCTCGGCGCCCAGCACGAGGAACGCCTGCACCAGGTTGTAGGTGAAGGAATCGTAGTTGTCGATCAGCAGCAGCCGCGGTGTGCGAGGCTTCATGGTCAAAGGCCCTCCTCCGCCAGCTCGAGCGCGCGCGCCATGGCGCCGCTCTTGGCGAGAACCTCGTCGTGCTCGGTAGCCGGTACGCTGTCGGCCACGATTCCGGCGCCGGCCTGATAGCTGTACTCGTCACCCCTGAAAACGAGCGTGCGGATGGTGATCGCATGATCCATGTCACCGCGCGCGCCAAAGTAGCCGACCGTGCCCCCATACAGGCCGCGGCTCACCGGCTCCAGCTCGTCGATGATCTGCATGGCGCGCACCTTGGGCGCGCCGACGAGCGTGCCGGCCGGAAAGGTCGCCGCAAACAGATCGAACGCATCACGCCCCGGTGCGAGGCGACCGTTGACGCCGCTCACCATGTGCATGACGTGGCTGTAGCGCTCAATCGAGCGATAAGGCTCCACGCCGACACTGCCCGCCAGCGCCACACGCCCCAGGTCATTGCGCGCGAGGTCGACCAACATGACGTGCTCGGCATTCTCCTTGGGGTCGGCGCGCAGCTCGGCTTCGTGCGCCATGTCGACCATGGGATCGTCAGCGCGCGGCCGGGTACCCGCGATAGGCCGAAGCTGCGCCTGTCCCTCCTTGAGACGCACCAGCGCCTCGGGTGACGAGCCAACGACCGTCACGTCACCAAGCGCGCAGTAGTACATGTAGGGCGAGGGGTTGATCAGACGAAGCGCCCGGTAAGCCTGGAACGGATCCAGTTCATGACGTCCTTGAAAGCGTGTCGAGAGGACAAGCTGATAGACATCGCCCGCAGCAATGTATTCCTGCGTCCGCTTCACCCCGGCCATGTAGTCATTTCGGCTGAACGCCGGCTCCGGGCGTCCGTAACGGCCAGGGCGCGCTCCGCTCGGTAGCCCACCCCGCAACGCGCGTATCACCTCTCTTCTCAGGTTACGGCGGTCTTCCTCCGACCCGTCATGGAGCAACGCGATGCCGCGAGTGAGGTGATCGAAAACCAGCAGTGAGCGCGGGGCGATGTAATGGAGAGCAGGAACGCCGCTCTCGCGTCCTGGAGGCAACGGCAGCCGCTCGAAGAACCGGACGATGTCATAGGCCGAATAGCCCACCAGTCCGCCCGCCAGTGGGACCCCGGAGATCTGCGGTCCCGGCTTCGGTGCGCGCGCGAGCGCATCCCTCAAGTCCGCAAGCAGCTGCGCCGTCGTCGCCGGAACCGGCCGCAGGTCACTCCCTATGCGTAATCCATGGAGGTCGAGCCGTACCTCGAGCCCTTCTCCGAGCCCGATGAAGGAGTAGCGCGCCAGCCGCTCGCCGCCCTCGACGCTCTCGAGCAGGAAGCGCGGTGCAAAGGCCGCGAGCTTCATGAACGCCGAGACCGGCGTGTCGAGATCTCCAGGGATGTCGAAAATCTTGTTCATACAGCAAAAGACCCGCTCCGGTGTGTTCCGGAGCGGGTCCTGGTGGCGTTGCG
>JAGWPE010000347.1 GCA_028870635.1 Gammaproteobacteria bacterium | reverse complement strand
GGCTCTGGTGCGCGAAGGGATCATCGACCGGGCGCGGCTCGCGGAGGTGCTCTCCGGCAGGGCTACCCCGATCGCCGTCGGCTCCGGTGAGGTGCTCGAGTACGCCGGGATCGAGGCCTGGCTCGGCCGCTGGGGAGAGAGGGTCCGCCGGGCGGCTGCCTAGGGATCGGCCTGCCGGACGGGTCGGCGACGGCCGCTTTGTAGGATATGATCCACAAAGCGCCGCGCGATTGCGGTCGGAGGACAGTGGCGTACTGTTACGGGCCTGAGACCGCCCCCCTTCGCTCGGGAGGGGGGATTCAGCCCTTCGGCGCATTTCTCTGGGTAGAGGGATAGGGATTGGAAAAGATCGACATGGGTGAGGTCAAACGCTTCCCCCTATCGGGGAGGTCGGACGAGTTCGTGGAGCGGCTGTGCCGGGCGCACGAGGCACAACTGCTGGCTTACCTTACCCAGATGCTGGGTAGGCCCGAGGTCGCACGCGAGGTGGCGCAGGACACCTTCGAGCAGGTGCACAGGATGTATCGGCCGGAACAGGTGATGTTCCCGCGGGCCATGCTCTTCAAGGTGGCGACGAACTTCGCCCTGATGCATCTGCGGCGGCGGCGTCTCGAGAACGCCATGATCACCGGCTCGGCCGGAATGGAAGAGGTGCCGGATCACCGCGTGGGTCCGGACCGGCAGGCGATGGCCGATCAGATTGGACAGCACCTAACGGCTGTAATCAAAGACTTGCGTCCTAATCTTCGAAACGTTTTCGTCATGGCACATGTGCAAGGCAAGCCCCGCAAGGAGATCGCAGCGGCCCTCGGCATCTCCGAGAAGCGGGTCGACAAGCGCATGACCAAGGCCTTGAGGCTGTGCCGGGAGCGCCTCTCCTCCCACGGCATCGACCTCGCGGAGGTGGAATGAACAAGGCTGCCACCCACGAGGCGGCCAGCTGGCACACTCGCCTCGGACGCGGCCTGACGGACCTGGAGCGCTGCGAATTCGAAGGCTGGATCGCCGAGCCCGCCAGTGCCCGCGAGTTCGATGCATGCCGGTACCTGGTGGACGTCGCGACGGAGCTCAAGGGACGCCAGCGCGCGGAAGTGCTGGCCAGCATTGCGGGGGCCGGGAGGGGGAGCCCGTGGCTCGCGGCGTTGCGGCAATGGCTGACCTGCGGGTCGGTGTGGGTCTCGGGCGCGGCGGCCGCTACCGCCGTCCTGGTAGTCGCAACCGCGTGGTCGGTGCTTCGAACCCAGGGCTACGTGGCGCAGACGTATCAGACTGCCACCGGACAGGAACGCGATGTGGTGCTGCCGGACGGCAGCATCGTCGGTCTCAATACCCAGACTGAGCTCGAGTGGGTGGGCAGCCCCAACGATCGGCGTGTGCGCCTGATCCGCGGCGAGGCGTACTTCCAGGTCGTACACGATCCGAGCCGGCCGTTCCGCATCCTGCTTGCGCACAGCGAGGTGCAGGTTCTCGGCACGCGCTTCGACGTCTACCAGATGGCAAACGGTGACGTCCGCGTCAGCGTCGTCAGCGGTACGGTGGCTGTTGAGGGTTTGGATAACGGTGTGGGTGCTACTCCTTCCTGGAGCAGACGCCTGACTGCCGGCCAGCAGATCGAGTATTCGCCCGTGGGGCTCCTGGCCGATGTGCACGCCATCGCCGCTCAGAAGGTCATCCGCTGGCGTGAGGGCATTCTCGAGACTCAGGGTGAGCCGCTCTCCGACTTCGTCAGCGATCTCACCCGCTACACGACGGAGCGCATCGTCATCGCCGATCCGCGCGCCGCCGTTCAGAAGGTGGGCGGCGCCTTCAGCATCCATCACATCGACGCTACGCTCGATCGTCTCGGCAACATTGCTCCCGTCACCGTCACGCACGCGAACGGTGAAGTCATCCTGGGCTACCGGCCAGTCGCCGCCGGTATGCGACCCGGACGGCCCGCCGGCCGCTGAGTCGTTGCTTGCATTCCTAGTTCCACAACGAAGCTTTTGGACCATCACCAAGTACAGAGGATTATCAGTATGTTGATTCTTACAAGGCGTGTGGGTGAGACCGTCATGATCGGGGACGACGTCACCATCACCGTTCTCGGGGTCAAAGGCAATCAGGTTCGAGTCGGCATCAATGCGCCGAAGAGCATCGCGGTCCATCGCGAGGAGATCTACGAGCGCATCAAGAGAGAGCACGCCGCCGAGGCCGCCGAAAAGCAGAAGTCGAGCTTCGCATCCTCTCCACCCGCCTGACGGGGCTCCAAGGAGCGACGTCGCGGATGGATGCCCGGGGGGGGGTCCGCGACGCTCGCCCCGGCCGCGGCATCGGAGCCGAAGAGAGGGGGGCGGCGGGTCCTGTTACTCGCTCTACGCGACCGGGGCTGTTATAGTTATGTAAAATCCGCCGCGCGAGAGGCAATACGAATAACGATGCGCTATCAGCACTCGAGGGAGGAAAGCGCCGAAATCCTGCGCCGCGCCCTGCAGCTCATGTCCCCCCACAAGGCCGGCTATCATCCGGTGAGCTATGCGGTCTGGTACGAGCATGCCGGCGACCTCAACCCGGCCCTGACCCAGGAGCTCGACAAGCTCATGGCCGCCGACAGCGTGCTGTCGGATGCCGAGATCTGCAGGCTTCATGCCCTGCATATCGCCGGACGAGACGTCCAGGCGTTCGAGCTCGCGAAGAGCCAGCTACGTGAGGTGCTCTGCGAATCGGAGAAGCAGGCCGCGCACGCTGAGAGGACCGTCAAGCGGTACAGCGTGAATCTGGACGATGCGATCCAGGACGCGCGCCGGAATACCGAGGGCGGTGCCGCCGAGTGGGTGGAGAAGGTGGCCAAGGTGATGGCCGAAGCCTCCCAGCTGCAAGCCGTTCTCACCGGGCTGCACCAGCAGCTCGCCAGGCAGCGCCAGGAAGTCGACCACGTCATGGAGCGCCTCGAGCGGGCCCAGACCGAGCCGCTGCGCGATCCGCTCACCGGCCTGAAGAACCTCCACGGCCTGCGCCGCGCCCTCGAGGCGCGCGAGAGCGCCGGGCTCACCGGCATCGCCTTCCTTGCCGTCGACATCGACTACTTCAAGCGCGTCAACGACACGCATGGCCATGTCATCGGCGACAAGGTGCTGGCCAAGGTCGCCGAGATCCTGCGCGGGCATCTGGCGGGCGAGGCCATGGCCGCGCGCCTCGGCGGCGATGAGTTCGCGATGTTCGTGCCGGTCGATTGCCTCGAGGATGCCGCCGCGCTCGCCGAGGAGGTCCGCGCCACCGCCACGCGCACCGTCATCACGCGCCCGGATGGAATGCAGTACATAGGCGCCGTGACTCTGTCGATCGGCGTCGCGATCGGTGAGCCGAGCGACACTCTGGAGTCTCTGCGCCATCGCGCGGACGAGGCGCTCTACGATGCCAAGGACGCCGGCCGCAATCGCGTCGCGCTCGCACCGGGCAACCCCGCCGACAGCTCAGCGGCTTCCTAACACCGGCCGCGATCGGTACATGCGGACTGCGCGCGCGCCGACGCAAAGTCTTGGGCACTCAGGCACAGGGAGGTGCCCCGCCGCCGCAGGTGGCGGGCGGCGAGCAAAAACCACGCTTTTTTTGCTCGCCGCGCGCTTCGTTCGCGCAGGATGCCCGGATCCAGCGCTCAACACTCAGTAACGTTCACCGCCAGGCCGCCCTGCGAGGTCTCCTTGTAGATGGTCGACATGTCGGCGCCGGTCTGGCGCATGGTCGCGATCACGTGATCGAGCGAAACCTTGTGCGAGCCGTCACCGCGCATGGCCAGCCGCGCCGCATTGATCGCCTTCACGGCTCCCATTGCGTTGCGCTCGATGCAGGGGATCTGCACCAGCCCGCCGACCGGATCGCAGGTCAAACCCAGGTTGTGCTCCATCCCGATCTCGGCGGCATTCTCGATCTGCTCGTTGCTGCCCTGCAGCGCCGCGACCAGTCCCGCGGCGGCCATGGAGCAGGCGACCCCGACCTCGCCCTGACAGCCCATCTCAGCGCCTGAGATCGAGGCGTTGCGCTTGTAGAGCATGCCGATCGCGGCAGCGGTGAGCAGGAAGCGGATGACTCCTTCCTCGCTCGCACCGGGCTCGAAGCGCTGATGAAAGTGAAGCACCGCCGGGACGATGCCCGCTGCGCCGTTCGTCGGCGCCGTGACCACGCGCCCGCCGGCGGCGTTCTCCTCGTTCACCGCGAGGGCGAAGGCGTTTACCCAGTCCATCGCATCGAGCGGCTTGGACGGTCCGCCCTCGGTGAGCACGCGATAGAGCTTGGGCGCTCGCCGGCGCACTTTCAGGGGGCCCGGCAACACGCCGCTTTGGTGGAAGCCGCGCTCCACGCACCCCTGCATCACCTGCCACAGGTGCAGCACTCCCGCGCGCACCTGCGCCTCGCTCGCCCACGTGCGCTCGTTCGCGAGCACCAGCTCGAAGAGCTCGAGCCCGTTCTCGCGGCACAACGACAGCAGCTCCGCGGCCGAGTTGAAAGGATAGGGCGGCCGCGGTCTCTCGGTCGCCTCACGCGCCTCATTCTCGCCGCCGCGGACGATGAAGCCGCCGCCTATCGAGTAGTACTCCGTTTCCCGGAGCACCCGCATCTCGCTACTGCGGCTCGCAGAGGGGTGCGATGGCTCCTCAGAGCCCATCGCAGTGAAGCGCATGCCGTTGGGATGAGCGGGCAGTCGCTCGGTGCGCAGCAGCAGCAGCCGCGCTTTCTCCTCGAACTCGATCTCGTGCCGTCCGAGGAGGCGGATGCGGTTGCTCGCGCGGATGCGCTGCAGGGTGGGCTCGATGCTGTCGGGATCGGCCGTCTCGGGGTCCGCGCCCTCGAGGCCGACCAGTACCGCGCGGTCGGTTCCGTGCCCGAGACCGGTCAGCGCGAGCGAGCCATAGAGGCGCACTGTCACTTGCTCGGTGGCCGCCAGGAGCTCGTCGCGCTCCAGCCCGAGCACGAACTCGCGCGCGGCGCGCATCGGTCCCATGGTGTGGGAGCTCGACGGCCCGATGCCGATCTTGAAGATGTCGAAGACGCTCAGTGACATTCGCCGAAACCTCGCGCCGGCGATGCCGGCCCGCGACCTTTATGAGGCGATTATCGACCAAAGGGAAGGGGGGCACCTGTCCGGTTGCGACGTCCGCCGCTCAATCACGGCCAGCG
>JAGWPE010000346.1 GCA_028870635.1 Gammaproteobacteria bacterium | reverse complement strand
CTCGCGCACGGTGGGGGCCGCGATGATGGAGACCGGCATGCACAGGTCGGCCACCATGCGCCGGATGATCGTGAGCTGTTGAAAGTCCTTTTCGCCGAACACGGCGACGTCCGGGTCCACGATGTGGAAGAGCTTCGCGACGACCGTCGCGACGCCCTCGAAGTGCCCGGGACGGAACTCGCCATCCAGGATGCTCGAGAGGCCGGGCACCTCCACGCGCGTCGCGCGCTGCGGCCCGTTGGGATATATCTCGGCGACGTCGGGCATGAACATCAGATCGCAGCCGGCTTCGGTCAGCATGCGGGCATCCTGCGCCGGCGTACGCGGGTAATGTGCGAAATCCTCGTTTGGCCCGAACTGCATGGGGTTCACGAAGATGCTGGCGATGAAGCGGTCTCCGTGGCGGCGCGCCATCTCGATGAGACTCACGTGCCCGGCGTGGAGATTTCCCATGGTCGGAACGAAGGCGATGCGCCGTCCCTCGGCGTGCCAGCGGCGTACGTGCTCACGCACCGCCGCAATCGTGGTGACGGTCTCCATGCTTCTCAGAAGCAGTGCTCCGGCGCGGGATACGCGCCCGTGCGGACAGCTTCAACGTAGCGCTTAAGGGCCTCACGGTTGTTGCCGGCGCCCTCCATGAAGTTCTGAACAAAGCGGGGTTTGCGTCCGGTGGTGATGTCGAGAATGTCGTAAAGAACCAGGATCTGGCCATCGGTGCCGGGTCCGGCGCCGATGCCTATGACGGGCACGTGCAGCTCCTGCGTGATCGCCTTTCCGAGATCCGCCGGGATGCATTCGAGGAGCACGATGTCCGCGCCCGCGGACTCCAGGCGCTTGGCGTTCTCCATCATTTGCGCCGCCGCGTCCCGCTCTCGCCCCTGCACGCGAAAGCCGCCGGTCTTGTGCACCGATTGCGGCCTCAGTCCCAGGTGCGCGCAGACCGCGATGTCGTGACCCGTGAGGAACTCTACGATCTCGGCCTGGCTGCCGCCGCTTTCGAGCTTCACCATCTTGGCGCCGCCCTCCTGCATCAGGCGCACGGAATTCTCGAGCGCCCGTTCCTTCGACGGATAGCTCATGAAGGGCAGATCGGCGATGAGAAACGGCCTGTGCAGGCCGCGCGCCACGGCGCGGGTGTGATAGACGATGTGATCCATCGTGACCGGCACGGTCGTGTCGTGTCCCTGGATCACCATGCCCATCGAGTCGCCGACAAGCACGACGTCGACGTCCGCTTCATCGAGCAGCACCGCGAAACTCGCGTCGTAGCAGGTCAGGCTCGCGATCTTCTGCCCGTCGGCTTTCATGCGCGCAAGCGTGCTCAGCGTCACGGGCTGGCGGTCGGAATCGCGAAGCTGCAGGTGCGTGTACATATGATCAGCCTACGATCGCTTGCTGAAGGGGTCCCTGCTCCGCAGCGGGTTATAGTACAGCCGTCCCCGCTTCATGCGGCGGATGGCGGCCAGCAGCTCGTCGTAATCCGCAGGGTTGTTGACGGGATCGATCGAGGCCGCATTGACGATCAGGAGCGGCGCGGCCTCGAACTCGTGGAAGAAGCGCGCATACGCCTCATTCAGTCGCACGAGATAATCGCGCTCGATGTACTGCTCGTAGCCGATGCCGCGCCGGGTGATGCGCTCGAGGAGCACATCGACCGGAGCCTGAAGGTAAACCACGAGGTCGGGTTTCGGCGCCTGGACGTCGAGCCGCGCGTAGATCTGCTCGTAAAGAGCGAACTCCGCATCGTCCAGCGTCACCCGCGCGAACAGGCGATCCTTCTCCAACAGGTAGTCCGCCACGCGCACCTGGGCGAAGAGGTCCTGCTGATTCAGTGCGCCGAGCTGCTGGCAGCGCTGGAAGAGGAAGTAGAGCTGCGCCGGCAGTGCGCCGGCGCGCGGATTCCTGTAGAAGCGCTCGAGGAACGGGTTCTGTGCCGCATCCTCCAACACCGGCTGCGCCGAAAGGCTCTCGGCGAGCCGTCGGGCGAGGCTCGTCTTGCCGACGCCGATCGGCCCTTCCACCACGATGAACTGGTGCTCAGCCCCGGTCATGTCGTATGCGTCATCCAGTCGGATTCAGGACTCGCCCAGCCGTTCGAGGCCCTCGGACGCAAGGCGTCCTTTGAGCTCGGCCACCCGGCCGAGCCCGGGCACTTCTAGGTCCGGGGCGAGGTCGCAAAGAGGATACAGAACGAAGTTCCGCTCCACTATCCCGTGATGGGGGAGGGTCAGCCCCGGCTCATCCCGGCGCTCCCGGCCGTAGACGAGAAGGTCGAGATCGATGACGCGAGGGCCCCACCGCTCGTGCTCAGCGGGCCTGCCGAGCGTCCTCTCCAGCGCCAGCAGCTCCCCGAGAAGGGTGCGGGAATCGAGCTGCGTGAGCAGCCCCGCCACGGCGTTGATGAAATCCGGCTGCGCCACCGGGCCAAAAGGCCTGGAGCGGTAAAGCGGGGAGAGGCCCACCCCTCGCGTGGATGCAAGGGTCTCCAACGCCGCGGCGGCGCGCAGGACCTGGGCCTTCGGGTCGTGGAGATTGCTGCCCAGGCCAATGTACGCCGGCTGCCAGCTCGCCCCTGTCCGGCTGTTCACGAAGCCCGGGGACCGCGCCGGCCTCTGCGTCGCCGGCGGCCGCCGGGGCGGGGACGCCCTGGCCGGGGACCCGCCGCCTGCGCGAGCGCATCGGCCATGCGCCCCTGCTCCTCGTGCGGGACCTCCTGCACCTGAGTCCACCACCGGGCCATCTCCGGCGATGCCAGCCCGAGCTCCGCCCGCAACAGCAGCAGGTCGTAGGCCGCCCGGAACCGTGGGTGGGTCAGCAGGCGCAGCGAGCGCCGTCCGCTGGGATGCTCGAAACGCGGCTGCAGCGAGAACATCTCGCTCAACCCGAGCGAGAAGCGCCGCGGAATCGCCAGATGCGCCTGCGCCTGCCGCACCGCGCGATCGCAGGCCTCCACGATGGCGGAGATCTCGTGCCACTTCTCCGGCGGCATCGACTCGATGATCTGGGCAATGGGACCGTAGAGGAGGAGCGCCAGCAGGAATGTGGGAGTGAGCGGGCGGCCCGCCGCGGCGCGCGCATCCGTGTTGGCCAGTCCCTTCATCAGCAGCCGCTCGACGAGGCCGCCGGAGTGCTGGGTGAGATAGGAGTCCACGCTGGGCAGGAGCTGCGCCAGGAGCCCCCGCCGGCGCAAGGCCTCGAGGCTCTTCGCCCCGTGTCCGGTGAGAAAGAGCTTCAGCGTCTCATCGAAGAGGCGCGCCGGCGGCACACCGCCCAGAAGCTCCCGCAGCGGCCCGATGGGCTCGGCAGTCTGGGGGTCGATCTCGAAGCCGAGCTTCGCCTCGAAGCGTGCGGCCCGCAGCATGCGCACCGGGTCCTCGCGAAAGCGGGTCTCCGGATCGCCGATCAGCCGCAGGCGCCGCGCAGCAATGTCTTCCACGCCGCCGACGTAGTCCCAGATGGAGAAGTCGGCGATGTTGTAATAGAGGGAATTCGCCGTGAAATCGCGGCGCCAGACGTCCTCGTCGATGGTGCCGTAGACGTTATCCCGCAAGATACGGCCGGTTTCGTCGAACTTGCGCTCCGAATCGTCGTCGAGAAGCGGACGCCCTTCCCGCCCGAATGCCCGGTCCCGGGTAGCTACCGCGGGCTCGCTTGCCTCGTCCTGGGCTTCGTCCCTGTCCTCGGCCTCGCCGCTGCTCTCCGTCGCGAGCTCCGGCTCATCGAGCTCCGCTGCCTCCCCGTCCTCAGGATCGGCGTCCGCCAGCGGCTCCTCCCCCTGCGACGGCGCGCTCGCCGCCCGGAAAGTGGCGACCTCGATGATTTCCTGGCCAAAAAAGACGTGCGCCAGCCGGAATCGGCGCCCCACCAGCCGGCAATTACGGAAGAGCCGCTTGACCTGATCCGGCAGCGCGTCCGTCGCCACATCGAAGTCCTTCGGCTCCATGCCGAGCAGCAGGTCCCGCACGCAGCCGCCCACCAGAAACCCCTGGAATCCGGCGTCCTTCAGGCGGTAGAGCACCCGCAGGGCATTGGGAGAGATGTGGGACCGCGAAATCGTGTGCTCGGCCCGAGGGATGACCCGAGGCTTGGCCGCTGGCGCCACCAGGCGCCCTTGAGGAGAGTTCAATTCGTGGCTTTCGGCTTGAGCATTGGACACAGCCCCCTATAATACCGCGCTCCTGATTCCGGCCCTTAAGCTAAACGCTCCCTTCGTCTAGAGGCCCAGGACATAGCCCTCTCAAGGCTGTAACACGGGTTCGAATCCCGTAGGGAGCGCCATATAGAATTGGGTCTATTCCGGGCGCATGGGTGCCAGATTATTCCGAGGGCATGGGTAACACTCTAGCCTGGAACGGATTATCCGCGCACTCGGCCCGGCCTGCCATGCGCCCGGAATACGGTGTAACCCATGCCACGCCGATCACGACTGACGCTTGGCAGCCCCTCGAAGAAGGCGAGGCGGTCGCCATCGAGGATGGCGCCACCATGAGTGATGCCGCATCCCATGTGTAGTGCATGAGCCGCGGCAGCCGATGAAACTCAGTGTTCCGCGGGCCG
>JAGWPE010000345.1 GCA_028870635.1 Gammaproteobacteria bacterium | reverse complement strand
GCGCTCGCCGCTCGCGGCGGCACCGGCACTCCAGGCGGCCGCGGCGGCACCGCCGCTCGCGCCCGCATGAGGTCCGCTCGCGGCGGGCCTCGCCGGCGCAGACCGGGTCGCGAGCAGGATCGTGTAGATCACGGCGCCGAAACCGAAGGCGCCGAGCAGGAGGTAGAGGAAGAACCCGAGGACCGGCACCATGTAGAGCGCCAGTACGATCAGGCCGCCGACGAGCACCTCGAGCATCGCTCGTGATGCGGTCTCGCGGCCCGTGAGCCGCAGGCAGCGGCCGCCCAGCCAGCCGACCGCGACCACTCGCCCGAAGATGCCCGCACAGATCAATGCGATCCACAGGAGGGGAATGACGGCGATGCCGACTACCGTGATGACGAGCGCCAGCAACACGATCGGCAGGAGCAATACCGAGATGATCGTGGCCAGAATGGACGGGCCGGGATGCACCTCGAGCGTCTGCACGCAGCGCCGTACGCCATCCTGGAACAAGGCCGCGATCAGGATGTAGAAGGCGAGTGTTGCCAGCGCCACCCACCAGGCCCAGGACACAGCGAGCGTCGGCGCGAGCGGCCGGCCGAGCAAGAGGCAATCGCGGAACCAGGCATGCAGCCCCTCGATGTTGCCGAACAAGCCGGGGAGGACGTGGACGGTGCCGCCCTGGACCACTGCCGTGGGGCTGCGCTCCACGCTTCCCATCACCGCCGTCACCTGGCCGCCGATCACCGCCTGCGGTCCGAGCTTCACGTTGCCCAACACCGCGACGACGTCATGATCGACCTTGCCATTGATGTAGGCATCACCCAACACGGCTACCGCGCTGTCGCCGGCGCTTCCGTTCAGAGTCACGTCGCCCAGGACCGCGACGGCCGAGTCGGACACATCGCCGTCGACCTTCGTAGAGCCCATGACCGAGACCACATCCTGGGCGCTCTCGCCGGCCGGCAGATACGAGCTGTGCCCGACGGAGACGATCTGCCGGTCGGTCTGGGCCGCCGAGCCGTCGCTGTCCTGCGCCTGCACCGGAAGCACGCAGCCGCAGAGGCACGCGAGCAGGGCGCAGGTCAACAGCCGCCGGAGCGTGTTCTTCATGTCAGGTGAGCCTTGGAATATTGAGATCTGGGGTAGAGCAGCGAGTAGCCGACCGCGATCAGCGCGAAGAGCACGGCGTAGAGGGTGGCGGTGGCGATGATTCCACCGAGGAGCCACTCGCGCGGGATGCTCTGAATGATGTGACTCGTGGCCGCGCCCAGCGAAGCGAGCGTGTGTCCGGCGTCCCGGAGCGTGGCGAGCGGGCCCGCCATGCGCGAACGGGTCACGGAGAGGAGGCGCGCCGCCAGCCACAGCGACAGCACCCAGACGACAGGCACGCAAACGGCGCAAGCCGTGATGATCGGCACACGCACCGCGGCCGGCCAGTAAGCGACGCCGCGGCGCCACCACGGGAGCCTTGCCCGCCTTGCCAGCTCCCCGAGCACACGGGCCTCGAGCGAAGCCGGCGCCCGCCTCGGCGGCTGGTCGCGCAATACCTGGCTCACCAAGCGCTCGAGCTTCTCGTCGGTCTGATCGCGTGAGCTCATGGTTGCGTACCGCGCGTGGCAGGGGGATACCGGCGCCGGTCGTCCGGCGCGCCGGCGCCGTCTTGGCCCAGGATGCCCGCCATGGCGACTCTTCCGCGGAGAATGTCGGTCTTGACCTTGGCGAGGGAGACGCCCAGCCGGTCCGCGATGTCCTGGTAGGGC
>JAGWPE010000344.1 GCA_028870635.1 Gammaproteobacteria bacterium | reverse complement strand
GCGCCTCAGGTCTCCGTTACGAGCGAGCCCTCATGCCACCTCCGTTCCAGTTCCTCGGCGGACATGGGCGGCGCGTGCAGGAATCCCTGTGACAGACTGCAGCCGAAGGTGCGCAGCATCTGGAGTTGGCCCCTGCTCTCGACACCTTCCGCCACGGTGAGCAGGTCGAAGGCCGAGGCGATCTGCACGATGCTGGCGGTGAGCGCCACACTCGCCTCGTCGCTCGGAAGTCCGCGGACGAAGGCTCGATCGATCTTCAGGATGTCCACGGGCAGTGTTGGCAGCAGGCCGAGAGAGGAATAGCCGGTGCCGAAATCGTCGAGCGCAATGCGGATGCCGGCCGCACGAAGCCGGCGCAGCTTGCGACGGGCATCCTCGAGGTCCTGAAGCAGGCTGGATTCGGTGATCTCGAGATCGATCCCGACGTTGTCGGCGCTCTCGCTCTCGATGACTTGCAGAACGTCCTCAACGAACCGGCGGCGGCGGATCTGAATCGAGGACACGTTGACGGCAACCCGCAGCGGACCCAGGCCAAGCCGCTGCCAGCGGGCACAGTCGCGTACGGCTTGCGCGAGGGCCCAGCTGCCGACCGCGTCGATCATTCCGGAGGCTTCCAGCACTGCGAGGAACTGGGCCGGCGGCACGAGGCCGCGCTCCGGATCCTGCCAGCGCAACAGCGCCTCGACGGCTTCGACCCGCCCCGTGGCAATGCTCACCTGTGGCTGGTAGTGCAGCACGAACTGCCGCTCTTCGAGTGCCTCCTGCAACCGGTGCTCGAGCTGCAGGCGCTCGGTGACGTCGCTGTGCATCTGCAGCTTGAAATGGAGATATTTTTCGCCGGCCTCCTTGGCCTGCCGCAAAGCGGCCTCCGCCCTCTCGACGAGCGTCGCGGCGTCCTGCCCGTCGTCCGGATAGCGTGCCAGGCCGGAATGGCCCGAGCTGCGGAAACGGTGGCCCTGTACCTCAAAGGGCTGCTCGAACACCGCCCGGTCGATCATGGCCATGACACCCTCTGCGGTGCCCGCGTGCTCCCGCACGGCGATCACGAACGTGCCGCTGCCGAGATACCCGATCTGATCCTCGCCTCCCACCGCCTGCCGCAGGCGTTCCGCCGTCTTTTGCAACAACGCATCACCGAGGCTCCTGCCATACGTATCGTTGACACTGCTCAATGCGTGAACGTCCAGGGCGGCGACGATGGGATGCTCGAGATGCACCAGGTCGCGCTCGACGAGCGCATTGAGGCGTTCGCAGAAAAGCGGGCGCTTCGCGAGACCGGTGAGCGAGTCGTAGTAAGTCAGGAATTGTGCGGCGTGGGCGTACCGTTGGGACTGCAGCGCGAAGCCGAGAGTGGCGGTGATGTCCTGCAGCAATATCAGCTCTTCGTCCCGGATCGGATCGAGTCGACTGGAGAACAGCGTGAGTGCCCCGAACCGCGCTCCGTCGACGGTGATTGGCAGCGCGATCAGGGAGCGTATACCGGCGCGAAGCAACTCATCCCGGCCAAAGGTGATGGGCCAGCCTCGATCGATGTCACGGAAAACGACCTGTCCGGTGCGCAATGCGCGGCCTGTCGCCGTCGCATCGGGCTCGGAGTCATCCCCGATGGCAATCTTCATCAGCGACGGCTCCGGCAGATCCCATCGTCTGGCGCGATGCGCGACCCGAGCCTCGCGCCCCGTTTCATCCACCAGGCTCAGCACCACCTGATCATATCCACCGACGTCTGCGGCGACCCGGGATACTTCCTGAAGCATCTGCTCCCGATCCTCCACCCGCAGGATGACTGCGTTGACCGCGCTCTGCATCTTCAGGATGCGGGAGAGATGCAGGATGCGGTCCTGCTGGCGGCGACGCTCCGTCACGTCACGAATCACCGCAATGATGTTTGCTCGCGGCTCCCGAGCTACGTAGTTAATGTTGACCTCCACCGGGAAGGCGCTGCCGTCGCGGCAGCGGTACTGCGTTTCCACGACACGTGAGCCGGTCTGCTGGATCTGCGCGAGACGCTCCGCCCAGTCCTCCGGGCTACCCGCTGCCTCGGACAGGTCCCACACGTGCCGCTCGAGGATCTGCTCGCGCGTGTAGCCGAGTCGTCGCGGCAGAGCCGCATTGCAGTCCGTCAAGCGTCCCGTCGCCGCGTCAGCCACGTAGATGAGGTCGCGGCTGCGATCGAGCAGGTCGCGAAAAAGTTGTACCTCCTCCTGGACCTGCTCGGCTTGCTTGCGGGCGCTGATGTCGCGGGTGATGCCGAGAAGCGCGACAATGTTGCCACCGGGATCGCGCAGGGGGGCCGCGTGGGTCTCCATCCATCGTCGCGTGCCGCGCCGGCCCTGTATCTCGAACTCGACCGTGCCCGACCCTCCCGTCATGACCTCATGATGCAGGGCGCCGAAGGCGGCTCGGTACTGCGGCAAGAGGTAGTCGGCGAGGCGCGAACGCTGCGCTTCGGTCAAGGAGGACACTTCGAGCATGGCG
>JAGWPE010000343.1 GCA_028870635.1 Gammaproteobacteria bacterium | reverse complement strand
GGCTGGCTCTGGTGGCGGCGGATCGCCCTGCCGGCGGTGTTCCCGTTCTACGTGACCGGGGCGATCACCGCCTCGGGCGGCTCGTGGAACGCCAGCATCGTGGCGGAGGTGGCCAACTGGGGAACCAAGCATCTCTCGGCCGCGGGCCTCGGGGAGTACATCGCCGATGCCACGAGCGCCGGGGATTTCCCGCGCACCGTGCTCGGCATCGCGGTCATGAGCCTGTTCGTCGTGGTATTGAACCGCGTGTTCTGGCGGCCGTTGTATGCGCGCGCGGAGCGCAAGTTCCGCGTGAGCTGAGGTTGTATGAGGCGCTGGATCCGGGCATCCTGCCGCCGAGCGGATGCGTAACTGACTATCGGGACGGTGCTTGATGAATGCCAACGCGCTCACGCTCAATCTGGCGCCGCTCCTTGCCGTGCAGGGCGTGTGCAAATCCTTCCGCAAGCCGGACGGCGACGAGCTCGTCGTACTCGAAAACGTCAACCTGACATTGCGGCCGGGAGAGATCGTCGGCCTGCTCGGGCGCTCCGGATCGGGCAAGTCGACCCTGCTGCGGCTGATCGCGGGCCTCGATGCCCCGACGAGGGGTGTGGTGGACTACCAGGGCGCCCCGGTCGCAGGACCTGCGCGCGGCATCGCCATGGTCTTCCAGAGCTTCGCGCTCTTCCCGTGGCTCACCGTGCTCGAGAACGTGCAGCTCGGCCTCGAGGCGCTGCGGCTCCCGGAGGCCGAGATCCGCAAGCGCTCGCTGCAGGCCATCGACCTCATCGGCCTCGACGGCTTCGAGTCGGCGTACCCGCGCGAGCTCTCGGGCGGCATGCGCCAGCGGGTGGGGTTCGCGCGCGCACTCGTCGTGCACCCGAGCATCCTCCTCATGGACGAGCCCTTCTCGGCGCTCGACATCCTCACGGCCGAGACGCTGCGCAGCGACTTCCTCGACCTCTGGGGCGAGGGGCAGCTGCCCATCCGCTCGGTGCTCCTCGTCACCCACAACATCGAGGAGGCGGTGCAGATGTGCGATCGCCTCCTCATCTTCTCGACCCATCCGGGGCGGGTGGTGAGCGAGATTCCCATCGATCTCTCGCACCCGCGCTCGCCGCCCGATCCGCGCTTTCGCGCCCTCGTCGAGCGCGTCTATGTCGAAATGACGGCGAAGCCGCGCGGGGAGGCGCGGACCGGGCCGAAGAGCGAGCGCTTCGCCGGCACGGGCATCGGCACGACGCTCATCCATGTCTCCTCCAACCTGCTGCAGGGCCTGATCGAGGCGGTGAGCGAGCCGCCCTACAACGGCAAGGCGGACCTGCCGGTGATCGCCGAGGACCTGCACATGGAGCTCGATGATCTCTTTCGGGTGGGGGAGGCGCTGCAGATGCTCCGTTTCGCCGAGGTGGAGGGCGGCGATATCCGCCTGACCGAGGCGGGCCTCGCCTTCGCGCGCTCGGAGAGCGACGAGCGCAAGCATCTCTTCGCCAGGCACCTCCTCACCTACGTGCCGCTCGCAGCGCACATCCGGCGGATCCTCGATGAGCGCAGCAGCCATACGGCGCCCAAGAGCCGCTTCTTCGATGAGCTCGAGGACTACATGGCCGAGGAGGCGGCGGAGCAGACGCTGCGCACGATCATCAGCTGGGGCCGGTACGCGGAGACCTTCGCCTACGATGATCAGCGGCAGGTCTTCAGCCTGGAGAATCCGGCTTGAGCGAGACCGCCGACGCCCGCACGCGCCTGCTCATCGTGGATGACGATCACGAGCTCTGCTCCATGCTGGTGGAGTATCTGGGCCCGGAGGGCTTCGCCGCCGAGACGGCCGGCACCGGGACGGCGGCGCTGGAGCGTGTGGCGCGCGGCGGGATCGATCTGGTGGTGCTCGATGTGATGCTGCCGGAGCTGTCGGGGTTCGAGGTGCTGCGGCGCCTGCGCTCGGCGAGCCGCGTCCCGGTCATCATGCTCACCGCCCGCGGGGAGGAGGTGGACCGGGTGATCGGCCTCGAGCTCGGCGCCGACGACTACCTCGCCAAGCCCTTCAGCCCCCGGGAGCTGGTGGCGCGCATCCGGGCCGTGCTGCGGCGGATGGCGGCCGAGCCCCAGCCCGTGGCGGGCGCCCTGGTGTGGGGACCGCTGCGCCTGGATCTGCGCGCCAGGCGCGTGGAAATCGACAGCCAGGACCTCGAGCTCACCGCGGCGGAGCTCAGGATCCTCGAGCTTCTGGTGCGCGCCGATACCCGCACCGTGAGCCGCGAGGACCTGATGCTGCAGGCGCTCGGCCGCAGGCTGCTGCCGACCGACCGCAGCCTGGATACCCACGTCAGCAATTTGCGGCGTAAGCTCGGGAAGCTGACGGACCGGGTCTCCGTGCAAAGCGTGCGCGGCTCGGGCTATGCGCTGGCATTGAAGACCGGGTAAAGCGGCTTGTGCGCCGCCTCACCCGCGGGTTCGCGCAAGGTACGCGTCGATCTCCTCGGATCTGAGTCCCAGCGGCGCAGCGCGCCCCGGATGAAGACTATCGAGTTGGATACGAATCATTTCCGCGACCGCCGGCCGGTCTTCCGGCGGGATGGACTGGGGAAGTGGCGCATCGCGTGCCGCAACGCCGAGAATTATCGCGCGCAGGTGCTCTCGCACATATCCTTGGTATCGAAGCTCGACGGCAAGCTGCTCCGCCGATTTGAGCTGGTAGTCTGCGCCCGTCCGGTAGGCGTCGGCGCTCGTCGGGTAGGCATCCAGGTAGGCTTTCGCGATTGGCGCACCGATACCCAGCTCATAATATGCAAGTAGCCCGCGTGTATACGCCTCCTTGTCGACTGTGACGAAGGACAGCGGTGGGAGAGACGCCTGAAGCAAGGGCAGGTTCGCGATCACCCGGCCTGTGCGCTTGTTGCAGTCGGTGAAAGCCTGCACATATGCGACTCCCGTCATGAGCATCAACGAGCGGTTGTATGCCTCTCCCTCGTCGTTGACGGCTGCAAGCAGCGCTTCGATAGCCTCTCTGACCTGGAACTCGTTTTCGAGCGGTCGATAGCTCGAGTGCGTAATTGCAACGACGCGGCGCCGGATGCGGCCCGAGTCTCCCGGATCACTCAGCAGGCCGTCTGAAAGGAGGGCGTGCAGATCCCGTAATGTCGTCCAATCGACCGCTACCGTCTTGATGTGATCGAGCAGGTACCGTATGGCGTCCCGATGATTCAGGATCATCTTGGCTTCGAGCGCGGATTTGCCCTTGGCCAACTGACCGTACTTGATCAGTGCTTCCGTCTGTAGTAGGTCGTAGGTGTTGCCCTCCAGACTGGAGGACGCGTAAGAGAGCTCGACCAGCAGCCGCTCGCGTACTGCGCGAGCGGCATCCTCGGCCGTCGCGCCGTGGGTACGCGCGGACTTGTGCAGCAGCTCGAGCTGCGGCCGCGTGAATCGGGGGAGATCCTTTGCCGCGCGCTGCGGCAGGTACCGCACTGGCGGACGCTGCGGGACCGGGATCCGCAGATATGCTTCCAAGTCACCGCGCAAATACCGAGTTCCCGCCCCTTCACCGACTCTGATCAGCTCGCCTTTCGCGACCAGTGCCGCCAAGCGGCGCGAGAGGGTCTGGCGCGGTATGCGGCGATCGCCGAGGGGCGGAATCTCTCCGGCCGCGGTATTCGGATGCCTGGCAAGGAAAGCGAGAATGTGTTGGTCGACGTCGGACACTGAGTCAACCTGTGGCACCAAGCGCTTGCAGGATCATGAGCTTACGGGATTCGACCGAGGCAAGGGTCTATATCTGAGGCAAGTAGTGAGGCAAGCATGCCCCTGCGCAGGAGCTTCTGCAACCGCGACACCGCCTCTGCCGATCGAGCTTCAGGTCTCGATACCGCGTGAGCATATCGGGGCGTAAGCTCGCAGTGAGCAGGCTCGGGATTTTTGCCCTGACGTAATAATGCCCACCATGCATTCCCTCTACTGGCGGATATTCCGGTCATTCTGGCTCGCCATCGTCCTCATCCTGGCGGGGACGGTGATCGTGGCCGTGAGCGCCGCGATCCAGCGCCATGAGGAGGTCCCCTGGGTACAAAGGGGTGAGCTCTTCGCGCAGGCGGATGATGCTTTCGAGAATAGCGGACCGGATGGACTGCGGGACTGGCTCCAGGACTTGGCCACGGATCGGGCGTTCGCGCACACGTACGTCGTCGGTCCCGACGGGCGCGACCTGCTCGGCCGGCGGCTGCCGCACTATCTGCAAGTGCCCCTGCAGGGCCGCACGAAGCACGGGACGAAGACGGTGCGTTCCGGCGCCATCGCGCCTGTAGGGGGAGCGCTGGTTCTCGTGGCGCCGGACGGAAGCACATACCACGTCATCGTCGGACCTCTGCGCGAGCATCCGATGCTTTTCGGTGAGCTGCAGTTGCCCGCGGTCGCCGCCGCCACCTTGGCCATCGCATTGTTGGTGAGCACGGTCATCTGCTTCTTCCTGACGCGCCACCTCGTCAGCCCGATCGACAGGCTGCGTCAGGCAACACGCGAGATGGCGGCAGGAGACCTCAGCGTGCGCATGCTGCCCCGCCTCAAAGGGCGTCAGGACGACCTTGCCCTTCTCGCCGCGGATTTTGACGCCATGGCGGAGCGGGTGCAGAGCCTGCTCGAGTCCAAGCAGCAGCTGTTGCGCGATGTC
>JAGWPE010000342.1 GCA_028870635.1 Gammaproteobacteria bacterium | reverse complement strand
TCCTCGGAGCGCTGATGCGCTCGCTTGCGTTGCCGCGGAAATAGGCCACTCGTATGTCAAGCGGCAGCGGCGGGAAGGCCCGATACGAGTTCCTTGAGAGCTACGCCGAGATCATCGAGCAGTTGCTGCCCATCGTGCGCGCGGTCGCGTTCTTCGATGCGCGTGGGAGTGCGCTGCGAGGCCCCCCTGTGCCAATGTGACCTGAGACATCTGCCTTCGATAGTTTACAGTCCAAGGTAGTATCACTCATGGCATCACTGACCGATCCTTCGATGAACAACACCCCCTCTGCTTCGGCCCTGGGCACCCCGGAAGGAGCCCGGAGGGCGAGTGAAGGGATGCCCAGGGCCGCGGCGCCGCTGGACCCGGAGGTGGTGGCGATCGCCAGGCGCCGCCGGTACTCGGCCGGGGAGAAACGCGCGTTGCTCGCCGAGGCCGACCGCTGCAAGGCGGCGGGTACGCTCGGGGCATTCCTGCGCAGCAAACGCATCTACTCCTCGATGCTCTCGAGCTGGCGCAAGCAGCTGGAGGCGGCCGATCGGATGGCGCTGGCTCCCAAGAAGCGGGGGCCGAAGCCGGACCCCTCGGCCCGGCAGATCGAGCAGCTCAACCGCGAGAATGCGCGTCTGCGCCGCAAGCTCGAGCGGGCCGAGATCATCATCGACGCCCAAAAAAAACTGTGCGTGGCGCTGGGCCTGCCGACCGCGGACGAGCCGAACGAGAACGAGTGATGCTCGCTGCCGGGGAACTGGCCGTGCATGTTGGGCTGAAGGCCGCCTGCAGAGCCTTCGCGCTGAACCGCGGGTTCGTATACCGCGACCGTGCTCGGCGTCGTGGGAGCCGGCCTCGGGGCGCGGCGCGTGCACGGCCGCGACCGCCGTTGGCACTTTCGAGCGCCGAGCAGGAGGTACTGCTCGGCGTGCTCGACAGCGAACGGTTCGCCGACGTGGCGCCGGCCACGGTATTCGCGACGTTGCTCGACGAGGGCCGTTATTACGGCTCGATACGCACCATGTACCGGCTCCTGGCGGCCCGCAACCAGGGCGGGGAGCGGCGCAATCAACGCGTCCATCCCGTCTATACCAAACCCGAGCTGCTTGCCGTTCGGCCCAATGAAGTGTGGAGTTGGGACATCAGCAAGTTGAAGGGTCCGGCCAAGTGGGTCCACTTCCATCTCTACGTAATACTCGATATTTTCAGCCGTTACGTCGTGGGCTGGATGGTCGCGCAGCGCGAATCCGCCGAGCTCGCCGAGCAACTGATCGCCGAGACCCTGGAGAAGGAAAACATCGCTCCTGGGACCCTGACGCTGCATGCCGATCGCGGCACGAGCATGCGCTCGAAGCCGGTCGCAGCGCTGCTGATCGATCTGCAAGTCACCAAGACCCACAGTCGTCCGCACGTCTCGGATGACAATCCGTACTCCGAATCGCAGTTCAAGACCCTGAAGTACCGGCCCGACTTCCCCGATCGGTTCGGCTCGATCGAGGATGCCCGCGCTCACTGCCAGCGCTTCTTCCGCTGGTACAACCATGAACACCGCCACGGCGGTATCGGCTTGATGGCCCCGGCCGCTGTCCACGACGGCACCGCCGCGGCGATGAGCGCCCACCGCGCCATCACGCTCGATATCGCGTTTGCCGCCCATCCCATCCGCTTCAAGGGCATCGCACCGAAGCCCCCCACATTGCCCACCGCCGCCTGGATCAATCCACCGAAAAAGGAAACGACACCACCTTCAATCACACCCGCTTGCTCGCTAATCTCAAGACACCGGGTGTCTCAAGACCATTGACACGTTCCGG
>JAGWPE010000341.1 GCA_028870635.1 Gammaproteobacteria bacterium | reverse complement strand
GTTGGAGTTGGCCGGACATGACGTTCAGATCGCCATAGAGGGAAGCGGCCGTCATCAGGCCGACAGCGCCTGGGAGCTTTCCAGCTCGCGCAGGTCGCGGCCGCGGGTCTCATGGCCGTAAAGCGAGAGCAGCGCAAGACCCAGCACCACGGGCACGGCCGTCTCCAGCGCAGCCGTGCCGATCGCGGGCACGAGGGCGAGGCTGCCCAGACCCTGACACACCAGGCCGCCGCTCTTGCTGATGCCTGCCACCCAGCCGGTGGCGCGGCCGCGGATGCGGATGGGATAACTCTCGGCGGTGTAGGGCAGCAAAATGGAGATGACGCCGGTCGAGCCGACGATGAGCAGCGTGAGTGCGATGACCGGATCTGCGGCGGCCTGCACCCCGCTCTGCCGCAGCACCAGCGCGAGGAGCCCGGCCGCGGAAGTGCCGACCATGACGAGCAGCGAGCCCTTGGTGCTCCAGCGCGAGTACAGCAGCGCCGCTATGGCAATGACGGGCACCGACATGAAGGTCGAGCGGGCGATGATGGCCGCCGCCACGCCCATGTCATGGCCTTCGGCAATGAGTTGGCCGGGGAGCCACAGGAGCACGCCATAACTGAGCAGCCCCCAGGAGAGCGCGGCAATGGTGAGCGCGATCGTGGTGCCGAGATACCGTGTGTCGGTCGGCGGCAGGTGGGAATGATCGAGCTTGGCTTCCTCGTCCCAATCGTCGGCTTCACTGACGACCACCGCGCCGAAGCGCGCAAGGGTGGCACGCGCTTCCTGCGGCCTTCCGATGTGCAGAAGAAAGCGCGCCGACTCCGGGATGAGCGGGCTCAGCGCGATCAGGAGCAGCCCCGAGGGCAGGTTGAGGAACCACATGATGCGCCAGCCGAATACCGGCTGCAGGAGCGCCGACATCCCCGATGCGACCAGATAGCCGCCCAGCGTTCCCGCGCCGCCGATGACGACGAGGCTCCAGCCCCGATGGCGCGTCGGCATGATCTCCGCGAGGAGCGCATAGGCCACCGGCAGCATCCCGCCCGCGGAGCCGCCCATCAGGAAGCACATGAAGAGGTTCCAGTGAAAGGACGGCATGGCTCCGCAGATGGAGGTGCCAATGAACATCACGCCCGAGAGCAGGATGGTGGCGCGGCGCCCATACTGGTCGGCCAGCGCCCCCCAGATGAATGAGCCCACCGTGGCGCCACTCAGCGCCGAGAGGGGCAGGAGCGCGACGCCTGCCGGGGTGATCCCGTACTCCACCCGCATTCCCGGGATGACGAATCCCAGGCTGCTGATCTTCATCGTGTCGACCACCAGGGCCATGACGAGCGCGGCGCCGGCGGTCCAGTGCCAAACGGTCAGCGGCGCATCCTCCGGAGCGACGATCCGCTCGTGGAGTCTCGAGGCCTCGGCGCTGGCTTCCTTGGGGCGCAGCCCGTAAAGCGCGGCACCGATGCCGGCGATGATGAGGACCATCCCGCCCAGCATGCCCGCTTCCATCGGCATTCCGGCCAGCCGGTAATGCATCGACTGGGCCATCACGAACGTGGGCATGTGCAGCAGCACGCCGGTGACGGCGAGCAGGGTGCCAAGCCAGAATGCGGCCGGGCTGCGCCGGTCGGCAAACATGACCAGACTTGCGGCGTGGTGGTTCGTTGAAGGCATGCGTGCGGGTCCCCCACGCGCTCACAAGCCTGTGCTTGCGGCGCGCTGCGCTCAGGCGCATCGAGAATTTTGCAAAGTGGGATTCCGGCACGGCCCTCGAGCGCGTGCAGAGCCAAGAGTATTACGTTATTGTGATGCTCGAGGCAAGTACATGAACGACAGGCGAATCCGCAGCCTCGCAATAGTCGGGGGTGGCACGGCGGGCTGGATGGCGGCAGCCGCTCTGTCGAAGTCTTTGGCCGGCATGGGCATAGAGCTGCGGCTCATCGAGTCCGCGCAGGTCGACCCCATCGGTGTGGGGGAGGCGACCATTCCGCCGATCATGGACTTCATCCGTCAGCTCGGCATTGACGAAAGTGAGCTCGTCCGGGACATCAAGGCGACCTACAAGCTGGGCGTCGGCTATCGCGATTGGACCCGGGCCGGCCATTTCTACTTCCACCCGTTTGGGCCTGCCGGTCCCGGGATCGGCAACGTTCCATTCCAGGCCTATTGGCTGAAGATGCTCCTGGAAGGCAGGGCCGAGCGGCTGGAGGAATACTCGATCCAGACGGTGGCCGCCCTGCGCGGGCGGTTTGCGCGTCCCGTCCACGCCCCCAATACGCCACTCAACAAGCTTACCTACGCTCTGCACTTCGATGCAGGGCGATTCGCGCGCTATCTGCGTGGCTACGCGGAGTCGCGCGGAGTACGACGCACCGAAGGTCACGTACGGCACGTGTCGGTGCGCGGCTCGGATGGATTCGTCGACTCGGTGATGCTCGAGACCGGGGAGAGCATCCGGGCGGATCTCTTCATCGACTGCAGCGGCTTTCGGGGCCTGCTCATCGAGGGCGCGCTCCACACGGGCTATCAGGACTGGAGTCAGTGGCTGCCCTGCGATCGGGCCATGATCGTGCACAGCGAGCGCTCCGCGCCGCCCAATCCATACACCCTGGTGACCGCCCGCGACGCGGGTTGGCAGTGGCAAATTCCCCTCCAGCATCGCGACGGGAATGGATACATCTACAGCGATGAGTTCAGCACGGATGAGGCCGCCAGGGCGTTGCTGCTGGGCAGCCTCGATGGTCGCGCCCTGGGCGAGCCCGTCGCGCTGCGCTTCCGCCCCGGGCGGCGCAAAGCGGCGTGGAGCAGGAATGTGGTCGCGCTGGGGCTCGCAGCAGGGTTCCTCGAGCCGCTCGAGGCCACATCGATCCACCTCATTCAGCGTGGCATCGCGATGCTGCTCAAATTCTTTCCGGACCGGGACTTTGCGGCGGCCGACATCGATCGCTACAACAGGATGCTGGAGTCGGAGTTCGGCCGCGTACGCGATTTTCTGCTCATGCACTACAGCCAGACCGAGCGCGCCGGCGGCTTCTGGCAGCACTGCCGCGATATCCCGTTGACGGAAAGCCTGCGCGAGAAGATCGAGCTCTTTCGCAGCCACGGCCGGATCCTCCGCGAGGAAACCGAGCTCTTTCCCGTGCTCAGTTGGCTCTCGGTCATGGTCGGTCAGAACATCATCCCGCGCCGGTACGATCCCCTGGTCGACGGACTCGATCCGCGCAAGGTTCAGTCCCGGCTCGAGGAGCTGCGCTCGTCGGTAAGGGATTGTGTCGAGGCCATGCCGTCGCACTGGGACTTCATCCGGAGCGGCGACTCTCCGGCAAAGACGCGCTGCGCGCCGCCCACGGCCGCGCGACAGCCGTCAATGTAAGCTCTCTTCGAACTCCCGCCGCAGCTCGTCTTCCCGCCCGAGGTAACGCGGCGAGAAATGAAACGGCACCGCCGTTCTCACGCCCGCTGCCCGCGCGATCTCGCCGGCGGCGCGCGCCGTGAGGTGCGCCTTGCGCGCGGCATGCTGGCGGTCTGCGTCGAGGAACACAGTCTCGATGAACAGCAGATCGGCCCCATGCAGGAACGATGCAAGCGCCTCTCGGTTGCGAGGCGTGTCGGCGACATCCGTGACGTAACACACCCACGGCGAGGACGCGAGCAGGGCTCCCTCCGGAGCGTCAACCGGCGGCAGGGCTTCGCGCTCGAAACGTCCCCGGCTGCGAAACCGGGCACGCTGCACGCGCCCGTCCGCGCGCAGCTCGTGCGCGGTGATCACGAAGTCCG
>JAGWPE010000340.1 GCA_028870635.1 Gammaproteobacteria bacterium | reverse complement strand
GGGATGGCGATGAGAACGTGCGGATTCATGCGGCGTCAGCCTCGCAGGGTATTCAGGTCTTCGACGTTGATGCTGCGCCGCTCGCGGAACAGCACGACCAGGATGGCGAGCCCGATCGCCGATTCCGCCGCCGCCACGGTGAGCACGAAGAATACGAACACCTGCCCGTTGATGTCGCCGAGGACGCGTGAGAAAGCTATGAAGTTGAAGTTGGCCGCGAGCAGCAGCAGCTCCACGCACATGAGGAGCAGGATGACGTTCTTGCGATTGAGGAAGATGCCGGCCACGGCCAGCGCGAAGAGCACTCCGGAGAGGGTGAGCAGGTCAGCCAAGGTAATGGCGTGGGTGATCATGGGCGCTTCTCCGCCGTTACCTTGACGATGCGCACGCGGTCGGCGGCGCGCACCGACACCTGGCGCGAGATGTCCTGGACCTTGAGACCCTGCCGGCGGCGCATGGTGAGCGCGATGGCCGCCACGATTGCCACGAGGAGCAGCATCGCAGCGAGCTCGAACGGGTAGGCGTAGCGCGTGTAGATGACCTGGCCGAGGGCCAGCGTGTTGCTGTAGCTCGCGGACTCCGGCACGGTGGTACGGCTCACGTCGAGGCCCGTGAGCCCGTGCGACCAGACGACCCCGACGATCTCCGCGATGACCGCGAAGGCGGTGAGCCATCCGAGCCAGGCGAAGCGCGTGAAGCCGCGCCGCAGCTCCGCGAGGTTGATGTCGAGCATCATCACCACGAAGAGGAAGAGCACCATCACCGCGCCCACGTAGACGAGCACGAGCACGATGGCGAGGAACTCCGCCCCGGTGAGCAGCCATATCACCGCGGAGTTGAAGAAGCAGAGCACGAGGAAGAGCGCCGAGTACACCGGGTTGCGCGCGGTGATGAGGCCGAGCGCACAGGCGACGAGCAGCGTGCCGAAGATGTAGAAGAGGATCTGGACTAGCATGGTTTACGCCTCGAGCGCCGGCTCACCGGTACGGGGCATCCGCCCCTTTGTCGGCGGCGATCATGGCCTCGTAGCGCTCGCCCACCGCCAGCAGCTTGTCCTTGCTCATGATGTTCTCGCCCCGGTGCTCCATGTGGTACTCGTGGATGCGGGTGAGCACGATGGCGTCCACCGGGCAGGCCTCCTCGCAGAAGCCGCAGTAGATGCACTTGAAGAGATCGATGTCATAGCGGGTCGTGCGCCGGGTCCCGTCCTGGGAGACATCCGAGTCGATGGTGATGCATACGGCCGGGCAGACCGCCTCGCAGAGCTTGCAGGCGATGCAGCGCTCCTGGCCGTTGGCGTAACGGCGCAGGGCGTGCAGGCCGCGAAAGCGCGGCGACTGCGGAGTCTTCTCCTCCGGATAGTTGAGGGTGTACTTGCGCGAGAAGAAGGTGCGCGCGGTGACCGAGAGTCCCTTGATGAGCTCCGGCATGAGGAATGTCTTCAGCGGATTGGCCATCGGTCAGCCTCCTTTATTGGAACCAGGGGTGGGCCCAGGGGCCGACGTGCAGGTGCGAGAGCACCATCTCCACCCCGATCCATACCAGCGTCACGGGAATCAGCGCCTTCCAGCCGAGCCGCATGATCTGGTCGTAGCGGTAGCGCGGGAAGGTGGCCCGGAACCAGAGGAATACGAACAGGAAGAGGAAGATCTTCAGCGCCAGCCAGAAGAAGCTCGGCTGGCCGAGGATCGTGCCGCCGATGCCCGGCCATCCCTGCCACGGCGACAGCCAGCCGCCGAAGAAGAACACGGCCGTCAGCGCCGAGATCAGGATCATGTTGGCGTATTCGGCGAGGAAGAAGAGCGCGAAGGCGATGCCCGAGTACTCGACATGGAAGCCGGCGACGATCTCCGACTCCCCCTCGGCGACGTCGAAGGGCGCGCGGTTGGTCTCCGCGACGCCGGAAATGAAGTAGACGATGAGCAGCGGAAACAGCCAGAACCAGTTCCAGGAGAGGAAGCCGCCCTCCTGCGTGCGCACGATGACGCCGAGATTCATGCTGCCGGCGGCCATGAGCACGCCGACCAGCGCGAATCCCATGGCGATCTCGTACGCCACCATCTGCGCCGCCGAGCGCAGTGCGCCGAGGAACGCGTACTTCGAGTTGGCCGCCCAGCCCGCGATGATGACCCCGTAGACCCCCATCGAAGTGAGGGCGAGAAGATAGAGCAGGCCCGCGTTGGCCTCGGAGATGACGAGATCCGGCGACAGCGGGATCACCGCCCAGGCGGCGAACGCCGGAATGAGCGCGATCATCGGCGCCACCCAGAAGAGCAGCTTGTTGGCGTTCGTCGGGATGACCACTTCCTTGGTCAGGAGCTTGAAGACGTCGGCGAACGGCTGCCCGAGGCCCGGAAAGAGACCGAGGAGGCGCACCCGGTTGGGTCCGCGGCGCAGCTGCATCCAGCCGATGACCTTGCGCTCCCAGAGCGTCAGGAGAGCGACGCAGAGGATGAGCACGACCGTGACGATCACGATCCACACCGTCGTCCGGGCGATGCCCGGGAGCGACGCCCAGGCGGTGGCAAGAGTTTGGAGCATGGTCAGTAGGTCACCGCGGGCGTGCGGCCTTCGCGGGTTCTTTGCAGGGAGGGAGCTCTGCGCACCAACGCATCGATCTGATACATCGGCACATCGACGACGCTCTGCGCGACCTGGCCGCCGTCCTGCAGCCCGACCGTGTGCCTGCCCGAATAGGCCGGAGCCGAATACTCCGTCGGCGCGCCGACCAGCGCCGCCAGCTCCGCCCGGACATCCTCGGACGACTGGTACTCGAAGCCGGAGAGGCCGAGGAGATTGCCGAGCACGCGCAGGATCTTCCAACCGGGGCGCGACTCCCCGACGGGAGCGGCCGCGCCGGTCTGGCTCTGCCAGACTCCTTCGAGGTTGACGTAAGTCCCGGAAGTCTCCGCGAACGTGCCTGCCGGCAGAAGGACGTGCGCGACCTTGCGCAAAGCCTCGCTGGTGAAGGGGGTGACGGCCACGACGAGCTCCGCCTGGGCGAGCGCCCGCGCGGCATCGCTGCCCGGAGAGTCGGCCCACGGCTCGACGCCGCCGACCAGCAGATAGGATTTGAGCGGCCGCGCCAGCATCTCGGCCGCCGTCAGCCCGGGGGAGCTCACGGGCCTGCCGCCCGCCTCCCGGTGCGGCACCGCGCCGGCAAGATGAGCTCCGGCCGCATTCGCGCCCTCCGCAAGCACGCCGAGGGAAGCCCCCGTGACCTGCGCCAGGGCCGCCGCCAGCGCCCTGAGGTCGGCGAAGCGCGGATGCCTGAGAGCGAGGGCGCCCAGCCACACAGCCCGCTTAGCGTCCGCGTCGCCCGAGGCGAGCGCCGCGGCCGCATCACGATGCTGCTGGTTGACCTTCGCGCCGTCGACCGCGGCCGAGAGGTGCGGCGGAACCGCCGCACCGGCGGCTTCCGCGGCTGCCCGCAGAATGGCCGCAAGGTCGGCCACCTCGGCCGCCGGCGCCGACTGCACGTAGGCCGCCACCGGAAAGTAGTAGTTGAAAACGGCCGGATTCAGCAGCGCCACCTTGGCGCCGCGCCGCGCCGCCTTGCGCACGCGGTGCGCCAGGATGGGTGCCTCGCGCCGCAGGTTCGAGCCGACGATGAGCAAGCCCTGCAGGGAATCGATGTCCGCGATGCGCAGCCCGAGATTCGGATAGAGAGGATCCGCTCCCTGATCGCGGAAGTCGTGCTGGCGCAGCCGCGAGTCGACGTTGCCGCCGCCCAGGCCGCGGGCGATGCGGCCCGCGAGGTAGAGCTCCTCGAGGGTTCCCGAGGGGCTCGCCAGCACGCCGAGCTGCGCGCCGCGGCCGCGCAATCCCCGGGCTGCGGCCTCGAGGGCGGTCTCCCAATCGGTCTCGACCCATTGCCCATCGTTGGGTCCGTTGCCGGAACCCTCCTGCGCGCCGCTCCTGCGGATCATCGGGCGCTGCAGCCGCTCCTCGCTGTAGGCGCCCTCGTAGCTGAAGCGGTCGCGATCGGCGATCCAGATCTCGTTGATCGCCTCGTTCTCGCGCGGCACCACCCGCATGAGGCGGCCCCGCAGCACGTGTCCGAACAGGTTGCTGCCCGTGCCGTCGTGCGGCGAGGCGAGCGGCACCGAGGTCATCTCCCAGGCGCGGGCCGTGAAACGGTAGGGCTTGGAGACGAGCGCGCCGACCGGGCAGAGGTCGATCACGTTGCCCGAGAGCTCGTGATGCACGGTGCTCTCGATGTAGGTGCGCACCTTCATGTGCTCGCCGCGGCCGATCATGCCGAG
>JAGWPE010000035.1 GCA_028870635.1 Gammaproteobacteria bacterium | reverse complement strand
ACGGCCTCGACAACCGCCGGATGCGCGTGGCCCAGGATCAGCGGACCCCAGGAGCCGACGAGATCGAGAAACTCGCGGCCGTCGGCATCCGTCAGATGGGCTCCGCGGCCGCTCACGCAGAAAAGAGGCGTGCCGCCGACGGCGCGGAACGCCCGCACCGGCGAGTTGACGCCGCCGGGAATGACCCGGCAGGCGCGCTCATAGAGGAGGGCCGAGCGCGAAGATGCCTGAGCGTTGTGCTCGTGTGAATCACTGGTCATGTCTGCAGGGCGGACGTTAACAGGTTCCTAGGGTGGGGGCGCTTCGGGGGCCTCGGTCACGCCGGCGGCCGCGTCCGTGCGCAGCCCGCGATGCAGGTGTGCTTCCCGAAAAAACGCTTCGATGATCTCAGGGCTGGCGTGCGCCGCCGCAGCGCGCAGCCCGGCGATCGGCAGGTGCGCCAGGCGGTGCGCGAGCCGGGAGGTCAGATTCCGGATGGCCGCGCGCTGATCCTCCGTCAGGCTGCGCAGCTCCCCGGCCAGGGCCCGATCGAGCTCGTCCGCGGCGATGCGCTCGAAGGAGCCGCGCAGCTGCGCGAGCCGCGGTCCGATGGCCCGTGTGGCCATCTCTTCGCACAGCCGCGCCAGCCGCTCGTCGATGGCTGCCCGTACCGGGGCGAGGCGCAGCAGCTCGGTCACGCGGCGCTCCTGTACTTCCTGCACGAGCTCCTCCATGCCGATTCTGCTGATCCCGGCGCCGCGCGCTTCCTCGGGATCGACGTTCGGCGGGACTCCGAAGTCGATGGCCAGAGGCGCGTGGCCGTTGCGTGCCGCGAGTAACCGCAATGAGCGCCCGTCGAGCACCGGCTCGCCGCCCCCGGCCGCCAGGACCAGCGCGCCAACCGCTTCAGGCTGCTCGCGGAACTGCTCGAGAGTGAGCGCGCGCCCCGCGAGGCTCGCCGCGAGCTCCGTCGCGGGTGTCAGTGACCGGTTCACGATGAGGAGCGGCACGCCGGCGCGCTGCAGCGCCTGGCCGCAGCGGCGGGTCATGGGTGAGACCCCGACGAGGGCAACCGCGCTGGGCCTCGCTCCCATGTGCTCGAGCACGCGAGCCGCGGCCAGGTCGGCGAGCGAGGGTGCCTGGGCCCCGGTCTGCAGCTTGCGCACCCGGTTGGCGGTGCCGAGCGCCTCGCCCATCAGTCGATCGAGCAGCGGACCGCTCGTTCCGGCGGCGCGCGCCGCCTCCCAGGCGGCCCGCAGCTGCGCGGCGATCTCGCGCTCACCCGCTTGCGCGGAATCGAGCCCGCAGGCGAGGAGCAGGACGTGCTCGAGGGCGGACTCGCCGGCCCAGGCCCGCAGCAGGCGCGAAGCCTGTCCCGGCCCGCAGCGGCTCCCGGTCAGTTGCTCGAAGGCGGCCGCGCGCAAGTCGCCCGCGGGCTCATCGTGGGTGGCGAAGAGGAGCTCGACGCGATTGCAGGTGCCGAGATAGAGGAGCTCGGAGACGTCCAGCGCCTTCCTCAGAGCAGGGAGCCGGGTCTCGAGGTCTGCCTTGGGGATGGAGAGGCGTGCAACGTCATCGATACCGGCATGCCGGTACGACAGACCCACGACGCCGATCTGGTGCATGGGCCAAGCAGACCACGCCCCCCGGCCTGATGTGTCATGGAACCATCACGAGCCGCGGTTGATCCCGCTTACCGCATTCGATCCGCCGGCAAAGGGCGGCCTTTGCCGGCTCGGTAACTTGCTTTTCCTACAGCCTCATCTACGGCCGAGCAGCAGCCCCATCACGAGCAGTCCGGCCGCGAAGCCGATTCCGAGCGCCCAGATGCTCGACTGGTACGGCTGGGCCTCGACGGTGCGCTGCAGGTCGCCCCAGCGCGACTTCGCCCAACGCTGCGCCTCGTCAGCACGCTCGCGCGCCGCGCTCGTCGCCCTGGCGGCCGTGTCGCTCGCTGCGTCCGCCATGCGCTCGGCCCGGCGCGTCGTCTCGTCCGCAATATTCTCACCGTTCGTCGCAGTGAAGCTCGGGTTCATTTGCGTAAACCTCCTAGTGCGATTTGTCTATTGACCGCAAGCCGCCTGCGGCACCTGCAGCGGCCGGCCTCCGGCCGTCCTCGATCCCGCCGCCCAAAAGCTGGCCTCGGCTCAATAACTTGCTGTTCCCGTCAACGGCAGCGTGTACGGAAAGTTCCGGCAGCCGTCGCAGCCGCGGGCTCGGCTTTTTCTGAATTTGCTTTAAGCAAGCTGACAGACATTCGTCAGGTTGGGCCGCTAGCCTCTGCCGCGCTCGGTCTTCCCAGGCCGGCGCGGCGGCGGCGACAGCTCCGCGGCCGCAGGGCAAACGAAGAATCCATCGAGGGTGCAAGTGAAGACGTTCCAAATGAGACTCGTCCGTGCAGGAGTGCTGGCCGCGCTGGCCGCCGCACCGTTCGTCGCCGGCCAGGCACTGGCTGACACCGCCCCTCCGGTCATCGGGCAGGGCAGCTATGGCCAGCAGTTGGTCACGCAGCTCATGGCCGCCCATCCGGACATCACCTCGATGACGCTCTACATCACGCTGCCCGGGGCCGCTGCCCCCACGGCGATCGCCGCCAGCGACGGGCATACCGGCAGCGCGCCGCCCGCGGCCGCATCGCGCGCGCTGCAGAGCTGGAAGCCGAGCTTCACCTACGCCTCCGGCCAGCTCGCTGCCGCCATGCCGATGCTCGACATGTCGCACAAGAAGGCCGGTGTCATGACCCTGACGATGCACGGCAAGGGCCGCGGCTCGCTGGAGAAGGAGGCGCTCGCCGTGCGCGATCAGCTCGCGCGGGACACTTCCTACGCGGCGAACCTCACGCAGCAGGCGGTCGATGATCCCAACATCCCGGTCGACTCCTATGCCCAGCACATCGTCGATCAGGCGCTCGCGAAGCACCGCGACGTCATGATCCTCGCGATCCATGCCACCACGCCGAAGAACGCCGATCCGGAGATCCTGGCCTCGAACATCGGCCGCATCGGCAAGAAGGCCGACGATGACGACATGCGTGTGGTTCGCGACGGCAAGACCAACCTCGAGGTCAACAAGGACCTGATGAGATACGAGGTGGAGCTGCCTCTGAACGACGCCGCCGGCAAGCGCATCGGCGCGCTGGGGGTGGTATTCCCGCTGACGGCGCACACCAATCAGAAGGCGCGCCACGCCGAGGCGATCCGCATCCGCAACGAGATCGCGCGCCAGATACCCTCGCCCGCAAAGCTCGTCGAGCCGGCGACCTGATCGGCCCGCCCAGCCACCGCAAAGGGAAGCAGCAAAGATGAAGTTCCGCCGATTCCTGATCCTCTCGAGCCTCGCGTTGACTGGCGCCGTATCCGCGGCCGCCGCGCTCGCCGCTCCGTCCCAGCCGCTCGTCCCGTTCGGACGCACCAACGTGGCGGGCTATGACGGGGACTTCGACCACCTCTACGCCGACATCGGCCAGAACAAGCTGTTCGTCGCAGCCGAAGACCACGGCACCGTCGAGGTGTTCGATCTCAAGACCCTGAAGCATCTGAAGACTCTGGCGACGTTCAAGACGCCGCATGCCTTCTTCCTGGTTCCCGGCACGCACCGCCTGATCATCACCGACGACAGCGGCCCGCGGATCATGGACGATCGCAACTACCGGATCCTGGGCCGCATCAGTGTCGCTCCGGGCGCGGATACGGAGTATTACGACGCCTCGACGAAGCATCTCTACATCGTTACGGGCGGCGGCGACGTCAAGCTCAAGAACTGCTGGCTGAACGAGATCAACCCATGGACCGGCAAGGTGCTGCGCCAGCTGAAGTTCGACTCGGATCACGTCGAGGCGATGCAGGCCGAGCAGCACGGCGGCCGGATCTTCATCAACGTCGCGGACAAGAACGAGGTCGACGTCGTCGACAAGAAGTCGCTGACGGTCATCGGCCACTGGCCCATCACGGGCGCGACGGTCAATCTCGCCATGGCTCTCGATGAGCCCGATCACCGCCTCTTCGTGGTGACGCGCAAGCCGACCAAGATGTTCGCGCTCGACACTGGCAGCGGCAAGACGGTGGCCTCGATCGACGTGCCCGACATCAACGACGGCATCGCCTTCGACGCGGCGCGCAAGCGCATCTACGTTCCCGGCGCGGTCGGTGAGATCGGTGTCTACCAGGAGCTCGATCCGGATCACTACAGCGAGATCGCCCGGGTGCGCTCGGCGCCCGGCGGCAAGTCGGATCTCCTCGTACCGGCGCTGAACGAGTTCTTCGTGGCGGTCTCGCCGCAGTACAACAAGCCCCCGGAAGGCGGCGTGCTGCGCTACAAGGTCGAGCCTGCTGTTTCGACTGGCTCAAAGTCGACTGCGTCGCTTTGAGCGGCCGGCCGTCTGACCCTGTCGCTCCCGCGGCCAAGGGCGGCCTCGGGCCGCTCCTGCCACTTGCTTTCGCACTGGCCGGGCCTGATCCCAATTGATTATGGAGACGCGCCCCGGCATGCGGCAGGCTTGCCCGGGCGCAGTTTCCCTGCGGCATGTCGGTCATCGAAGGGGGCTCTCCTTGTCCGTCCGTTTTCTCCGTGCCGTCCGGCGCCCGCTTTCCTGGGCCGCCTGGCTCTGTGCCGCGAGCCTGAGTCTGGGACTCTCGACACCCGTACCGGCAGCCCAGCAGGTCTCCGTCGATCCTTCGTTGCCGGACTACGTGCCGCACCAAGAGGTCGCGGGCAGCGTAGTCGGCTACAGCGGAATGGACACGGTGGAGCGGATGATGGCCGCCTGGAACAGCGCGTTTCGCAAGTTCCATCCCAACGCCCATTTCTCGGTCGTCCAGAAGGACGGCCTCGCCCCCGAGGACCGCATCGCTCTCGGGCCCGACACGATGGAAGTCTTCCATCCCACGAATCTCGCTTACGAGAATGCCTACGGCTACGAGCCCTTCCGCGTGAAGGTCTGCGCCGCCGCCTATGTTCTCAAGAGCCACGTCTCCGCGATCGGCGTCTACGTCAACAAAGACAACCCGCTGACCTCCATCTCCCTGCGCAAGCTCGACGCCATCTTCTCCGCCGAGCGCCGCCGCGGCTATCCCGCCGACATCACCACCTGGGGCCAGTTGGGACTCGGCGGCTCCTGGGCCGACGAGCCCATCCACATCTACGGCTTCTACTGGCGCGATGACGTGACGGACTACTTCCGCAAGCTGGTCATGCTCGATGCGCCCTTCAAATCGAGCTACGACGTCCCCGGCGGCGACATGTCGCGCAACACCCCCAAGGTGGCCGCCGCGATCATGTCCGCCCTGGCGCAAGACCCCTACGGCATCTCCTTCGGCAACGCCTCCTACATGACCGACCAGGTGAAGCCCCTGGGACTATCGGAGAACGGCGTCGAAAGTCAATTCACCCTAAATGACATCGCGAGCGGCCGCTACCCCCTGCAGCGCTATCTCTACATCTACGTCAACCGCAAGCCCGGCCAGCCCCTGAATCCCCTCATGAAGGAATTCCTGCGCTTCGTCCTCAGCCGCCAGGGCCAGTCCCTCGTGAGCAAAGACCAGTACTTGCCGCTCCCCGCCTCGGTCGACGCCCGGGAGCTACGAAAGTTGAATTGAGTGATATTACGTCAGAGCGACGTGTGAAAATGTTTCTGGCCAGACGCTCGCCGGCAGGAGCCGGCGCGCGAGCCTACAGGGACGTACTTGCGGCGTTCTGGCCAGAAACATTTTCGCGCGGCGCTCCTACAGTGAGAGCCGTGCAATCTTCTTCGGCCCTGCCCTAGAGTCGAATCAGCCCGCGCTTGTGCGCCACCGCCACAGCCTCCGTCCTGCTGATCGCATCGAGCTTGGTGAGTATCGACTTGACGTGAGTCTTCGCCGTCCCCTCCGTGATCGACAGCCGCCGCGCGATGTCCTTGTTGCTTCTTCCCTGCGCGACCAGCTCCAGCACATCCAGCTCCCTCTGCGTCAGGCTGGGTTTGCCCATCCTCTGCAAAGCCTTCGCCGCCACCGAGGATGAGGTGTAAGGCCGATCCTCGCTCACCGCCCGAATCGCCGACAGAATCTCCTGCCGCGGCGCATCCTTCAACAGATAGCCCTTCGCTCCCTGGCTCAGGCACTGGAAGATGTCCTCATCCCCGTCATAGGTGGTCATGATGAGGAGCCGGGCCTTGGGGTTGATCTCCAGCACCCGCTGCACCACCGCAACCCCATCGCGCTTGGGCATGCGCAGGTCGAGCACCATGACGTCCGGCTGATGCTGCTCAAAGAGCGTGATCGCCTCGTCGCCGTCGCCGGCTTCCGCGACCACCTCCATGTCGGCCTGCTGGTTCACCATTGCCGCGAGGCCGTCCCGCACCACCGGGTGGTCGTCCGCCAGGATCACCCGGATCTTCTTCTTCGTCAGTACCGCGACCATCACGCAGCCGCCTTGCGCTTCGGCAGCCGCACGCTGACCCGCGTGCCGGCGCCGGGTTGACTCTCGATCTGCCACTCCCCGCCGATTGCGCTCGCCCGCTGCCGCATGCTGGTGAGGCCGAAGCCTTCGCGCGCATACAGCTCCGGCCGCTGCTCCATGCCGCGCCCGTCATCCTCCACCGCCAGGATCCAATGCGCCGACTCGTCGGTCATGGTGATGCGGACCAACCTCGGGCGCGCGTGCCGCACCGCGTTGCTCACGGCCTCCTGGGCGATGCGCAGCAACTCGTGCTCGTGCTCGGGCTTCAGTCCGGTGGTGATGCCGCCGCCCTCGAAGCTGCAGGTCACCCCGCCAGGCACGCTCGAGCGCTCGGCCAGCTGGCGCAGCGCGAGCTCGAGCCCCGCCCGGCGGGTCTGATCGAGCCTGAGCGCCATCACGGAGCGCCGCGCCTCGGCGAGCCCTTCGCGGGCGAGGTCGCGGATGCGCGAGAGTGTCAGGGCGAGTCCCGAGTTCTTCTTCTTGCAGGACGGGAATTCCTCCACCGCCCCGAGCTGCATCAGAATCCCCGTGAACGCCTGCGCCAGGCCGTCGTGGATCTCCTGCCCGATGCGCGCGCGCTCCACCAGCACCGCCGCCTCCTTCGCCTGATAGGCGAGGCGGGTGAGCTGCACCGCGAGCGTCGCCTGCTGGGCGAGCGCCACCAGCAGCTCGCTGCGCTGCACGTCGGCCGCGTTGCGGCGGAAGCGCAGGATGAGGAAGCCGACGTTGCGGGAGCCGAACACGAGCGGGTAAACCACGCTGCCGTTGTAGCCTTCCTGGCGGTTGAAGGCGAGCATGCCCGGCCAGAATTCCTCCGACTGCTGCTCGACATCGAGATACATGGGCTCGGTGGGCTGGGTGAAGCGGTCGCCGAAGGAGGAGCCGTTCATCGGCACGCTGATCGGGTAGGGCGGCTCCTCGAGCCGGCTGTCGCGCACGTGCGCGGCGATGCGCCACTCCTGCAGGCTGTCTTTCGAGACGACCACGGCGCCTGAGGCCGCATCGAACTGACGCGTCGCTTCCAACAGCACATGGCCCAGGAAGCCGTGCAGATCCGGCTCGCTCGCCAGCCGCTCGAGGTTGCCGCGGATGACGGCGTTGGCTTTTGCCAACTCCGCCACGCGTTCCTCCGCCGCCCGCTCGCGCTCCCGTCTCATGTCGTCGATGAGGCGCTGCCGATGGAGCGCCGCGCCGATGACGCCCGCCGCGGTCTCGAGCGCGGCAAGCTCCGCGGAGTCGATGGCGCGGCGCTGGCGGGTATTGTCGAAGCCGACGACGCCGATGAACTCGCCGGCGACGAAAATCGGCACGATGGCCTTGGTCTTGGTGCCGATGCCCTCGAAGCCGGAGACGCCTGCGCAGCCGACCGGCGAATCACTCTTGTTGAGGCAGACGCTGCGTCCGGCGCGCAGCTCCGCCGAAACGGCCGAGAACTGGCGCTCGTCGCAGGTGCAGACCGCGGGATCATCGATGTGCGGCGGTACGCCTTCCGCCGTCCACTCGCTCACCAGGACCAGCAGCGGCTCGCCTTCCGGCCCGCGCCGCGCCATCATGACGTTGACGCGATCCACGTGCGCCGCCTCGCCGATGAGGCGCAGCACTTCCGGGATCGCGCCGCGAACGTCCGGGACCTCGAGCAGCATGCGGCTCGCCTTGGCGGAGGCCACGAGCAGCGCCTCCCGCCGCCGCAGGGACTCGTTGATCTGGCTCAGCTCCTCCGTGCAGGGACCGGAGCCCTGCAGGGCTTCCAGGTGGGCAAGGGCCGGATCGGCCACCGAAACGCTCATGAGGCATGGCTCGCTATCGGGAAGTCGTAGCGTCAGTGTACCTCGGCAGGGGGGCGGTCTCCCAACCGCCGCCCAGCGCTTTGTAAACCGCGATCAGGCTGGTCGCAGCCTCGGTGCGGCTCTGGGCGAGGGCGTCCTCGGTCTGCAGCTGTGTCCGCTCGGCATCCAGCACCGAGAGGAAATCCACCATGCCCCCCTTGTAGCGAATCTGAGCAAGCTTGGCGGCAGTGGCGCTGGCGCGAGCCGCGTCCTCGGCGTTGCGCAGCTGATCGCGGTCCCTGGCGTGGGTCACGAGCGCATCCTCGGTCTCCTCGAGGGCGTTGAGCACCGTCTGGTGGTATTGATCCAGGGCGATGACCGCTCCCGCCCGGGCACCGGCAATCTGCGCCCGCACCCGGCCGAGATCGAAGGCCGCCCAGGTGATGCCCGGCCCGATCATGTAGCTTCGCGAGCCGCTGGCGCCGAAGCCCGCGGGCTCGGCCGCGGCGTAGCCGAAGCTGCCCGTGAAGGTGACCTTGGGGAAGAGGTTCGATACCGCCACACCGACGAGGGCCGTGGAGGCCGCGAGGCTGCGCTCCGCTGCGCGGATGTCGGCGCGGCGGCGCAGCAGCTCCTCGGGGGTGCCAACCGGCACGATGGGCGGCAGCGGCGGCAGATCGTGCGGCGCGCTGAGCGCCTCCGTGAGCGCATCGGGATCCCGGCCGGTCAGCACGCTCAAGCGGTGAATGGAGCGGGAAACCGCGGCCTCGAGCGGGCCGATGGTGGACAGCGTGGTGCTGAGCTGCGACTGCGCGCGGGCCACGTCGAGGTCGGTGCCGCTGCCCGCGGCGAGCTCGGCCTGAGCGAGCCCGAGGACCTGCTGTTGGTTCTTGACGTTGTCGCGCGCGACCGCGAGCTGGGTCTGCTCGCCGCGCAGCTCGAAGTAGTTGCGCGCGACCTCCGCGATCACGGACACCTGCGCGTCGTGCAGGTTGGCCACCTCGCCTTCGAGCTCGGCATTGCGCGCCTGAATCCCGCGGCGGACGCCGCCGAAGAAGTCGAGCTCCCAGGTGGCATCGAAGCCGGCGTCATAGAGCTTCGTGATGTAAGGACCGCCGAACGGGTCCTGTACGGCCGGAACCCGCTGCTTGCTGAAGCCAGCGGAGGCGGTGACGGTTGGCGCGAGGTCGAACAGCGACTCGTTGCGCAGCGCCCGCGCCTGCACCAGCCGCCCGAGCGCGATGCGCAGATCGTAGTTTGCCGTCAGCGCATCACTGACCATGCCGTTGAGCACGGGGTCGTCGAATTGCTTCCAGAACTCCGTCTGCGTGGGCGCGCGTGAGTAGATGTCGTTGATCGAAGCCGGCTCCTGGGAGGCGCCTTGCGCTGTGCCTGCCGTCGGGAACTGCTTAGCCACGTTGGTCGTGGGACGATGGTAGTTCGGGCCGACGGCGCAACCGGATAGCGCCGTGGCCGCGAGGAGGGCAATGATGGATTTACGCATGGGAAGTTCCTGCGGAGAGCTGTCCGCCTGAGACCGGCGCCGCGGGCTGCGCGCCGCGAGCCCTGCTTCTGCGGATGAGGACATAGAACACCGGCGTCAGCAGCAGGCCGAAGAAGGTGACGCCGAGCATGCCGGAGAACACCACGGTGCCCAGCGCGTGCCGGATCTCGGCTCCGGCGCCGCTCGCCAGCATCAACGGCACGACCCCCATGATGAAGGCGAAGGAAGTCATCAGGATCGGCCGCAGACGCAGGCGAGCGGCTTGCAACACGGCGGAGACCGCATCATGGCCCTGCTCATCCTGCAGGTGCTTGGCGAACTCGACGATCAGGATCGCGTTCTTGCAGGCGAGGCCGACGAGCACGACCAGTCCCACCTGGGTGAACACGTTGTTGTTGCCGTGGTCCAGGAATACGCCCGTGATGGCGGCGAGCAGGCACATGGGCACGATCAGGATGATCGCCAGCGGCAGCATCAGGCTCTCGTATTGCGCGGCGAGCACCAGGAACACGAACAGCACGCAGAGCGGGAAGATGATGAGGCTGGTGTTGCCCGAGATGAGCTGCTGGTACGAGAGGTCGGTCCACTCGAAGGACATGCCCCGCGGCAGCGTCGACTTCAGGATCTGCGTCATCGCGGCCTGCGCCTGGCCGGAGCTGTAGCCCGGTGCCGGGCCGCCGTTGATGTCGGCGGACGTGTAGCCGTTGTAGCGCTGCACGATGTCGGGCCCGTAGGTCGGCGTGACGGTGAGGAACGATCCGAGCGGGATCATCTGTCCGTCCGCGTTGCGGACCTGGAGGGTCGAGATATCGTCGATTCGCGAGCGGAACGGCGCATCCGCCTGCGCCAGGACTTCATAGGTGCGCCCGAAGCGGTTGAAGTCGTTGACGTAGAGCGATCCCAGGTAGACCTGCAACGTCTGGAACACGTCGTCCAGGTTGACGTGGTCCTGCATGACTTTCACGCGGTCCACATTGACGTCGAGCTGCGGCACGTTCACCTGATAGCTGCTGAAGAGCCCGGCGAGCGCGGGATTCTGATAGCCCATTTTCAGAGCGCTCTGAACCGCGTCGTAGAGAGCCTTGGGACCGGCATCGCCGCGGTCCTCGACCTGCAGCTTGAAGCCGCCCAACGTGCCGAGCCCCATGACGGGCGGGGCGGGGAAGACGACCACCATGCCGTCCTGGATGGCGGAGAGCTTCTGGTTGAGCTGCGCGGCGATTGCGTCAGCCGAAAGGCCTTGCGAGCGGCGCTGGTCGAAGGGCTCGAGCCCGAAGAACACGAGGCCCGCGCTCGAGCTCGGCACGAAGCCGTTGACCGACATGCCGGCAAACTGCACCGCATGCTCGACGCCGGGCTGGCGCATGCCGATCTCCCCGATCTGCTTGACGACCTGCGAGGTCCGATCGAGCGATGCCGCGGGCGGCAACTGCGTGATCGCCACCAGGTATTGCTTGTCCTGCTGCGGGATGAACCCGTGCGGGACGGCGGCGAAGCCCAGGTAGGCGAGGCCGATCAGGCCGGCGTAGACGATGACCGCGATGCCGACGCGGCGGACCATGCCGACCACCGCGCTCTGATACATGTTGCCCGCGGCCGCGAAGGCGCGGTTGAACCGCCGGAAGACACCGCCGAGCAGGCGGTCCATGACGCGCGTGAGCGCGTCCGGCTTCGCCCCGTGCGGCTTCAGCAGCACGGCGGCCAATGCCGGGGACAGCGTGAGCGAGTTGAACGCCGAGATCACCGTGGAGATGGCGATGGTCAGCGCGAATTGGCGATAGAACTCGCCGGTCAGTCCGCTCACGAACGCGACGGGGACGAACACGGCGCACAGGACCAGCGTGATCGCGATGATCGGCCGGCTGACCTCGCTCATCGCGGACTTGGCGGCCTCGCGCGGCGATTGGCCGCTCTCGATGTGGCGCTCCACGTTCTCGACCACCACGATGGCATCGTCCACGACGATGCCGATGGCGAGCACTAGACCGAAGAGTGACAGGGTGTTGATGGAGAACCCGAACGCGAGCAGCACCGCGAAGGTGCCGATGATCGACACCGGGACGGCGATGAGCGGGATGACGGACGCGCGCCACGTCTGCAGGAACAGGATGACCACCAGCACGACGAGCAGCACGGCTTCGAGCAGCGTATGCACGACCGCATCGATCGACTGACGTACGAACACCGTCGGGTCATAGACGATCGTGTAGCGCATGCCCTGCGGGAAATCCTTGGAGAGCTGCGCCATGGTCGCGCGCACCTCCGCGGAAAGCTGCAGGGCATTGGAGCCTGGCGCCTGGAAGACCGGGATCGCAACGGCGTCCTGGTTGTCCAGATAGCTGTTGGTGCCGTAGGACTCCGCGCCCATGTCCACGCGGGCAACGTCGCCCAGGCGCACCACCTGGCCATTGGCGCCGGTCTTGAGGACGATGCCGCGGAATTGCTCCGGAGTCGTCAGGCGACCCATGGCGTTCAGGGCGAGCTGGAAATCGGCGTTCGGAGCGGGCGGGGCGCCGATCTGGCCGGCGGCGACCTGGATGTTTTGCGCCCGGATGGCGTTGATCACGTCACCCGCGGTCAGATTGAGCGCGGCGAGCTTCTGCGGGTCGAGCCAGATCCGCATGGCGTAGTCGCCGCCGCCGAAGAGCTCCACGTCGCCCATGCCTGGCAGGCGTGCGAGCACGTCGCGGACGTTACGCACCGCGTAGTTGCGCAGGTACAGCGTGTTGAACCGGCCGTCGGGCGAGTAGAGGTGGACCACCATCGTCAGGTTGGGCGAGCTCTTGGTGGTCGTCACCCCGAGGCTTCGCACCTCATCCGGCAGGCGCGGCAATACCTGTGAGACGCGGTTTTGCACGAGCGTCTGTGCGCGGTCGATGTCCGTCCCCACGCGGAAGGTGACGGTCAACGTCAGAGACCCGTCCATGGTCGAGGTCGAGGACATGTAAAGCATGTTCTCGACGCCGACGATCGCCTGCTCGAGCGGCGCGGCCACGGTGTTCGCCACGACCTTCGGATTGGCACCCGGGTAAGTCGCGCGCACGATCACCGAGGGCGGCACCACCTCCGGGTACTCGCTGATCGGCAGCTGCGTCAGCGCGATCGCGCCCGCGATGAAGACGAACGTCGACAGCACCGCCGCGAAGATCGGGCGGTCGATGAAGAAGTGCGAAAGTTGGCTATATCCGGGATTCTCAAAGGATGACTTGAGCTGATGATGCTGGTTTTCCGGGGAAAGCGGTGGCATCAGAGTGTGCGCAAATTGCTCGGGATATGCGCAGGGATATCGAAGTCGCCAAGCACGAGGT
>JAGWPE010000339.1 GCA_028870635.1 Gammaproteobacteria bacterium | reverse complement strand
CGTGCACCCTGACGGAGAGGCGATCTCCAGGTGATCGATCACCAGCGTTTCCGCCACGCTATCGCCCGCCGGCTGGCTCTCGCCCAGCTCGATGCGGCTTTCCGTTCTGTGCAGAACTCCGGTCGTGACCACGGCGCGCCGGAACACCGCCACCCGCAACAGCGTCGCCCGCCAATCGGCGATCGTGCTGAAGTTGTCGACGAACCAACGCAGCGAGGACTGAAGCTGAGTGAATGCCGCGGCGGCCATCATGAGGCCGCCGAAGGAGAGGCTGCCTGAGAAATAGAGGGGCGCCGCGACCAGGATAGGGGCGACCTGCGTGACCCAGCCGTATCCGGCCGTCACCCAGGTCAGGCGCGTCAATCCCGTCACGAGGCGCCGCATTGCGGTGAGCACCGCCGCCAGATCGAGCTCTATCCGCCGCGCTTCGTCGGCCTCGCCGCCCGCGAGCGTGATGGCATCGACGTGCTCGTTGACGCGGACCAGCGCGTAGCGCAGATCAGCCTCCCGCGCGTAACGGGAAGCGTTGTCCGGAATGAGCCTGCGGCCGGTCCAGTACGTGAGGAGGGATGCCGACAGCGCATAGACCACCGCGGCCCACACCATGTAGCCCGGGAGAGCCAGTGTGTGGCCACCCACCTTCAGCGCGAAGCCTCGGGAGAGCGCCCACAGAACCCCGACGAAGCTCACGAGGAGGGCCGAGGACTGCACGAGCCCGAGCGCGAGGTCGCTCGAGAGCTCGGTGAGATGGCGGGCATCCTCGTGCATGCGCTGATCGGGGTTCACGCCGATGGGGCCGGCGCTCTCCAGTTGAAACGCGCGGCGGGGCTGCATCCAACCCTGCACGAGGTCGTGCACCAGCCCCTCGCGCAACCTCAGCTTCAACATCTCTCCGAGCCAGCGCTGGCCGACGTTGAGAAACAGCAGCGACCCGGCAATGACCGTGAACACGAGAAGTTGAATCGCGAATTCGCGCATGTTCCGCCGGGAGAGGGCGTCGTAAAAGGGCTGGTTCCAGCGGTTGAGGCGTACCTGCCCATAGGCGGTCGCAACCACTACCGCGACCGCCGCTCCCGTGAGGCCGACGATGGCGCCGCGGGCCGGAGACGCCCAGAGCGCACGAACCATCATGTCGAGCTGCGAGAGGAGGCTCGCCTCCGCGGTCCCTCCCGTCTCTGCGGCCGCCGTCACGGTCTCTCCCGAGGGGTCTGTCATGCTCGATGCTCCGCAATCCCGATCCGCAAAGATATATCGTCACCGTAACCGTTGCCGCCAAGCCGCGCTCCCTTAAGATGGGCCATGGCAACTCGCGACTCCTCATTCGTTTCTCTGCTGCCGCACCCGGATTATCCGGGTAAGGGCGTGCGGAGTGTCGCCGCCGGCGCCGAGCTCGCCGGCTCGGAGTCGCTCAGGTTTCGGTACGTGCTCGAGGCGGATCCGACCCTCGTCCGTATCCCATCGCGGAGCGCGGACGCGGGCAGGACGGACAAGCTGTGGGCGCACACGTGCTTCGAGGCCTTCGTCGGCCTCCCGGAATCGCCCCAGTATCTGGAGCTCAATTTCTCACCCTCGGGCCAATGGGCGGCATACCGCTTCGATTCCTACCGCCAGGGCATGGTCCCTGCCCTGGACAGGGCGCCGCGGGTGGCGCTGCGCAGCAGCGGGGAAAGGCTCGAGCTGCAGGCCGAGGTATGGCTGAGCGGGAGCCCTGCCTCACCCGGGGCGGCCGCGCAAGTCCGCGGTTGCCCGCGCTTGCGCATCGCTTTGAGCACGGTAGTGGAGGACCGGGAGGGCAGGCTGTCATACTGGGCGTTGCGCCACCCGCCCGGGCGGCCGGATTTTCATCACCCGGAAAGCTTTTCGCTCGCGCTCGAGCTTCCCTTCCAACCCTGAAATTGCCCATGAAGTTCGGTATCGATCGCCTGCTCGAGGAGCCGCAGCTGCGCAAGCCGCTCGCCGGAAGGCGGGTGGCGCTGCTGGCCCACCCCGCCTCCGTGACGCGCAATCTCGTGCATTCCCTGGATGCCTTGGCCGCACTGGGCGATGTGCGGCTGACTGCCGCCTTCGGACCCCAGCACGGGCTGCGCGGGGACAAGCAGGACAATATGGTGGAGTCCTCGGACTTCATCGACCCGGTGCACGGAATACCCGTGTTCAGCCTCTACGGGGAGGTGAGGCGGCCGACGCAGAGCATGATGGACAGCTTCGATGTGCTGCTGGTCGATTTGCAGGACGTGGGTTGCCGCGTCTACACATTCGTGACGACGCTGCGTTATGTCCTGGAAGAAGCCGCGAAGCGGCGCAAGACCGTGTGGGTGCTCGACCGCCCGAATCCCATCGGCCGGCCCGCGGAGGGGCTCTCACTCCTCCCCGGCTGCGAGAGCTTCGTCGGCCCGGGCCCCATGCCGATGCGCCACGGCCTGACGCTCGGCGAGCTGGCGCGCTGGCTGGTTGCGGCGCTGAAGCTGGATGTCGACTGTCAGGTCATCGCGCTCGAAGGCTGGGAGCCTGATGCCGCGCCGGGCTACGGCTGGCCTCTCGGCCGGCGTACCTGGGTCAACCCGAGCCCCAACGCGCCGACACTGTGGATGGCGCGCTGCTATCCCGGCACGGTGATGTTGGAAGGAACGACCCTGTCGGAGGGGAGGGGCACGACGCGGCCTCTGGAGCTCTTCGGCGCGCCGGATCTCGATGTCCGCGCGCTGCTCGCGGCCATGCGCGAGCTGGCGCCGGCCTGGATGCGCGGCTGCCGGGCCCGGCCCTGCTGGTTCGAGCCCACCTTCCACAAGCACGCGGGCAAGCTCTGCGCGGGTATGCAGTTTCACGTCGAGGACACCGTCTACTACGAGCACGAGGCGTTCCGGCCGTGGCGGATCATGGCGCTCGTGTTCAAGGCACTGCGGCGTCTCGCGCCCGACTATCCGTTGTGGCGGGACTTTCCTTACGAGTACGAGCGCGATCGCCTGGCAATCGATGTGATCAACGGCAGCGACCTTCTGCGGCGCTGGGTCGACGATCCGGCTGCCAGGCCCGGCGACCTCGACGCGCTTGCGGCGAAGGACGAGGCGGCGTGGAGCGCCGAGCGGCAGGCGTACCTCCTCTACTGAGTCGGCATGCAGACCGCCCGCGACATCACCGGCTATCGCAAGCACTGGGCCGAGCGCTTCGGCACGGCGCCCTTCCTGCCCATGTCCCGGGCCGAAATGGATGAGCTTGGCTGGGACAGCTGCGACATCATCATCGTGACAGGCGATGCCTACGTCGATCATCCGAGCTTCGGCATGGCGATCGTCGGGCGCGTGCTCGAGGCGCAAGGCTTCCGGGTCGGCATGATCGCGCAGCCCGACTGGCATAGCGCGGAAGCGTTTGCGGCGCTGGGCCGTCCCAACCTCTTTTTCGGCGTCACCGCCGGCAACATGGACTCCATGGTCAATCGCTACACGGCCGATCGCCGGCTGCGCAGCGATGACGCCTACACGCCCGATGGTGTCGGCGGCAAGCGGCCCGACCGCTCCGTGATCGTGTACGCGCAGCGCGCGCGGGAGGCCTTCAGGGACGTGCCGATCGTCATCGGCGGCATCGAGGCGTCACTGCGCCGCATCGCGCATTTCGACTACTGGTCGGAAAAAGTACGCCGCTCCATCCTCCTCGATGCGAAGGCGGACCTCCTCATCTTCGGCAATGGCGAGCGCCAGATCTGCGAGATCGCCCATCGCCTGGCCGCCGGGGAATCGATCCGCGACATCACCGACGTGCGCGGCACCGTGTTTGCGCGCAAATCTGTCCCGGAAGGTTGGATCGAGATCGATTCGACGCATCTCGATGCACCGGGGCCGATCACACCGCACCCCGACCCGTACGCCATGGAGCCCGAGGGCGCCGGGCAGGCTCGCGCGCCCGAGCCATCCGCCGCCGTGCAGTCGGACGCGGGCGCTCACAGCACCGAAAAGATCGTGCGTTTTGTACGTCGCGTGAAGAACGCCGATCGCGGCCGCAGCGTCATCCGCATGCCTGCGTACGAGCAGGTGGCCTCGGACCCGGTGCTGTACGCGCACGCCAATCGCATCCTGCACCTGGAGGCGAACCCCGGTAATGCCCGTGCGCTGGTGCAACGCCACGGCGACACCGAGGTATGGCTGAACCCGCCGCCCATCCCGCTGACCACGGCGGAGATGGATTGGGTGTACGAGCGCCCCTACCGCCGCCGGCCGCACCCGCGCTACGGGAATGCCAACATTCCCGCCTACAAGATGATCCGCTTCTCGGTCGCCATCCAGCGCGGCTGCTTCGGCGGCTGCACCTTCTGCTCCATTACCGAGCACGAAGGGCGCATCATCCAGAGCCGCTCGGAGCGCTCCGTCGTCCGTGAGGTGGAGGCGATCCGGGACGAGGTGCCTGGCTTCACCGGCGTGATCTCCGACCTTGGCGGTCCGACCGCCAACATGTACCGGCTCGCCTGCCGAAGCCGCGAGATCGAAAGCGCCTGCCGCCGGCCGTCCTGCGTCTATCCCGGAATCTGTCCCAACCTCGACACCGATCATGCGCCGCTGATCGACCTTTATCGGAAGGTGCGTGAGCTGCCCGGAATCCGCAAGGTGCTCATCGCATCCGGTGTGCGTTACGACCTGGCGGTGGAGTCGCCGCAGTACGTGAAGGAGCTCGCCCAACATCACACCGGCGGCTATCTCAAGATCGCCCCGGAGGCGATCTCCGAAGGGCCGCTGTCGATGATGATGAAGCCGGGGATCGGCGCCTACGACCGGTTCAAGGAGCTGTTCGACCGCTACTCGCGCGAGGCCGGCAAGGAGCAGTACCTGATCCCATACTTCATCGCAGCCCATCCGGGCACGAGAGATGAGGACATGCTGGAGCTCGCCCTCTGGCTGAAGCGGAACGGCTTCCGCGCCGACCAGGTGCAGGCGTTTCTGCCTTCGCCCATGGCGACGGCGACCGCGATGTATCACTCGGGCAAGAATCCGCTGAAGCGGCTGAGCCGCTCGGGCGGTGAGGTGCGGATCCCCAAAGGGCTGAAAGTGCGCCGGCTGCACAAGGCCTTCCTGCGCTATCACGATCCCAACAACTGGCCGGTGCTGCGTGAGGCGCTGCGGCGCATGGGCCGCGCCGATCTCATCGGCACCGGCAGGCATCAGCTCGTTCCTGCGTATCAGCCGGCGGGTACCGGCGAGGCATCGGAGGGGCAACGAGGGAACGGTCCCGGCCGACCATTCCGCACCCAACACACGGGTCTGCCGCGTACGCCGGGCAAGCCGCGCAAGCCGAGGCGGCCGCAGTAAGGCGGGCCGGCCCCCGGGATCAAATCCCGAGCCGTCGCTCGGCGAGGGTGGCGAGCAGGGCGGCGCCCGCCGGTAGAACGTCGTCATTGAAGTCGAAGGCCGGATCGTGCAGCGGCGGGCTGTGGTCGCCCACCCGACTACCCAGCCAGATGTAGGCGCCGGGCACTTGCTGCAGCATGAAAGCGAAATCTTCGGAAGTCGCCGCCGGTGCGTCCGCGAGCAATGCGCCTCCGAATAGCGCACGTGCCGCCTCCAACGCGTGCTGCGCGCAGGACGCATCGTTGATGGTCGCCGGGTAGTAGCGCACGTACTCCATCGTGGCGCTGCATCCTCCGGCCTTGGCTGCTTGTTCGCCCCAGTCTCGCAATGCCGCCTCGAGCCTATCCTGCACCAACGGGTCGAACGTGCGCACGGTCCCGGTCAGCCGCACCTCGGACGGCAGCACGTTGTGCGTGTAGCCTCCTTCGACGCGCGTGATCGAGAGGACGGCATTGGCCGCGGGATCGATGCGGCGCGCCACCAACGTGTGCGCGCCAGTCACGATCTGCGCCGCGCAGAGAATGACATCGGAGGCCAGATGGGGCTGACCGGCATGTCCCCCGGCGCCGCGCACGGTAATCTCGAATCGGTCGGCTGCCGCCATGATCGGTCCCGGGCGCGTGGCAATCGTGCCGGCGGGCAAGGAGGGCCAGTTGTGCAGGGCGTAGATTTCGGCGCATGGAAACCGCTCGAAGAGACCATCCTCGACCATCGCGCGGGCGCCTCCTTGACCTTCCTCTGCCGGTTGGAACAGCAGGTGCACGCGTCCCTCGAACCGTCGTGTTTCGGCGAGGTACCGGGCAGCGCAGAGCAGCATCGCGGTGTGACCGTCGTGCCCGCAGCTGTGAGCGATGCCTTCGTGGACACTGGCATGCGCTGTGCCGGAGGCCTCGCGGATCGGCAGTGCGTCCATATCGGCGCGCAGCCCGATCGCCCTGTCGGAGTTGCCGTTAGCAATGACACCGACGACCCCGGTCCGGCCGATGCATTCGTGTACTTCGATGCCCCACTCACGCAGCAGTCCGGCGACCACCGCGGCAGTGCGCCTTTCCTTGAAGGCCAGCTCGGGATGGCGGTGCAAGTCCCGTCGCACGGCGCGCAGATCCGATGCAAGCTCTGTGATACGCGACCACATGCACTCATCCTAGCCGGGGCGTGCCGAAATATGCTGCGCGATTGGCGGGCTCTGAACAGCGTTTTGTTTGCGGGGGGCCATCCCTTCGGGTGTATCTGCCGATTCCGGCCCGGGCCAAGTACGGTACGGCGGCCGATCTGGCCCGCTTTTCTGGGCGATCGAGCACGGCGTCAAGTTCTCCGGCATGCCGAACCGTGAGGTGGTGCGATCCCTCACGCTCGATGGGCGTCAGCGTCGGAGCCTTTTTACGACGAGCACGATACCGGTCAGACTGAAGGCGAATCCCACCGCGCTGGCCAGCACGACCAGGATCTGACGCAGCGGGCCGGCGCGATCGAGCAACGGGAAGTCGAGGTCGTGCAGCCCGCTGACCCACCATCGCCGGGCGCGCCCGCGGGAATCCGTTACCGAAAGAATCTCGCCGGTCGCCGAGTCGATCTGGATCCATGTCCGACGGTCATCGTCCAGCACGACGCGGCGGGCGGTGCCGGGTAGCGGGCTCGAGAGCAATTGGTATGCATCGTCGAACGATATCGCGCCTATGTGCAGTACGCGCGAGGACGGCCACGCCGCGTGCGCAGCAGCCAGCAGCGACGCGTCCGGCACGGCATGAGAGAGTGACAGACCGCCGCTCGGCGCAGGAGTCGCCAGCCAGGAGTCGCCTGGGGCTCCGTTGCACACGGACAAGTACGGCGTGCCGGCGACGGCAGTCACTTCGATCTGCCGCGCCGGCGGCAGCATCCGCAGGGTAGCCAGGGAAAAGCGATCCGCCGCCTCTGCGAGGGTCATCCCCCTGAAACTCCCGACTGCCGCGGCGGTTGGCTGATCGCTCGGAAACACCGTGCCGTCGTCGAGCATCAGGCAACCGCTCACGATCCAACTGAGCAACAGCACCGATGCGAAGAGCCCGATCGAGTGATGCCAGCGCAGCCAGCCGCGGAACGGTGAAAGCCCGCTGCGGCGTGCCCGCTTCGTATTGATGAGGTGGATCACGCCCAGTGTGAGGCCGGCGCACGCGAGAAGGCCGCAGGTGCCGGCGAGCGCCAGCATGACACCGCGCCAGAGGTCCTTGTGACGACGCAGGGCGACGATGTTGACCCAATGAACGACTGAGCCGACGTAGTTCCATTCCCGCTCGGCACGCCGGGTGCGTTGCAGCACCTCACCGGAACGGGTCGACACGTAGAGCTCAGTCCCGCGTCCATCCTCGAGCGCCACTCTATAGAAGGGGCGGAACTCGTCATACTGGTCGTGCACGATCCATTGATCGTCATCGAATGGGCCCGCGACGCCGGCCACTCGGTGCCCGGCGAAGGCCGCCGCTACGGCGCGCGCCGCATCCGCGGAGAGCGGCCCGAGAGGCTTGCCGGACTCGGCGCTGACGGATACGACCGGGCCGCCAGTCACGGAGAGTACATAACGTGGGTGTCCCGCCACGCTGATCAGCCGCAGGCGCTCCACCGCGAGACCCGAAGCCGCGGCGAGAGCCGCCGCCGGCGCGACGCTCACCCGCCGCAGATCGACCGGCTCGCTGTGGGCGATCCGGGCCGCTGATGGCAAGGTAGGGAACGGAACGAAGCACAGCACGGCGCCGCTCGCGAACCACAGCGCGAAGAGGAACCCCACCCCGATACCGAGCCAACGATGCAGCAACGTCAGGGACCGCGGAGGCACGAACAGTGCGGGCCTGCTACTACGCCGCAGGCTCTGAGCGACCGTATTCATGCTTTTACACGTTACTCGGCGAGGGCAGAATTTGCTGCGCATTTGCCGGATGGCATGGCATAAACGCGGGGAATGCCCCCGCAATTCGGGAGCTTCCCCTGAGACGCTTCGCCCACAATGCTTCTCAGGGAGCCATGCAACACGCACATCAGGAAGGAATGCGCGGGAGACCGTTCCGGCTCGGACCGGCTCCGATGGCAAGTGGGGTCGCGCATGCCGGGGTAGTGCGGAGCTCTGGACACGAGAACGGCGGTTCCGCGGCGGTTTCGGCTGGCGGGCACGTCGATAACTTTGGGGCGCGCAACGCGCGGGAGAATTTCGTGCCGATGCAATACTGTTTACGTCATTCGATCATGTTCGCCGCCGTCTGCGGCCTCGGTGTTGCACCGGCGCTCGCGGCGGATTCCGGCTCAACGCTGCAGCAGGTCGTGGTTCACGCCCAGAAGGAGTTCTACCGCGGCGACACGCCGCTCGAGCAACTGCCGCAGAGCGTCGCGGTGGTCTCGGGCAGCCTGCTCAAGGTGGAGGGCATCACCAGGCTCGACGATGCGCTCACACTGGTGAGCGGCACCGCGCAGCAGAACAACTTCGGCGGGCTGTGGGATGCCTATGCCATCCGAGGGTTTGCCGGCAACGAGAATCTTCCGAGCGGTTACCTGGTCAACGGCTTCAACTGGGGCCGCGGTTTCGTCGGGCCACGCGACATGTCCGACGTCGAGCGGATCGAAGTCGTCAAAGGCCCCGATTCCGCCCTGTTCGGCCGCGGTGAGCCGGGCGGAACGGTCAACATCGTCACCAAGAAGCCGCTCTTTCACGAGCAGGGTTACGCGGCGCTCTCGGGCGGCAGCTACCAGGATTATCGCGCCGAAGCGGATGTCACCGGGCCTCTCACCTCCTGGCTGGCTGGCCGCATCAATGGCGCTTACGAGAACTCCCACAGCTTCCGCCACACCGTCAAATGGGACAAGTATGTCGTGACGCCCTCCCTCCTCGCGCGGCTGGGCGAGCGTACGACGCTCTCTTATGAGCTGGAGGTGATCAGGCAGGCGATCCCGTTCGACCGCGGCGTGGTGGGGCGCAACGGTCAGCTGGGCCTCATTCCGATCTCGACCTTCCTCGGCGAGCCCGGGAACGGGCCCACGGTGGTTCACGTGATCAGCCATCAAGTCGGATTCGAGCACGACTTCCGCGATGGCTGGACGCTACAGCTCGGATTGGGCGCGCTCAAGAGCTCGCTCCTCGGCACCGGGGAGGATCCCGAGCTTGCCGCCTCGCACGATCCCTTCCTCCAGGGCAGCGACATCCTGGCGCGGCGGCGCAGAGCGCGCAATTATCACAGCAACGACGTCGTGCCTCGCGGGGAGATCTCCGGCAAGATCTCGACCGGCCCGCTCGTCCATCATGTCCTGGTGGGCGCGGATTACGATCACCTCAGGCTCGATGAGGCGCTCGACCAGTACCGGCCGCCGGTGGTCAAGCCGACGACGACCATCGCGCAGCTCAACGGCGTCAATGTCTTCGATCCGGTGTACGGGAATCTGCCGCCGATGGCCCCGTTCACCAACACTCTGGAGAAGGATCAGGATTGGGGCGCGTATGCGCACGATCAGATCGACTTTGGGGCGAAATGGAAATTGCATGCGGGCGTCCGCTATGACGATTACAGGCAGTCTCTCCTGGATCGCATAGCCCATGCGACTTCGCATCAGAGCGTCACGGCGGTGAGCCCGGATGTCGGCTTGGTCTTCTCGCCCATCGATGCCATCGAGCTCTATGCCAGCTACGGCAAGGGCTTCAGGCCCAACACCGGCCAGGACGCTCACGGCGT
>JAGWPE010000338.1 GCA_028870635.1 Gammaproteobacteria bacterium | reverse complement strand
TCCATCGACGCCTTCTGCGCCCGGCGCTTGAAGATCGGGTGGTTGAACTCGATCTCGAAGTTGACCTTGAAGCCATCGAACGGAGTGAACTGCGCCCACTTGTCGCCATCCTCCACCCGCAGCCGCTTCTTGATGCGGATGAAATGCTTCGGCTCGCGCTGCTCCTCGATGCCGGCCGATTGCAGCAGGAAGACGAACGGCCCGGCGCTGCCGTCCATGATCGGCACCTCCGGCGCCGACAGCTCCACGATGGCGTTGTCCACACCCAGGCCCGCGAACGCCGACAGCAGGTGCTCCACCGTGGAGACCCGCGTGGTCCCCCGGCAGAGTGTCGTACCGAGCATCGTATCGCCGACGTTCTCGGCGTGCGCCGCCACATCCTCCGCCTGCGGCAGATCGATCCGCCGGAACACGATACCTGTGTCGGGAGGGGCCGGACGGAGCGTCATCAGGACCTTCTTGCCCGTATGAAGCCCGACGCCAGTGGCGCGGATCGAATTCTTGAGCGTCCGCTGACCGACCATGTTTATAGCTGCGTGAGTCCTTCGTCTCTCAACGATCTGGGGTGGCCACGGATGACCAGCCCCGCGGCGCGCCGCCTCGCACTCCGCCGGCCCAGGGGCTGTGGCGGGTGCCGTAAGACCCTAAGGTCAGAACGGCTGCCGCGGACTTTGGGGTCCGCGGCGCGAAACGGCGCGCTACCGTATCACAAGCTGGCCAGTTGCGCTCAATCAGCTTGGCGGCGCAGGAATGCGGGAATGTCAAGCAGGTCCTCCGGCTGCACGTCCTGCCGCAGCCCGTCGCCCACTGCCCGTTGGCGCTGGACCGTCGGCTTGTCGAGCTGCGCGTAGTCGCTGTTTGAGAGGGGGCTGCGCCGCACCACCCGCATGGGCGGCTCGCGCATCTCCCGCTCGCGGGCCGGCTGCTCCCCTCGCCCCCCCGCCGCCTCGCTCTGCCGCAGCGCGCCGAGCGGTTGCGGGCGCGCCATGGCGGCCGGGCGCCCGAGCCCAGTGGCCACGACCGTCACCCGCACCTGGTTGCTCAGCTCCGGATCGATCACCGTGCCCACGACCACCGTGGCGTCCTCGGATGCGAACTGCTTGACGATCTGGCCGACCTCCTGGAACTCACCGATCGAGAGGTCCATGCCCGCGGTGACGTTCACGAGAATGCCGTGCGCGCCCGCCAGGTTGATGTCCTCGAGGAGGGGGGACGATACGGCCGCCTCCGCCGCCGCCCGCGCGCGACCTTCGCCGCTCGCGGCGCCCGATCCCATCATGGCCATGCCGGTCTCGGCCATGACCGTGCGCACGTCGGCGAAGTCGACGTTGATGAGTCCCGGCCGGGTGATGAGCTCCGCGATGCCCTGTACCGCGCCCTGGAGCACTTGGTTCGCCGACTTGAAGGCATCGAGCAGCGTCGTCTGCGCGCCCAGCACCGTCAGGAGCTTCTGGTTGGGAATGGTGATGAGAGAGTCGCAGTACTTGCCGAGCTCCGCGATGCCGTGATCGGCCATGTAGGAGCGCTTGCTGCCCTCCATCTCGAAGGGCTTGGTGACCACGGCGACCGTCAGGATGCCGAGCTCCTTGGCCACCTGCGCGACGACGGGCGCGCCGCCGGTGCCGGTGCCGCCGCCCATCCCGGCGGTGATGAACAGCATGTCGCAGCCCTCGACCAGCTCGACGATCCGGTCGCGATCCTCCATCGCGGCCTGGCGGCCGACCTCGGGGTCGGCTCCGGCCCCGAGCCCCTTGGTGATGTTGGTGCCGATCTGCAGCGCGGTCTTCACCTTCGCGTGCTTCAGGGCCTGCGCGTCGGTGTTGACGCACATGAACTCCACCCCCTCGATGCCGGAGGTGACCATGTGGGCCACGGCGTTGCCGCCGCCGCCGCCCACGCCGATGACCTTGATGACAGCGCTTTGGCTGTAGGCGTCCATTAGTTCGAACATTGCGCGTGCTCCTCGAGAATGAATCGGTTGGTTGGAATTATCGGTAGATCGGAATGCTTGGTTTGAAGTACCGGGGTCGTTCAGTCTGTCAGCGTCAAAAGTTCCCCTGGAACCAGGCGCGCATGCGGTCGAGCGCCGTCTTCGCGTTGCCCAGGGACCGCCCGCGGCGCGCGGGCAGGAAGTTGTCACGGGCGTAGAGCAGCAGCCCCACGCCCGTGGAGAAAACGGGATTCCTCACGACGTCCGTGAGTCCATGCACCTGCTGCGGCAGGCCGAGCCTCACCGGCACGTGGAAAACCTCTTCCGCGAGCTCGATCGCGCCCTCCATCTTGGCGCTGCCGCCCGTGAGCACGATGCCCGCGGCGATCACCTCCTCGAAGCCGCTGCGGCGCAGCTCCTCGCGCACGAGGCCGAAGAGCTCCTCGTACCGCGGCTCGACGATCTCGGCGAGCGTCTGGCGGGCGAGGCGCCGCGCCGGCCGGTCGCCGACGCTCGGCACCTCGATGCTCTCGTCGGGGTTGGCGAGCTGCGAGAGCGCGCAGGCGTAGCGGATCTTGATGTCCTCGGCATGCTGTGTCGGCGTGCGCATGGACACCGCGATGTCGTTCGTCACCTGGTCGCCCGCGATGGGGATCACCGCCGTGTGGCGGATCGCGCCATGAGAGAACACGGCAAGGTCGGTGGTGCCGCCGCCGATATCCACCAGGCAGACCCCGAGCTCCTTCTCGTCGTCGGTGAGCACGGAGAAGCTGGAAGCGAGCTGCTCCAGCACGACATCGTCGACCTCGAGCCCGCAGCGCTTGATGCACTTCTCGATGTTCTGCGCCGCGCTCTCGGCGCCGGTGACGATGTGCACCTTGGCCTCGAGACGCACGCCTGACATGCCGATCGGGTCGCGGATCCCCTCCTGGCCGTCGACGATGAACTCCTGCGGCAGCACGTGCAGGATCTTCTGATCGGCCGGAATCGCCACCGCCTTGGCCGCGCCGATGACGTG
>JAGWPE010000337.1 GCA_028870635.1 Gammaproteobacteria bacterium | reverse complement strand
TGCGATACCTTCCACTTTGAGCCTCCGGATGAAAACGTAACTCTCGACGTTGGTGGTTCTAACCGTCCGACTAATGATGCTCGTACGCCTGCGAGAGATAGACGACGGTGAGCATCATGAAGATGAACGCCTGCAGCAGGCCGATGATAAGGTCGAAGATGGTCCAGAGCAGACCCAGGCCGAACTGCAAGATGATCAGAGCCCAGCCACCAACGCTGGCCAGAGCGTGATACCCGCTGGTCAGCGTGAGCAGCGCGATGAGGACGAACACCATCTCGCCGGCGTAGAGGTTGCCGTAAAGACGCAGCGCGAGCGAGATCGGCCGCGCGAAGAACATCACTGACTCAAGCAGCAGGTTGATGGGCACGAACAGCGCTTGCACCAGGATGTTTTTATTGGCGAACGGGTGCAGGGTGAATTCCGCGATGAAGCCGCCGAGCCCCTTCATGGCGATGCTGTAGTAGATGATGAGCACGAACACCGTGAGTGAGAGGCCGAACACGATGTTGAGATCCGTGCTCGGCACGTCTTTCAGGTGCCCGAGGCCCACGCCGTGCGCCACGTCCGGCAGCAAATCCACCGGTATGAGATCCATGAAGTTGAATAGGAACACCCAGCAGAAGATGGTGAGCGCGAGCGGGGCGATCAGCTTGCTGGTGCCCTGGAAGGTATCTTTCACCTGAGAGTCGACGATCTGGAGGAGCCACTCGATCGCACACTGGAACTTACCCGGCACGCCAGTCGTCGCGCGCCGCGCCGCGAAGAATACCAAGCCAAAGAAGGTGAGCGCGAGCGCCACCGAGAAGAAGACGCTGTCGAAGTTCACCACCGAGAAATCGACCAGCCCCGCCGGCTGCTTGTTGGTGAGGAAGGTGATGTGATGGACGATGTACTCCGTGAGGTTCGGAGTCTCGGCGGCAAAGAGCTGCGGCAGCATCATGATGATGATGTTCCTCGAGTCTCTGTCAGGCGCGCGCCCGGCGCGTGGCGGCGATCGCCGGCAGCGCCATGCGCGCCAGCACGATCCAGTAGACCACGAAGGTGGCCATGTAGGCGGCGAACATCGGCAGCGGCGCCGCGCCCGTCAGCTTCAGCACCAGAATGAACGATACGATCGCGAGCGCCACCTTCACGATCTCACCGGCGTAGAACGCCCCCAGGATGCGGGCTGGATTCGCGCCCGACTTGCCGCCGAACGCCATGAGCGCCATGCCGAGACTCGCGATCGTGCCGATGGCGCCGCCGAGCGCCGCGGAGAGCGCCACGTGCGGCCCGCCGAGCGCATAGCCCAGGAGCGCAGCGGCCGCGGTCACCGCCGCCTGTCCGCGCACGACCCCGAAGGCCAGCCGCTTCGCAGCCGGCAGATCGATGACGATTGCCACCCTCTCAACCCCGCCAACTATTGACGACACGCCCGCACCCCTGCCCTCACGCTCGAGCGTGTCACTCAGTAACGTGGGGTTCGATCGAGGACGCGCGAGCGTCCCGGAAACTGCAGCACCGGTCTGCAGGTTTTGCCTTACCCTACAGGCACTTGCGCCTGCCCGTAAGGCAAAGTCGCGGAATTATAGTGATCCGGGCGGGAAAAGGCTATACGGGGACCACCGTGAGCGCCAAAGGCACCGGATTGTTCGGGGATGGCACAGGGGGCGCACCGCGGCGGCGGCGCGCCGGCGCTAGGTGATGTGGGCGAGGATTCCGTCGAGCTCGTCCAGGCTGTTGTAGCTCACGACGAGCTTCCCCTTGCCGTGCTGCGAGTGTTGGATCAGCACCTTCGCCCCGAGCTTGTCGGCGAGCTCCTGCTGCAGCCGGCGGATATCGGGGTCGCCCGCGCCGGCGCCGTCTTGCGCGGCAGCACCCTCGGCCTCCCGGCCCCGCTGCTGCATGCGCCTCACCAGCGCCTCGGTCTCGCGCACCGACAGGCTCTTCTTTGCCACGATCGCCGCCACTTCCGCCTGCTGGCGCCGGCCGGAAAGCGCGAGCAGCGCCCGGGCATGCCCCATCTCCAGCTCGCGCCGCTCGAGCAGCGCACCGACTTCCGGAGCAAGCTCGAGCAGCCGCAGCAGATTGCTCACGGCGGCGCGCGAGCGGCCCACGGCCTCGGCCGCCTGCGCATGCGTGAGCTCGAACTCGGTGATGAGCCGCTCGAGCGCGCGCGCCTCTTCCAGGGGATTCAGGCTCTCGCGCTGGATGTTCTCGATCAGCGCGACGGCGATTGCCGCCTCGTCGGGAATGCGGCGGATGACCGCGGGAATGTCGGTGCGGCCGGCGATCTGCGCGGCACGCCAGCGGCGCTCACCGGCGATGATCTCGTAGCGCTGCGACTCCCCGGCGGCGGGTGCGCCGACCGGACGCACGACGATCGGCTGGACCACGCCCTGCGCCTTGATGGAGGCGGCCAGCTCTTCCAGGGTCTCCGGCCGCATGTCGATGCGAGGCTGATACCGCCCGCGCTGCAGCACATCGAGCGGCAGGCGCGCCAACTCCTCTCCCGGCGGGGGGGTGGCGGAAGCGGCGGCCTGCGGCTCGCCGGCGGGAGCTGCCGGCCGCGGCGCGTTCATCTGGCCGAGAAGGTCCGCCAGGCCCCGGCCGAGGGTCGGCTTCTTCTGGATCATGATGCGCCGCCTCCGGCCGCAACGTCGCCCGGCTCTGCCGGCTGTTGCCGCGCCTCTTCTTCCCGCCGAATCATCTCGCCCGCGAGAGCGAGGTATGCGAGCGCGCCGCGCGACTCCTTGTCGTGAAACAACACCGGCCGCCCGAAGGACGGCGCCTCCGCGAGGCGGATGTTGCGGGGAATGACGGTGCGGAAGACCTTGTCGCCGAAATGCATGACGAGCTGCGCGCTCACTTCGTTCGCGAGGTTGTTGCGCGGGTCGAACATGGTGCGCAGGATACCCTCGATCTCGAGCGGCGGGTTGGCGGCCACCCGGATCTGCTCGATGGTGCCGAGGAGAGCCGACAGGCCCTCGAGCGCGTAGTACTCGCACTGCATGGGAATGAGCACGCTGTCGGCCGCGACCAGCGCGTTCACGGTCAGCATGTTGAGAGCGGGCGGGCAGTCGATGAGGATCACGTCATAGGCGCCGCGCACCGGCTCGAGCGCGGCGCGCAGGCGTGTCTCGCGCCCGATGGTCTGGGTGAGGAGCCTTACCTCCGCGGATGTCAGGTCCTGGTTGGCGGGCAGCAGCGCATACCCGCCCTGCTCGACGGTGCAGAGCGCCGAGGACAGCTCCGCCTCCCCGAGCAGCACCTCACAGGCGCTGCGCTCGAGCTGCGATTTGTCGACGCCGCTGCCCATCGTCGCGTTGCCCTGCGGGTCGAGGTCGACGAGCAGGACGCGGCGGCGGGTGGCCGCGAGCGAGGCGGCCAGATTGACCGCCGTGGTGGTCTTACCGACGCCGCCTTTCTGATTGGCGACCGCGATGACGCGCTTCATGCGCCAAGTGTACATGCGGGCGAGCCGGTGCATTTGAGCGAGGAGCGCCCGCGCACGGAAGCGCGGGCGCTTCCCGGTGCTTGCCGTTTAGCGCAGGCGGATCTCAGAGGGGGCCCTGCCGCCATGGACGGCCGGTGGCACGGCCCTAACAGCCGTTCATGCGACCATCCGTCGGTTGCCCGCCGCCAGCCGCTCGCGCGCCATCTGGTCGGCTACGGCACTGGTGGGGCGGCCCTCGCGCCGGGCGCGCTCGAAAATCTCGGTGAGCCGCAGCGGAATCCTCTCGATCTCCGCCCTCACCTGGGCCGCGGTCGCACCGCCCTGGTATTCACGTGCGACGCTGATGATGCCGCCCGCATTGATGACGTAGTCCGGGGCGTAGAGAATCCCCGCGTGCATCAAGGCCTCTCCGTGCTCCTCGCGCGCGAGCTGGTTGTTCGCGGCGCCCGCCACGACACGCGCGCGCAAGGCCGGGATCGTGCGCGAATCGAGCACCGCGCCGAGCGCGCAAGGGGCGAGCACGTCCACGTCCTGCGAGAGGATCGATTCAGCGGACACTTCCTGCGCGCCGAGCTCCTCGCAGACCCTCTGCGCCGCGCCGGGGCGCGCATCCGCCACCACGAGCGATGCGCCCTCGGCGGCCAGCAGCCGGCAGAGCGGATACCCGACGCCGCCCAGTCCCTGCACCGCGATCCTCAGCCCCTCCAGGCTCGCGCGGCCCAGACGGAAGCGCACCGCGGCCTTCAGTCCGAGAAAGACGCCGAGCGCCGTCTTCGGCCCCGGGTCACCGCCTACCGCCGTGCCCGGGTCCGTGCCGCGCTCCGAGTTGCGCACGAGCCCGCTCACGAAGGGCGTCACGCAGGCGATCTGCTCCATGTCCGCGGTGGTGGTCCCGACGTCCTCCGCGGTGATGTAGCGGCCGCCGACGGAGTCGACGAGCCGTCCGAACGCCGCGATCCGCTGGCGGGTCTTTTCCCCCGGATCGCCGATGATCACGGCCTTGCCGCCGCCGAAAGGCAGCTCAGCCATGGCGTTCTTGTAGCTCATGCCGCGCGACAGCCGCAGCGCGTCGGAGACCGCATCCGCGAAAGCCGCATACGGCCACATGCGGCAACCGCCCGCCGCGGGGCCCAGGGCCGTGGAATGGATGGCGATGATGGCGTGCAGGCCCGAAGCCGCATCGCAGCCGAAAATCACCCGCTCGTGGGCATCGAAATCCCGCATCTGAAAGAGATCCATCGCACGTGCTCCGCCGCCCTGAAAACGGGCACGATACCCGCCAAGTCCTGCACGGCGCGTAACAAAGGTTGCCCTTCGGCGCGCCGCGGTGAATCATTCATTGCACCATAGGCTTCATGGGCGAGACGTGCGATGCAGGCAGACCTCGACCGCGGCGATGCGCGGATCCTCGATCTGATCCAGGAGCACGGCGATCTCTCCGCCGCGGAGATCGCGGAGCGGCTGGGCATGACGGCCTCGACGTGCTGGCGGCGGGTGAGCCGGCTCGAGGAGCTGGGGGTCATCCGCAAGCGGGTGGCGCTGCTCGATCGGGAGAAGGTCGGCCTCAACGTGCTGGTGTTCTCGCACGTGAAGCTGGCCGGCCATGGACGCGACGCGCTGCTGAAGTTCGAGCAGGCAGTGCGCCAGCATCCGCAGATCCTCGAGTGCTACACGCTGATGGGAGAGACCGACTTCCTGCTGCGCATCGTCTGTCGCGACATCAAGGAATACGAGGCGTTCTTTCTCGACCACCTGTCGCGCTTCCCGGGCGTGCAGTCGGTCCATTCCTCGATCGCCCTCTCGGTCATCAAAGAAACGACAGCGCTACCCGTCGATCGGCTCGCCTGAATCCCCGTGTATCCAGGCCGAAAGCAACCGATGAAGCGGCCGTTTCCCGGGGCACCTCGTCTCGCGCTGGCGGGTCTCAGAGGGGCCGTTCCCTGGGCCGCGGGACCGAAAAAGTTATTGGGCTGGCCGAGCACAAAATCGCCGGGAGCGATTTGCTCCAATATACTAATGAGCAGCACCTGACATGAGGATGATCAGGCAGCGGGCTTCCGGCACTCCGGGCACCGTGAGGTTGTGCGATTCGGCGACGCGCCAGAGCGGCGGCAGCGCATCGAGCTCCGCCTGCGGCCACTTGCCCTTCATGGCGAGCACCCGCGTCTCGCTGCCGCAAAGCGGCGCCACGCTTTCCAGCAGCTGCGGCAAAGCGGCGAACGCGCGTGCCAGCACCGTGTCGAACGGCCGTTCGGGCCGCAGCATCTCCACGCGGGCCTGCAACGGCTCCACGTTCATGAGGCCGAGAGTCCGCACCGCGTGCGACACGAAACGTATCTTCTTGCCGTTCGAGTCGATGAGGGTGAAGCGCCGCTCCGGATTCACGAGCGCGAGCGGCAGGCCGGGGAAACCCGCACCGGTGCCGACGTCGGCGATGGAGCCGCCGTGCAGGTAGCGGTGAACGGCCAGGCTGTCGAGCACGTGATGGCTCATCATGCTCTCGAGGTCGGCGAAGCCGGTGAGATTGAACCGGCGGTTCCAATGCGCCAGCTCCTCGAGGAGCTGGCGCAGCCGGGCGGCATCGTGCTCGGTCAGCGCCACGCCCAAAGCGGCGGCATCGTGTACGAGACGCTGCAGCATCGCGTCATCATATTCCGATCGTCATGAGACTGCTGCTCGTAGAGGACGACGCCATGATCGGCGAGGCGATCCGCGCTGGACTGAAGCGCGAAGGCTTCACGGTGGACTGGGTACACGACGGGGAGTCCGCCTCGCAGGTACTGCGGACGGAAGCGTTCGACCTGCTCCTGCTGGATCTGGGCCTGCCGCGCAGGGGAGGCCTGGAAGTCCTGACAGCCGCCCGCGCGCGCGGCGAAGAGCTGCCGGTCCTCATCATCACGGCGCGCGATGCCGTCTCCGACCGGGTACAGGGCCTGGATGCCGGCGCCGACGACTATCTGGTCAAGCCCTTCGACCTCGACGAGCTCGCGGCGCGCATTCGCGCGCTGCTGCGCCGCAAGTCCGGACGCACGGCACCGGCCGTCGAGCATCTCGGCGTGGTCCTCAATCCCGCCACGCACGGCGTGACGCGTGACGGCCGGGAGATCGCCCTCTCGCCGAAGGAATTCGCGCTGCTGCAAGTGCTGATGGAGCGGCCGGGGACGATCCTCTCCCGCGCACGGATCGAGGAGCGGCTCTATGGCTGGAGCGAGGAAGTCGAGAGCAACGCGGTCGAGGTCCACATCCATGGGCTGCGCCGCAAGCTGGGCGCCGACTACATTCTCAACGTGCGCGGCGTCGGTTACCGGGTGCGTCCGGCATGAGAGCGATCTCGTTGCGGGCAAGCCTGCGCACGAGGCTGCTGGTGTGGCTGCTCGGCGGCGTGCTGCTCCTGGGCATCACCGGCGGCATGGTCGTCTATCGCAACGCGCTCGCGGAAGCGGATGCGTTCTTCGATTATCACCTCAAGGAGACGGCGCTCTTCCTGCGCGATCAGCCGGTCGAGTATCAGTTTCCGACGCCCATCCCCCCCAACGACGTGGCCTATGACTTCGTCGTACAGATCTGGACGATCGACGGCCGGCGGATCTACATCGGCCCGGAGCAGGCGGTGCTGCCCAACTCCACGGCGATAGGATACTCCACGGTCAACACCAGCGGCGGGCAATGGCGGGTGTACGGCACCGCCTCGCCCACCAAGGTCGTGCAGGTGGCGCAGCCGATGAGTGTGCGCCGCCAGGAGGCGGCGCAGCTCGCCGTGCGTACGCTGGCGCCATTCGCGCTGCTGATGCCGCTGTTGGGTCTGCTCGTCTGGCTCGCCGTGGGTCACGCGCTGCAACCGCTGCAGCGGCTGGCGAAGGCGGTGAAGGCACGCCGGGTGAATGCGCTCGAGCCGCTCTCGGACGAGAGGCTGCCGGAGGAGGTGCAGCCGCTCGTGCACTCCCTCAACGACCTGTTGGCGCGCCTGACCGCGGCGCTCGACCGGGAGAGGGCTTTCATGGCGGATGCCGCGCACGAGTTGCGCACGCCGCTGACGGCGCTGCACCTGCAGCTTGGCGCGCTGGCGCGCGCGGGCAGCGAGCCGGAGCGCACCGAGGCGATGGGAAAGCTGTCGGAAGGCGTGCAGAGGGCGATCCGGCTGGTGGAGCAGATGTTGGCGCTTGCGCGGCAGGAGCCGCGGGCGGAGCCGGTGCGCACGCGCTTCGCGCTGGATGAGCTGGCGCGCGAGGTCGCGGCGGAGCTGGTTCCGCTCGCGGATGCGCGGCGGATCGATCTGGGGATGTCGGAGGCGCAATCCGCTTTCGTGCGGGGGGAGAGGGATTCGGTGGCGACGCTGATCAGGAACCTGGTGGACAACGCGGTGCGCTATACGCCGGAGGGGGGACGCGTGGACGTGGCCGTCGAGCGGTCGGCGAGGCAGGCCATACTCAGGGTGATGGACGACGGCCCGGGGATCGCGCGCGAGGAGCGGGAACGGGTGTTCGATCGCTTCTATCGCAGGCCGGGAACACGGTCACCGGGCAGCGGACTCGGCCTCGCGATCGTCAAGGCGAGCGCGGCGGCGCACGGGGCCACGGTGGCGCTGGGGGAAGGAGCCGGTGGCCGCGGCCTGGCCGTCACCGTGGCCTTTCCTCAGGATTGATCACTTGGCCAACACCTGGAGAAACCCGGCGGCGGTCTCGAGATAGGCCTGGCGGTCGGCCGGGGTGGTGAAATCGTTGCCGGCATCGGTCGCGCTGAGGAACCAGGCCTGATCGCCTTGCGAGCGCAGGCGCCAGACGAGTTGCTGGGAGTCGGCCGCGCGGGAGCCGGGTGCATCCATCCCCTGGACGATGAGAACGGGGCGGTGGATCAGGGCGACGTTGTCCAACGGCGAGATGCGGTCGAGGAAGTCGCGCATGTCGGCGTCCTGAACGTTACCGAACTCGGCGACGCGCTGGGCGCGCTCGGCCGCCGGCGAGTGGCCGACGAAGTCGACGAGGCTGGCGATGCCGGCGACATCTATGGCGCCCCGCAGGTGATCGCCGTACATCGCGAGCGACGCGAGCGCGAGAAAGCCGCCATACGCATGGCCCATGACCGCCACACGATGGGAATCGAGACCAGGCTGCAGGCCGATCCACACGAGCAGCGCGCCGACGTCGCGCACGGCATCGTCGCGCAGCTTCCCGCCGTCGAGCGCGCGGAACCCCTTGCCGTAGCCGGATGAGCCGCGCACGTTGGGAGCGATCACGGCGTAGCCGAGGTCGTTCACGGCGAATTGGATGAACGGGTCCCAGCCGGGACGCGACTGAGCATGCAAGTCCCGGCCGCCGGGGAGGACGATGAGGACAGGACACGGCGACGGGCCCCGCGGCAGATAAACATAGGCGGAGAGAGTCCGCCGATCGAGGCCGAGGCGATCCCAGGTCGGATAGTGAATGAGCTGCGCCGCGGCGAGATTCGCGGGGTTGATCGGGCCGACCTCGCTGTGGGTCCAGCGCTGCACGGTGCCCTGAGCGACGTCGTAAACGTAGACGTCGCGCGGCGACCGGGCCGACTCGTAGGAGAAAGCGAGCTTCTGGCCGGCATCATCGAAGCGGATGTTCCCGATCCTTCCGTCCTGCAGGCCGGGGGGCTTGAATTCCAGGTTGCGCAGCGTGTCGAGAACCGTCAGACGGCTGCGGCCGTCGTCATTCACCACGTAGGCGACGTAGTGGCCGCCGGCGCCCACCGCGAAAGCCTCCACATCCCAGGGAACGTCGGCGGAAACGCGGCGGGTGGCCTTGGTAATGGGGTTGGAATAGAGAAGCTGCTCGAAATCGCTCTGTGCGTCCGAGATCAGATAGAAACCAACGCCGTCGGGAGCGAAGCTCGCGCTGGTTATTCGAGACTCGGGTACCGCCACCGGAGTCAGGGCACCCGTCGCAACGTCGGCGACGAAGAGCGCGCTCTTCTGCGCCGATACCGTATTGAGCAGAAGGAGCTTGCTGTCATCCTGCGACCAGTCGAGCGGACGCCAGCTGCCCGCGGAGCCGGCGATGACGAGCTGAGGGCGCGTTCCCGCCGGGATGTTGACGACGTAAATGTCGTCATTCACGCCGGTACGATCGGTGCCGTAGAAGGCGACGCGTTTGCCGTCGTGCGCCCATACGGGACTGCCGTGCAGGTAATTGCCTCGGGTGAGCTGGCGGGCCGAGCCCGCACCCGCGTAGTCGAAGAGCTGTGGATAGCCGTCGGCCTGCCTGACGAACACGAAGCCGGCGCCGCGGCGCGGCGCACGCGCATCGATCACCGAGCCGTCACCGAAGGTGAGCTGCTCCCGCATGCCGAGAGGCGATGCGATGCGATGCACTTGGCTCGCCGCGCCAAATCGCGTGGCGACGAGCATGCTGCCGTCGGGCAGCCAATCGAGGAAGGTGGCTTCCCGCCATTGCTCGTAACGCCTCACCCGCGAGACGAGGCTCGCATCTAGCGGCGGGATACCGTCGAAGACCAGAGTGCCGTCGATCCGGTGCGACGGAACGGTAAAGGGCTGCGCGTGAGCCGCAAGGCCAAGAGAGAAGAGGAACGAGACGAATGCCGGGGTGAGAGCCGCCCGGCGCGCAACGAAGAATTGGATCATGTGCCAAAGCTTGCCTGAATTCATCGATTCGGAGGAGTGCGCTGCGGCTCACCTTGCTACTCTATCGTGCATGCCAGACCGCCCCGCCGCGCTCGCGACCCCGCGCTTGTTCCGTCATCCGGACGGCATCACCGCCGTCGATACGGAGTATGTTCATCCGGGACACGCGGCGGCGCACATCGTTCAACACGGCGGGCGCGCGGCCTTCGTGGACGTCGGCACCAATGACTCCGTCCCTTACCTGCTCGCCGCGCTCGATGTGCTGGGAGTCGCGCGCGAAGCGGTCGATTACCTGCTGCTCACGCACGTCCATCTGGACCACGCGGGGGGTGCGGGACGGCTCATGCAGATGCTGCCCAATGCCACCGCGGTGCTGCACCCCCGTGGAGCGCCGCACATGATCGATCCGGCGAAGCTCACCGCAGGATCGCGCGCGGTATACGGCGAAGAACGCTTCGGTAAGCTGTATGGGGACATCGTGCCCATTCCGGCGGGGCGGGTGCGGGTGACCCGGGATGCAGACACGCTCAGCCTGGCGGGGCGGGAGCTCGAGATCCTGCACACACCCGGGCACGCGCTGCATCATCAGGTGTTCGTCGATCGGGCGCACGCCTGCATCTTCACCGGTGACACCTTCGGCATCTCCTATCGGGAGCTCGACTCGCCAAGGGGCGCGTTCATCATCCCCACGACGACGCCCACCCAGTTCGACCCCGAGCAGCTGATCGCCTCGGTCGACCGGCTGCTCGCGTACTCGCCGCAGGCGATGTATCTCATGCATTTCAGCCGGGTGACGGACGTGCCGCGGCTGGGAGAGTCGCTCAAAGGGCAGATCCGCGAGCTCACCCGCATTGCCGAGCAGAGCGCGGACGCACCGGACCGCCCCGCGGCGATCCGCGCGGGCATGGGCGGGCTGTGGCGGGAGCTGGCCGCTCGCCATGGGTGCCCGCTGCCCCCGGAGCGCCTCCTGGCGCTCCTCGAGGGGGACCTGGAGCTCAACACCCAGGGACTCATCGCCTGGCTCGATAGGCGCCGCCACGCTTGATCCGCTCCCCCTTAAGCATCATTTAAGTGTTCCGCGCCTAATCTGCGCGCTGTACATCCGGACATTCCGCGGGAGTGAGTCATGACAGTCGGGACCGCAGTTCGCAATCCACTGGTCGCGGGCGTGCTCGGCGTGGTGCTGGGAGCCGCGCCGCTCGCCGCCCTCTATACCGTCGCAGCGCCGGCCACGGCGCATGCGCAAGGATCCCCGCCGCCCGCGGCGGTGACCTCGGCCGAGCCGCGCGGCGGCGTGGCCGTGCTGCTGCCGGACTTCACCACGCTGGTGAAGAAATTCGGCCCGGCGGTGGTCAACGTTCGCGTCATCGAGAAGGCGCCGGAGGACCAGGGTAACGACAATCCCTTCGGACCCAACAGTCCGTTCGCGCCGTTCTTCCGTGGGCTGCCCTTCCAGGCGCCCCCGCAGGAGCAACCCATCCGCGGCGAGGGCTCGGGCTTCATCATCCAGCCCGACGGCCTCATTCTCACCAATGCCCATGTGGTCGCGGGCGCGACCCGCGTCACGGTCCAGCTGACCGACCGGCGTGAATACACGGCCAAGGTCATCGGCGTGGACAAGACCGCGGACGTCGCGGTGATCAAGATCGCCGCGAACAACCTGCCCACCGTCAACCTGGGCGATTCCAGCTCACTGCAGGTGGGCCAGTGGGTGCTCGCGATCGGCGCGCCGTTCGGCTTCGAGAACAGCGCGACCGCCGGCATAGTCAGCGCCAAGGGCCGCACGCTGCCTGACTCCGGCTACGTACCCTTCATCCAGACCGACGTACCGATCAATCCCGGCAACTCCGGCGGCCCGCTCTTCAACATGCAGGGCAAGGTGATCGGAATCAACTCGCAGATCTACAGCCGCACCGGCGGCTACATGGGCGTGTCCTTCTCAATCCCGATCAACGTCGCGATGCAGGTGGCGCATCAGCTCATGACGACGGGCCACGTCGAGCGCGGCAAGCTCGGTGTCGTGATCCAGAACGTCGATCAAGGCCTCGCCGATTCGTTCGGCCTGCCGGAGCCCGAAGGCGCGCTGGTCTCGAGCGTCGAGGACAATGGGCCCGCGGCCAAGGCGGGCGTCAAGTCCGGGGACGTGATTCTCGCGCTCAACGGCCAGTCCATTCAGACCTCGAGCCAGCTGCCCGTGCGGATCGCCAGCCTCATGCCCGGCACGGCGGTGACTCTGACCCTCTGGCGCGATCACAGCAAGAGAGACGTCAGCGTAAAGCTCGGATCGATGGGCAACGAGACTGTGGCCTCGGCGCAGAATCCGCAACACCAGGGCGGCAGTCTCGGCCTCGCCGTCCGGCCGCTCACCGGTGACGAGCAGGCCCAGGCCCACACCCACGGCGGCCTCCTGGTCGAAGGCGTGAGTGGTCCGTCGGAGGACGCAGGCATTCAGCCGGGCGACGTGGTGCTCGCCGCCAATGGCCAGCGGGTCTCGACCGTCGAGCAGCTGCGCTCTGCGGTGGAGAGGTCGCGCGGCCACGTGGCCCTGCTCGTCCAGCGGGGCAACACGCGGATCTTCGTGCCCGTGCAGGTGCCGTGAGCGCGTGAGCCGATGACCGAAAGCAAGTGAATGAGCGGCCCCGGGCCGCTCCCGTTTCCCGGGGCCGCTCGTCTCGCGGCGGCGGGTCTCAGAGAGCCGCGGGATGAATCCCTGTCACTGGGCTGGCCGCGCGAAGCGGCAGGATGCCGACTTTGCGCCAGTTAACGAGTCCAGCGGAAGAAGGGCCGGGACTCCGTATGGAGTCCCGGCTTCAGGCTGCTGAAGTAGTCGGCGATGGCAGTGATGTCGGCGGGCTTCAGGGAGGCGACCATGCCGTTCATGATGGGATTCTTGCGGTAGCCCGTCTGATATTCCTGGATCGCGCGCGCGATATAGCTGGCATGCTGCCCGGCAAGTGACGGATACATCGGCGTCACGCCGATCCCGTCCCTGCCGTGGCAGGAGGTGCAAACCACCGCGGGCTGCGGCACCTGGGGCGCGCTGGCGCTGCTGCTCGGGGCCGCGAGGGGCTTACCGGCGAGGTATGCGGCGGCGTCGGCGATGTCCTGGTCGGAAAGCGACATCGCCTGCAGATGCATGGTGGGGTACTGGCGCGCATCGCTCTTGTACTCCTGGAGAGCGGCGGCGAGATACTGCGCTTGCTGACCCGACAGGCGCGGCACCGCATAATCCGGATAGGCGTTGCGATAGCCCTCGATGCCGTGGCACCCGAGGCAGGTGGACGCCACCTCCGCTCCCCGCTGCGCATTGCCCGCAGGCTGCGGTTGCTGGGCGAAGGCCGTCGCAGCCGCGAGCGACCCGAGGCCGATCGTCACGCCGACTTTGAGGGCTGTCATGACAACCCGCACGCTAGAACTCACCTGCGAAGGCAGCCAACGTCCCGACATCGTGATCTCCGGCCTGGTGCGCAAAACCGCGGCGCATCTTATCGGACCCGCCGCATCGGACGCCAGTCACCCGCAACCTGCGGGCCGGAAGGTGTCCGCCACGGTCTGCCGGCGGAGCACTCCTTGATCGGTCTCGTCCAACGTGTCTCGCGCGCTTCGGTCTGCACCGGCGGGCGCCCCCTGGGAGAGATCGGCCCGGGCATGCTCGCATTGATCGGAGTGCGCCCGCAGGACGACCACGCGGCGGCGGATCGGCTCCTCGAGCGGCTGCTGACGTACCGCATCTTTCCCGATGCGCAGGGGCGGATGAATCTGTCGCTGCAGGCGGCCGCCGGGGGATTGCTGCTGGTACCGCAGTTCACACTGGCGGCCGACACCCACAAGGGCACCCGCCCAGGGTTCAGCACGGCGGCCGCCTCGGAGACGGCACGGGAGCTCTTCGCATACCTCCTCGAGCAGGCGATGAGCGCACACTCGCCGGTGGCCGCCGGGGAGTTCGGCGCCCACATGCAGGTGGAGCTGGTCAACGACGGGCCGGTCACGTTCTGGCTGGAGACCTGAGCCGCGGCCGACGGCCAGCTGGGTCTCGAAAGCACGAACTTTCTCGG
>JAGWPE010000336.1 GCA_028870635.1 Gammaproteobacteria bacterium | reverse complement strand
TGGCGTTCACCCTGTTCGGCGTGCTGCAGGGCATCAAGACGGGCGCCGATCACGCGATCGCCTCGGCGCGGGCCGACCTGCTCATCGTTCACAGCCGCCTGAGCTGGGCGGAGCCGCTGCCTCTCGGAATGCTCGGACAGATCGGCTCCGTGCCGGGAGTGAGGGAAGTGATCCCGGTCGACCTGTCCTTGGGCACCTATCAGAATCCCGAGCAGCAGGTGGGTATCGTGGCCGTGAGGCCCGACAAGGGTTGGCTCTCGGCGTTCACGTACACGATCTCTCCGGCCTACGTCAAAGCCTTCCGGGCGACGAGGACGGCTATCCTCGTCAGAGCGGAGCTGGCGAAAAAATACGGCTGGAAGATCGGGGACCGCATCCCGCTGAAGACCGGGGTGATGAGCCGCGACGGGTCGTCCGATTGGACGTTCGACATGGTCGGGACCTTCACCGATAGCGACGTCGGCGGCGGGGACAGCAACGTTCTGATCAATTATGACTATTGGAACGAGGCCCGGGCCGGCGGCAAGGACACTGTGCACCATTTCAACGTCAGGATTGCCGACCCGCGAAGGGCTGCGAGCGAGTCCGATGCCATCGACGCGCGCTTCGCAAACTCGCCCAACGAGACTCGCAGCGAGTCCATACGCGAGCTGGCGCAGGCCAACCTGCAGTCCATAGGCGACCTGGAGTTCCTCATCCGCGCGGTCGTCGCAGCGGTGATGGCGGCTCTCCTCTTCGCAACTGCCACCATGATGATCCAGTCGGTGCGCGAGCGGACGTCCGAGATCGCGGTATTGAAGACGGTCGGCTTCACGGATGGCGCGGTTTTCGCTCTGACACTGGCTGAGGCAACGGTAATTTGCGTGGCCGCCGCGGGCTTTGGCCTGGCTGTGGCGACCTTCGCGTTCCCCTACGCTTCGCGCTTCGTCCATGGCCTCTCAATGCCCTGGATCATCGTCCTCGCCGGTCTCGTTGCGGCCGTGGTCGTGGCGCTCCTGAGCGCGGCGGTCCCCGCCATCCTCGCAGCGCGACTCGAGGTCGCCGCGGCGCTGGCCGAGCGATAGGCAGCGCTCCATGAGCGCCATCCGACAATTTCTCGCGCTCCTTCGTGTGAGCTTGTCCGGGCTCGTGCTGCGCCGGGGGCCGGTACTGACCATCATCGTCGGCGTAGGTTGCGCAGTGGGAGTATTGGTTTCCATGCTGGCCATGGGCGCCGGAGCGCGGCGGCAGGAGATGAGCGGCGTGCGCGATGATCGGGTCGTCGTCGCGGAGCTGGGGCAGCGGCCGCTATTCGGCAGCATTCCTCGGCAGGATGCGGCGGCGGTCCGGAACCTGCCCTACATTCGCCGGGACGGGGACGGACGGCCGATCGTCGTGATGGAGTCGATGATCCCGATTGACGGACGCCGGCGCGGATCGGGCGCGCGCATCTTCATTCCGTTGATCGGCGTTACATCCAATATCACCGCCTACCGGCCGGAAATGCGATTCACCGGCGGACGCATGTTTCGTCCCGGCATGCACGAGCTCGTGGCGAGCAATGCATGCACGCGTCTGTTCTCCGGGTTCCAGATCGGCGACCGGCGCTCGATTCGCGGCATGGCGTGGACCGTGGTCGGCCACTTCGGCGCCGATTTCAACGGCCAGTGCACGATATTTGCCGACGTCAACACGATCATGTCGGCGTTTTCCCGCGACACCTACAGCGGGATCGAGGTCATGCTCCGCTCGGCTGCGGATTTCGACGCCTTCAGCGCCGCCCTCAAAGCCGATCCGGCGGTACACCTCTACCCGGAGCGGCAGCGGACCGTGATGGCCCGGAATTTCAAGCCGCTGAACTCGATCCTCGACTTCACGAGCTATTTCGTCGGCGCCATCATGGCGATCGGCGGGACGCTGGGGGCGATCAACTCCCTGTATGCGATCGTCGACTCGCGCCGACGCGAGCTCGCGACTCTGCGCGCCCTCGGATTCCGTCCGGGTACGATCGTCACCTCTACCCTCTGCGAATCGATGCTGCTGGCTTTGCCGGGCGCGCTGCTCGGCGCCGCCCTGGCGTGGTTTTTTTTCAGCGGACTTTCGGCGAGTCCTTTCGGCTACAGCTTCCGGCTCGATGTCACGCCGGCTCTGGCGCTCCTCGGCGTGGCCTGGGCGCTGGCCATGGGCCTGATCGGCGGAATCCTGCCCGCGCTGCGCGCCGCCCGGGTGCCCGTGACCACCGCACTGCGCGCGACCTGACTTTCAGCGCCACGAGCAACGACCCCAGAGTCCTTCTCATGATTACGGCTCATCCCCTTGCCCGGCGGCGCGCCGCCAGACCAGCATTCGATTGTTCGCCGGCATGGGCAGATCTTCCACGAGAGTGAATCCGACCGAGCGCGCCAGCCCGTCGACCTCCGCAAAGTCACGGATGCCGCTATGCGGTGAGCGCTGCTTGAGCCACGCATCGAAAGAGGCGTTGCTCGGACTGGTGAAGCGGCCGTCATAATTGAAAGGTCCATACACGGCAAGCAAAGCGTCAGCAGTGAGCGCCCCGGGCAGTGCCGCGAACAAGGCGTGTACGTCCGGCCAGCTCATGATATGCAGCGTGTTCGCGGTGAAAACGGCATCGAAATGCGCCTTGGGCCAGAAGCCCGTCACATCGAGAGCGATCGGGTCCGGTAGATTGCGCAGGCCCGATTCCACGGACCATAGTCGGATACCCGGCAGGCTCGGCTCGAGATCGGAGGTCTGCCAGATCAGATGAGGCAGCGCGGCGGCAAAATGCACCGCATGTTGCCCGGTGCCGCTGCCGATCTCGAGTACGTGACGGCGATCGGTGAAGTGCTCCCGCAGCACATCGAGAATCGGGGCGCGGTTTCGCTCGCAGGCTTCCGAGTATGGCTTGGCGCCGGCCATCACGTGGCGGGAGAGCGCAATGCGTCGCGCCGCATCGAGATCCAGCGGCCGCTGCGGACGGTGAGCGCGAGCAACACGATGGCTGTTGCGAGGCATACGGCGATCGCCACGAGGGACGCCTCGGGGCCGAACTTCCCTCCGGTCAGCAGGTTGGGTCCGGCGAACGAGACCGAGAAAATCCCCCCGCCGGCATGACCGCCGGAGACCGATACGCCAAAGATTCCTCCCTCGGTGAAATTCCAGCCGAGATGGAGGCCGATGGGAAACCAGAGATTCCGTGTCACGGCGTAGGCGGCGGCGAGCAGAATCCCGGCTTCGAGGGAGATGGCCGCGGTTGACACGACCGTGGCGCCCGGGTTCAGCGCATGCAGCAGCCCGAAGAGAGCCGCGGATATGACGAGAGCGGTCCCCGTGCCGAACCCTTCCTCGAGGATGCGGAACAGCGCGCCGCGGAAGGCCAACTCCTCGCCTACCGCCGCCAGGATCGAGGCAGCGAGCATAGGAGCAACATCGAAGTGCGCGGCCATTCCCTGCCACTGCGCGACGCCGATGAGGTGGAGCAGTCCGAACACACTCGAGAAAAGCGCCAGGCCCAGAATGATGCCGGCCAGACCGTGGATCGCACGCGGCGCAAGCTCTCGAGCCTCGCGCCGCTCCATCGAGCGGACGAGAGCGATGTAAATTCCCAGCAGGACTGCCGCAGACGCGAGAGCTGCAATGATCGATGTCCAACCGGCGGCATCCGGCGGCGCGCGCCGGATCACCCAGATCCTGCCGAACTGCACGGCAATGTCGCCCGCGAGAAGCACTCCGAAGAAAACGAGCAGCCTGACCAGCGGCAGTCTCCGCAGGGAGGCCGGCCATCCATCCCCCGGAGGAAGTCCGGCGGCCTCATCGGTACGGCTGGTAGACATCGGCCGGCTATCTTAACGGGGGGCGCTTACCGGACCAAGCGGCTGCGCTCGGCCTCCAGCGCTTCCCAACGCTCGAACTTGGCGAGCAGCAATGCCTCGATTTCCTCCAGGCGCGTGCGGTCGGCGCGGATCTGCGGCCCGCCCTGCAGGTGATAGTCCGGTGCGCTCATGCGCGCCGTGATTGCCGCCTGCTCCTGCTCCAGCCCCTCGATCTCGCCGGGGAGCGAGGTCAGCTCCCTTTGCTCCTTGTGGCCGAGCCGCGTGCGCGGTTTGGGTGCCGCCTGCGTCACCTGGCTCGCGGCCTCCCGCGGGGCATTGCCGCCGGTGTCCGCGGCCGGTGCGGCGCTTCGCTGCTGCAGCCAGTCGCTGTAGCCGCCCACGTATTCGCGCCAAGCACCGCCGCCTTCCGCGGCGAGAGTCTGAGTCACGACGTTGTCGAGAAAGCGGCGGTCGTGGCTCACGAGCAGCAGCGTGCCGGTGTAGTCCTGCAACTTCTGCTCGAGCAGCTCCAGAGACTCGATGTCGAGATCGTTGGTCGGCTCGTCCAGCACGAGCAGATTGGCGGGCTGGGCGAAGAGCCGCGCGAGCAGCAGCCGGTTGCGCTCGCCGCCCGAGAGCATCCTGACCGGCGAGCGCGCCCGCTGCGCCGGAAACAGGAAGTCGCCGAGATAGCTCATGACGTGCTTGCGCTCGCCGCCGATTTCAATCCACTCGGATCCCGGACTGATCATGTCGGCGAGAGTCGCCTCCGGGTCGAGCTGCTCCCGCAGCTGGTCGAAGTACGCGACCTTGAGATTCGTGCCGAGTCGCACGCTGCCCTCATCGGGCGGCTGTTGGCCGAGGATGAGCCGGATGAGCGTGGTCTTGCCGGCGCCGTTGGGGCCGATGAGTCCGATGCGGTCGCCGCGCAGGATGCGCATCGAGAGGTGCGCGATCAGACTGCGTCCCGCGACGCTTCTACCCACGTCCGTGAGCTCCGCGACGAGCTGGCCGGAGCGCGGCCCCGTGTCCAGACTCATCTTCATCGTGCCGAGGCGCTCGCGCCGCTCGGCCCGATCGAGGCGCAGCCGCTGCAGCCGGCGCACCCTTCCTTCGTTGCGGGTGCGGCGGGCCTCGACCCCTTTGCGGATCCAGATCTCCTCCTGCGCCCAAAACTTGTCGAACCTGCGATTCGCAACCTCCTCGGCGGCGAGCTCCTGCTCGCGCCGGGCCTCGTACGCCGCGAAATTCCCGGGATAGGAGCGCAGCACGCCGCGGTCGAGCTCCACGATCCGAGTCGTGACCCGATCGAGAAAGGCGCGGTCGTGAGTGACCACGACGGCCGCGGGTGTCTTGAGCAGCAGCTCCTCCAGCCGCTCGATCGCACCGATATCGAGGTGATTCGTCGGCTCATCGAGCAGGAGGAGGTCCGGTTGGGCGGCCAGCACGAGGGCCAGAGCCGCGCGCTTGCGCTCGCCTCCGGAGCCGGTCGCCGGAGCCATTTCCGGATCGAGCTCCAAGCGTTGCAGGAACTCCGTCAAGCGGCTCTCGAAGATCCAGCGCTCGCGTTCGTTGTCGAGCAGGGCGTCGCCCGCGAAGCCTTGCATGCCGGCCTGCGCGCGTTCCAGGAGGCTCTCGCGCAGCGTGCGCGCCGCGGGGAGCTCAGGCTCCTGCTCCACGAACGCGATGCGCAGTCCTTCGCGGACTTGCCGCTCGCCTCCGTCCAATGAGGTCCGGCCGGCAATGATCCGCAGCAGTGTCGACTTGCCGGTGCCGTTGCGGCCGATGAGTCCGAGGCGCTCGCCGGGCTGCAGCGTGAGCCGCGCCCCATCGAGCAGCGGCCGGTCGCCGAGCGCAAGATGAGCATCACGAAGCGCTATGAGCGACACGGGGGAACGAAATGCCCGACAGCGCCGCCGCGATCAGCGGAGCTGACTGTCCTTGCTGCCGCGGCGATTGTATCCGCTGAATTGAGCCGAATCGCGATCGGCGGCGTCCTGACAGGCGATGCACAGACGCACGCCCGGGATGGCTTTGCGCCGCGCCTCGGGGATCTGCGCGCCGCAGCCGGCGCAATGGGTGAGCCCGGGCCCCTGCGGCAGCCGGCTCTTCGCGCGCTGGATGCCGTCCGTCACGGTCGCATCGATCTGATCTTGTACGGCGCCCTCGCCGGCCCAACCCGTTGCCATGCTGCTAGTTTACCCCTGCGGTAGCCGCTCGCCTACCTGGCGCAAGGTCAGGATAGAGCCCAAGCAGTGCCCGCGTCACACCGTTGGTCCAGCCGAATCCGTCCTGCAGAGGATACTCTCCCCCGCCGCCGGGAAGATTGTGCTCGACGTCATATTTCTCGACCAGCTTTCCCGTGTTGGTGAAGACGCGCTCGACGGTGGCAAGCCAGCGGCGGGCTATCTCCCGCGCGAGCGCCGGCTGATCGTAACGACGGAATCCGATGACGGCGATCCACTGCAGGGGCGGCCAGCCATTGGGCGCGTCCCACTGCTGTCCGGAGGTGATGTTGGTGGTGACGATCCCGCCTTCCTCGAGCAGCCGCGTCTGCGTAACCGAGCCGACGGCGTCCGCCTGGCTCATGTCGGCGACGCCGGTGAATAGCGGATAGAGCGTTGCCGCGCTGAGCTCTCCGGTGCGCCTGTCGTGCCGCCAGTCGTAATCCATGAAGTAGCCTGCCTTGGCATCCCAGAGATAGCGGTCGATCGCCTTTCGGCGGCGGCGGGCACGCGCGGCGAAGCCTTGCGCACACGCGGGCTCGTGACGCGCGGCGCAGCCGCGGGAGATCGCCCGCTCCAGGCCGTAGAGGAGGCTGTTGAGGTCGACCGGTACGATGTCAGTGGTGCGGATCGTGGTGAGATGCCGTCCGTCGGCCAGCCAGCGGGAGCTGAAATCCCAGCCGCTCTCCGCCGCGGCACGGATGTCTCGATATACCTGCGCAGGGGGCCTGCCCGAAGCGCGCGCAACCAGAACGTCATTGCGGTAGGACTCATCGCGAGGTGTGTCGGAGGCGTCCCAATACCGATTGAGGAGAGAGCCGTCGGGCATCTCCACCACGTTGCGGCGCGCCATTCCGGGCCGCAGCGCGCCCGAGCCTGCCATCCAGTAGGCGTACTCGCGCTCCAGGTCCTGCAGATGGCGCGACCACGCGGCAGCCGGGTCGGGAGAGAGGAGCCCGACCATGAGGTAATACATCGGCGGCTGCGAGCGCGACAGATAATACGTGCGCGCTCCATTGGGAATGTGTCCGTACTCGCGCAGCATGTAGGAGAAATCAGCGACGAGGTCGCGGGCCGTATCGACATGGCCGTCGGGGATCAGTCCGAGCATGGTGAAGTAGGAGTCCCAGTAATAGAACTCCCTGAAGCGTCCGCCGGGCACGACGTAGGGTTTCGGGACGTAAAGGAGCGAGGAGTAGGCGGGCGGCACGGCCGGCTGGCGAGTCAGCAGCGGCCACAGCCTCGCGATGTGCGCCTCCAGACTCTTGTCCGGCCGCGCGGGCGGCGTGCGCGCCTCCGTGGGGAAGGAGAAGGTGCTCTGCACGAAACTCAGCAACTCCGCCTGCGAGCGGGGCTTCGCGGCGCGATAGCGCCCCAGGATGACTGGCGGTGGGTCCTTGGGTGTCGCATCGGGAAACGCCTTGCCGTCAGGGAACAGCGCGTCCATCTGCACCTGCACGAAGAGCGGCCCGAAGAGCCGTGCGGGGGTGGCTACGAAAGGGGCGGGTGCGGCCGCCAGATCGGCAGCCCCGGCGATGGTCCCTGAAGAGAAGACGAGCAGGGCGGCGTATGCCGCGGCGAGCAGGCCGGATCGGCGCGAGAGGCATGACGAGAGGGACATCCTGCGAGCGAACATGGAGCGTTGTGCCTCGAAGTGAAAACCGCGTGAGCGACCGGTGGGGCGGATTCTACAGGCGAGCTGCCGGAGCTCTAGTGGTATCACAAGATATGATATATGGTGATATTATATATCTCACTATGGCCATGGACCTCAACCGCCAGCTCGGGTTCCTCCTGAAGGACACGAGCCGCCGCTACACGCGGCGGTTCGAGGAGCGGGCGCAGGCGCTCTCCCTCACCCTGCCGCAGTGCCGTGCGCTGCTTCATCTCGAGAACAACGAAGGAGTGAGTCAGAAGCGCCTGTCGGAGCTGACGGAGCTCGATCCCATGACCTTGGTGAGGATCCTCGATCGGATGGAGGCGGACGGCTGGGTGCAGCGGCGCTTCGATCCGGCGGACCGGCGGGCGCACACCCTGTGGCTCACGCCGAAGAGCAAACCCGTTCTCGAGCACATCGCCCATCTCATCGCGGAGACGC
>JAGWPE010000335.1 GCA_028870635.1 Gammaproteobacteria bacterium | reverse complement strand
TGGAGGCGATTTCCCGTGCGACATCCCGCACCTGATCGAGGAGCCGCTCGAGGACCTCGGAGTTGACTTTGACCGAGCACCAAGGGACTTGGCTGTTGACGAGGAGACTCACCAGGGCGGGGTGTTTCAGGGCCTCGAGCGCCGGAGCGCTGAATCCCATGGCCTGGCAGCGCCGCAGTTGACCGTTGCGAAGGTCATGCAGCGCCTGGGCGACGACAGCCTGGTTCAGGGGATGCGGGGATGCCATAGGGGTGTCTCCCATTGGGCTCGTAGCACCTATCAGCGTTCATCGTCCTGGCCGCGCGGCGGGGACTGCCATTCGAGCAGGCGCCGAGCGAGCCGGATCAGGCGAAAAAGCTTGACGAGTCCTACATCGCTCAGACGCACAGGGGCTGCGCCCTGCACAGGGCCGGCCGCCGGCGCGGAAGTCTGGCCCGACAGCCGCGCGGGCGCAGGTCCAAGGAGAAGCAGCGCCAGATCATCGACCAGCCGAACGGCATCGATCGTCGGGCGGGGGCCGCAACCTGCAGGGGGGGGAGGCAGGTATCCCGCGCTCAGGACGCCGAGCAACGAGAGCACCGCGCGTCTAAAGATACCGGGCGGTTGGTCCTTCCCGGTCTGTGGTCGTGTGCAGAGAAATCCAACTCCTTCCTTAACCGGGTCGATGCAGGCAGCGAGTCCGGCTTCTTGGGCAATTTCGCGGGCGAGCTGCGCGATATGGGTGCGCAGCCGCTCGGGGTCATCCAGGTCCGGCTCGATGTACCAAACGTCCGAGATCGGATAGAGACTCCCGGCCTGCACCGGAATGGCGCGCAGGACATTGCTCTCGAAATCGGGTGGGCTCTCGCCGGTCGCCTCGGCAATCGTCCGTTCGATCGCCCGTAGGCGTTCCGTCGTCTCGAGGGGTGAGACGATATGGGCCTCGATTCTCGCGTTCCGCTCGGCTTCAGCGTCGGGGCTTCGTCGCATTCTTTCGTGAGACGGCGCCGAATCTCTTCCCACCGGCCGACGCGCTGGCGTGTCAGGTACACCTGAGCGCGCCCTGTGCCCGCTTGCGAGATGCGTCGGGATACTCTGCCCTGGATGCGTCCGACTTAGGCTCTCGGAGGCCGCCGAGTTCTCGCGAGCCGTGGACTCAGATGCCATCGAGAGCACGAGTTCGCGGCTTCGCACCCGTTGCCCGGCCTCGGCGTCCACGATCTCGAGGCTGAGGGTGTCATAATCGACGCCCAAGAATTCTGCCATCTGGCCGACGAGCTCATCCTGCGCGCGCTCCGCGGTGAAGTCGCTCGGTGCCGCCTCGAAGCTTGCGAGCACCTCCTGCCAAAGACTCGGGAAGTCGACCTTCGGAGCCTTCTCTCTCGCGTGTCGTTCCCAGGCACGCTCGGCGCCCTTGCGCAGCGTCGCGAGCCGCTCGATCTGGGGCTTGCCGAGTCCCGCATAGAGGATGGACGGAATGGCCGGGAGGAGATAGCGCACGGCGTCCTGCATCCGGCTGATGTGCGGCTGGGTGATGGGATAGCCGTCTGCGGTCAGTCGCTGTGCAAGCTGGCTCTGGGTCAGAGACTCTCCTGATTCCTGCTCGTAAAGCTCCCGCGCCTTCTCGACGCCAAGCGCCCGCTCGATGAAGGTGAGCCCCCCGTGCAGCTCGTTCTCGGCCAGGTGCCCGGTCAGCGCCACGATCTCGCCGCGCGCGGTCCAGGGGCGAAAGAGGCAGGGGATCCGGAAAAAGCGTTCGTCCTTGGTCTCCGCCCAGAGCTCCCGCAGAATCGACAGCCGCGTGTTGCCGCCGCTGCGGATAATGTAGTGAGCTTCGCCGGCCCG
>JAGWPE010000034.1 GCA_028870635.1 Gammaproteobacteria bacterium | reverse complement strand
TTGGCCGTCAGCCTCGATCAGCATTGCGTCATCATTGGCGCATGCATGGCTGAGGGCAGTCGCGATCTGTTCGTGAGTGCCGCCCAACTGAGCGGTCACGATCGCCGTCGCGGCCACGCGCGCAAAGCGAAGTGTCGCAATCGCTGTGTCCTGCGGCCCGCCCTCGTAGGCGAGCACGCCTTGGATCTGCAGTGTCTTGCCGATCGCGTTGAGGACGTCGTACACCCTGGGGGGTGACTCGCCCTCCATGGTGGCTTTGCGTGCCTGGTAGTCGGCGACGGCCAGGATGGCCCCGAGCGAGTCGGCGGCACGCTCACCGTCCGCGGCCCGGCAGAGGAGCAGGCTGTTGCAGAAGGCGGCCTGCGCGGGATCGAGCTCCAGGGACGTTCCCGGGACGCGCGCTCCGCCCGGCAGCAGCGCGCCTGGCACGAGCGGACCTATGAGCGCGGCGCATTCCGGATCACGGAGCGCCTCGAAGCCGCGGCCGAGGGCATCGACCAGACACAGCCGCGCGATATTGAGCGCGAAGTCGCTGATGATGACGGAAGTCGCCGCGTAATCGGCGACGGCAACCACCAGGGACACCGTTTGGGCGTGGTCTTCGATCTCGAGCGCAGGGTCCAGCATGGGAAGGCCCTCGGTGGCGGCCAGGGCTGAAGTGGGGGCGATTGTCTCAGCTTCGCAGGGCGGGCACTAGCCGCACGCGGGCGATCTCCGACGGCACGCCCAATCGCTTCGGCGGGCCCCAGTAGCCGCTGCCGCGGCTGGTATAGACCCACAGCTTCCCCAACCGGTTCAGGCCCGCGGTAAACGGCTGCTGCAGCCGCACGAAGAGATTCCAGGGCCAGAACTGACCGCCGTGCGTGTGGCCCGACAGCTGCAGGTCGAAGCCGGCGTCCGCGGCCGCCGCAGCCGAGCGGGGCTGGTGCGCGAGCAGCACTCTGGGCCTCAGGCCGGGGGGCGCGCCCGCCAGAGCCGCCTCGGGGTCGCTGCGATGCGCCGGATCGAACCATTGGGCGCTGTAGTCGGTGACGCCCGCGATGAGGAGCGGGGCGCCGCGATGATCCAACACGACGTGCTCGTTCAGCAGGACGTGCAGCCCCAGGCGGCGCAGCTCCGCGACCCAGGCACCGGCGCCGGAATAGTACTCGTGGTTGCCGGTGACGAAATAGGCGCCGTGGCGCGCGCGCAGCCGGGAGAGTGGCTCGACGTGCGGCGCCAGTTGCTCGACCGAGCCGTCCACCAGGTCTCCGGTGATGGCGACGAGGTCGACCCCGAGGGAATTGACGATCTCCACGATGCCACGCAGGAAGTCTCGCTTGATGGTGGGACCGATATGCACGTCGCTGATCTGCGCGATGGTGAACCCTTGCAGCTCGGTCGGCAGATGGAGCAGCGGCACCTCGACATCGACCACGCGAGGCCAGCGGCGCGCGTCGATGTATCCCACGACCGTGGCGAGGACTGCGAGAAGCGGTACGGCGATGGCCGAAGCTGCCTCGAGCCTGCCGGCTTCGCCCCGGGAGACGATGAGCACGGCCGGTCCAAGGAGGAAGTCGCGGCTCACCGTGAGGACGGCAAGGGAGGAGAAGAAACCTCCGTTGAGGGACCCGATCCAGGCGAGGTTCGCCGCAAAGCGGTTGTCCTGGACCCTGCGGGCACGAGCGCCCGCGATGATCAGGGCGAAGGAAGCGCAGAGCGCGAGAGCGCCGAGCGCACGTCCGAGTGCCGCGATCGGCAGCGCAGGCAGCAGCCGGACACCCACGTAGATGTGCAGCAGTGCGATGAGCGTGACGATGTTGCGGATGAAGCGAGACGGCCGCCGGCGCGTTCGGGTCGTGCTGGAGAGGGGCAAGGGGGCGGGCTGCGCGGCAGCGCTTTCGGTGGGCATGGATCTCTTGACGGGCCGGACGATGAGATATTGCCTGCGCGGCGGCGCGAGCGCGAGGCCGGCGCGGCCGAGGTCAAGGCGAGGGTGCCGGCCCGCCCGGGCCAATTTTGATAGCATTCCCCGCCCTGAGCTCCCGCGCGCCGGAGAGGTGGCAGAGCGGTTGATTGCACCGGTCTTGAAAACCGGCGTCCTCGCAAGAGGACCGTGGGTTCGAATCCCACCCTCTCCGCCAATCAGGGAATTGCGCTCTGGAGGAGCGCTCCGGTCAGTGCTTGCGCTGCTTTTCCGCCTCGCGCAATACGTCCGCGTCCCGCTTGTCCTGTCCCACCGACTTTGCCCGAGACCGCGCTTCTTTCTCCTCGGGCGTCAGCTTGTCGGACGCCTCGGAGGCTGAGCCTTCGAGAGTCTTTCCGCCCTTGGTCTTCTCATCCACGAAGCGCTTCGTCTCCTCGTCATAGCGGCGAGCGGATTCGTAATCGCCTTCACCTTGTACTTTGGAAGTCATGCCGTTGCTCCTTGGGATCTGCTTGTGACCCGGCGATGAGGTGAGCAACCGCCATGCCGCCAAGTCAGTGAATGGCAGATGCGGCTGAGGCGTCGCCGGGCACGAGCTGATGCGGCCGAAACAGCCGTCCTCCTTCCGCGAGCAGCACGAACCCCAGGGACGCCAGGCCACAGAGCAGGGCGCCAAGAGCGAGCGGCAGCGTCGAGCCGCTGAACTGCTGCCCGATGAGGGCCGCGATCAGGGCGCCGCCGCATGTTCCGATGCAGCCCTGGAGTGAGGCGGCGATGCCCGCAACCGGCCCCATCTGTTCCATCGCCATGGCGCCGAAGTTGGCCATGATGAGACCGAGGCAGCCCATGGTCGCGCCCTGCAGGACGATGAACGTCCAGAGAGTCTCGGCCCCGAGGCCGGCGACCAGCACGTGGATGCCGGTCATGACGATGAAGACCAGCAGGCCCGCCTGGGAGATCATCCGCATGCCGAACCGCTCGACGACCCTCGAGTTGAGGAATGATGCGGCGCCCATCGACGCGGCGCACATTGCAAACGCGGAGGGCATCAGCGTGGGGCGGTGGAAAACCGCTGCGAAGATCTGCGGCATCATTCCCACGTAGCCGATGATCGAGCCGAACATCAGCGCGACGCAGAGTGTGTACCAGAGCGAGGCGCGATCAGAGGCGACTTTGCCGGCCGCGCCGACGACATGCCCTACCGTCAGCGTCATGCGGTATTCGGGATGCAAGGTCTCGGGCAGGCGAAAGTACACCCATAGCAGGACGGCGGCGGCGAACGCGCAGAACACGTGGAACAGGGCTCGCCACGGAGCCACCAGCAGGACCATCTGCCCGATGCTGGGCGCGATGATCGGGACCATGATGAACACGATGAAGGTCAGCGACATCACGCGCGCCATCTGTCGGCCGCCGTAGAGGTCGCGGATGATGGAGCGCGAGATGACCATGCTGGCGGCCGCGATGCCGTGCGCGAAGCGCCAGGCAAGCAGAGCCTCGAAGTCGCCGGCCATGCCTACCGCGGCCGCGGCTATGACGTAGAGCGTGAGGCCGATCAGCAGCACCCGCCTTCTGCCAAATCGGTCCGAGAGCATTCCCCAGAACAATTGACCGAGGCCGACGCCGGCTATGTAGGTGGTGATCACCCATTGCGCGCTGTTCGCATCGGTCACGCCGAGGTCGTGCGCGATGGCCGGTAGCGCCGGCAGCATCGTGTCCACCGCGATCGCCTGGCACGCCATGACGGCGGCAGTGAGGACCAGGAACTCGCGGAAGCCGATCGCGCGCGGGAGGACTCGGGAGCCTTTGGTGTGCATCAGGATTCCGTAGCAATCGCCTACGATATATGTTCCTGGAAGGTGGACGCCACAAAGATGTCCGGGCGCCGCGGGGGCTGTGGCTCCGCAAGATTGAAGCGTGACGCGGTCGGGGCGTGCGGCAGGTCACAGAACCGGGCGGCCGGTCTGGGTAATTCCGGCCCGCGGCCGAAAACTGTAGACCGCCGGGAGAGACGCCAATTCTCACAGGCGAGGCGGCCATAGAAGTGATCCGGTTCCTCTCTTTATTGCGGCGCGCCGTCGCTCTCGGCAACGCGCATGCGCGCGCGGGTGAAACCCCCGAGGTCGAGGGCGAGGTCCCGTTCGATCCGCGCCATATGCCCGAGCCCCCGGTACTGCAGGCGGCCTCGGTGCAATTCCTCGATTACACCGAGGCCTTCAGATGTCTGCGGGAGCTGGAGCTCGGGCTCGATGTCCGGGCTCCGGCCGGGCAGGAGGACCCTGCGCGCGAGCGCGTCGTGGCGGCCGCCCTCGCGGCGATCGGTGATCCGGCCAGCCAGAGGCGTTACTTCCCGCGGCGGCCGAATCTTCTTCCCGAGCTGATCCGCGCCGTCAATGACGAGAGCGTCTCGGTGCGGCAGCTGGTGGCGATCGTGGCGCGCGACCCCGCGCTGGTCGGAAGCCTGCTGCGCGTGGCGAACAGCTCCTTCTATCGGGTCACGCCGCAGCCGATCGAGACCATAGAGCGGGCCATCGTGATGCTCGGGAGCGAGGGCCTGCGCTCGGTCATGGCGGCCGCCCTCATGCAGCCGATCTTCCAGATTTCCGGCGCCGGCGGGGCTCCGCGGTTTCCGGAGCTCGTGTGGGAGCACGCGGTGCGCTCGGCGCACGCAGCCATCCCGCACGCGGCCCTGGTGGAGCGTGCGAATCCGTTCGCGGCGGAGTTGCTGAGCCTCATCAGCGGACTTGCCGAGATCGTCCTCTTCCGGTCGGTGCTCGAGCACTGCCCGCCTGCGCCTGCGCCTGCGCGGGAGGGAGTCGATCCTCTGGTGATCGCCTCCATACTCGAGTCGCACTCGGCGGTCTTCGCCTGGCACATCGGCGCCGACTGGCGGCTGTCGCAGGAAATGCTGGCCGCGCTCGAGGAGCAGATGGCCGCGCCCGAGCCTGCCACGCCGCTCGGGCGCTCGCTGCGCTTCGGCCGCCGCGCGGGAGCGCTCGCGGTCCTGCATACCAACTCCATCATCAACGGCGAGAGCGTCAGAATTTCGCTGCCGTCATCCGGACTGTCGCCGTCGCA
>JAGWPE010000334.1 GCA_028870635.1 Gammaproteobacteria bacterium | reverse complement strand
CTCGACCGCGACGCTCCAGGGCCGGGTGCTGAGCCGATGGGCGTTCTCGGCCGGGTCGGTCTTGTCGACGCCGAACTCGTAGTAGTTGTTGTAATTCGTGATCTCCTCCCAGGTGTTCGGGGTCTCATCCTGGCCGCTCACCCTCACCAGGGCGGCGACGGACTCGGCCGGGTTCGGGGTGAAGGCGAGAGGGGCGCCGGCTGCTGCGGGCAGGACGGCCGCCCGCGCGGCTGTGATCGAGGCGCCCACCCCCGCGCCCAGCGCAACGGCCAGGAAGGAGCGGCGATTGAAGTAGACTTCCGGCGGAGTGATCTGCGAGGGGGGAATCCGGGGTATGCGGGGCGTCATGGGATGGCTCCTGAGGGAGTGAGACCGCCCGGCCGGCCGGGGATTCCATCTCCAAGGGTCTCCCATGGGTTCGTCCGTCGCCGGTCATTCGTTACAGCGAGTTCAGACCGCTCCGGTGACGATTCGGATTATAATACGCACATGAGATACGTCTTCGCTCCGCCGGCGCACGCAGCCGTGCGGATCGTCGGCTCGACGGGCTGGTTTCCGGTGCACCGCATCTACTGCGTCGGCCGCAACTACGCCGATCACGCGCGGGAGATGGGTCAGACGGGCCGCGAGCCGCCGTTCTTTTTCATGAAGCCCGCCGATGCCGTGCTGTCGGTGGCGGAGGGCGAGACCGGCGTGCTGCGCTATCCGGGCCTCACGCAGGACCTGCACCACGAGGTGGAGCTGGTCGTCGCCATGCGCGAAGGCGGCAGCAACCTGAGTCCCGCCGACGCCGAGCGCTGCATCTACGGCTATGCGGTCGGTCTCGACATGACACGCCGCGACCTGCAGACCGAGATGAAGAAGCTCGGCCGTCCGTGGTGCATCGGCAAGGCTTTCGACCGCTCCGCGCCAGTGGGCGGCATCACTCCCGCGGCGTGGCTGGAAGACGTCTCGAAGATCGAGATCACTCTCGATGTGAACGGCGTGCCCCGCCAACATGGCAGGGTGAGCGACATGATCTGGAAGATTCCCGAGATCATCGCGCATCTCTCGGCCGCGTGGGAGATCAAGCCCGGGGATCTCATCTTCACCGGCACGCCCGCGGGCGTGGGCGCGGTGGGCCCTTCCGACCTCATGACCGCCAACGGCACCGATCTGGCAGAGCTGCGCGTGCGCGTGATGCGCGCCTGATCCGGCTCGCCATGGACATCGAGGAATTCCGCCGGCTGGGGCACGAGGTGGTGGATTGGATTGCGGACTACCGGGCAAGCACCGCGCGCGGCGAATTCCCCGTGATGTCCCGCGTCGCCCCCGGCGACGTCCGCGCCGCCTTGCCCGCGACGCCGCCGGCGCAACCGCAGTCTCTCGATGGCCTGCTCGATGAGCTGACGAGCCTCATCCTGCCGGGCTGCACCCATTGGCAGGATCCGCGCTTCTTCGCCTACTTTCCTTCCAACAGCTCGCTTGCCGCGGTGCTCGGAGACTTCCTCAGCACCGGACTGGCCCAGCTCGGCCTGAACTGGCAGGCGAGCCCCGCGCTCACCGAGCTCGAGGAGCTGACCACGGACTGGCTGCGGCAGATGTTGGGCCTTTCCGCAGCCTGGAGCGGCGTGATCCAGGACGCGGCCTCCACCGCCACCCTGGTGGCTCTCATCTGCGCGCGGGAGCGCACCACCTCGCACGGGGCTGCGCGCGGCGGCCTGCAGGCCAGCGAGCGGCCGCTCATCGTCTATGCCTCGACCCAGAGCCACAGCTCCGTCGAGAAGGCGGCGCTGCTTGCCGGCTTCGGACGCGAGAACCTGCGTGTCGTCGCCGTCGACGATCGCTACTGCATGAGCGCCGAGGCGCTGCGCCGCGCGGTCGAGGCGGACCAGGCCGCCGGAAGAGTGCCTTGCGCGGTCGTGGCGACGGTGGGCTCCACCGCGACCACCGGAGTCGATCCGCTCGAGTCGATTGCGAGCATCGCGCGCACGCACGGCCTATGGTTGCACGTCGATGCGGCCATGGCGGGCTCCGCCATGATCCTCCCGGAATGCCGCCCGCTCTGGCAGGGTATCGAGGCGGCGGACTCGCTGGTGTTGAATCCGCACAAGTGGCTCGGCGCCTCCTTCGATTGCTCCACTTACTTCGTGCGCGATGCGCAGCACCTCGTGCGTGTCATGTCGACGAATCCGAGCTACCTGCGGACCGCTGCCGACGCGAAAGTCAGGAATTTCCGGGACTGGGGCATTCCGCTCGGCCGCCGGTTCCGCGCCCTGAAGCTCTGGCTGCTCATCCGGGAGCAGGGCGTGCAGGGCCTGCAGAAGCGCCTGCGAAGAGACCTCGAGCACGCACGCTGGCTCGCGGCGCAGGTCGATGCGGCGACCGGATGGCAGCGCCTCGCGCCCGTGCCGTTCCAGACCGTGTGTGTGCGTCACGTCCCACAGGGTATGCAGGGCGAGGCCCTCGATGCCCACACGCTCGCCTGGGTGCGGCGCATCAACGAGTCCGGCCGCGCCTACCTGACTCCCGCCGTGCTGGGAGACCGCTGGATGGTGCGGGTGTCGTTCGGAGTCGAGGCAACGGAGCACGAGCACGCGGTGGCGCTGTGGCGGCAGATGCGCGAGGAAGCCGAGCGCGGCAGCTGAATTCAGCTCTTGCGCAGCGTCTGCGCGCGAGGCGGGGAGCCGCTGGCCGTTTTTTGCCTCGCATCCCATCGCGGTTTAGGCTGCGGTATTCGCGGTCGGCAAGGCATCTCCATGTCCAGCTTCAAGGCATTACGCGTGCAGCAGGCGCCGGCCGGGCGCTTTGCGCGCCTGGAGTCGGTCACTCTCGATGACCTCACACCCGGAGAAGTCGTCGTCCGGGTAGCCTATTCCTGTCTCAACTACAAGGATGCGCTCGCCGTCACCGGCAAAGGTGCGATAGCGCGAGGTTATCCAAGAACGGCGGGCATCGACCTCTCGGGTGTGGTCGAGACCAGCGCCGATCCCGGCTACCGGCCCGGCGATCGCGTGCTCGCGACCGGGGCGGGACTCGGCGAGTCGCTGGACGGCGGCCTGGCTGAGCGCGCCCGGTTACCGGCGGCGGCTTTGGTGCCGCTGCCAAAGGGGCTGACCCTCTTCGAGGCGATGGCTCTCGGCACCGCAGGCTTCACCGCCGCCCTCGCCCTGCGGCGGCTGCTCGAGAATCACCAGTCGCCGGAGCGCGGTCCTGTCGCGGTCACCGGGGCGACGGGCGGTGTCGGCGGTATCGCGCTCGGGCTGCTCAAACGCGCGGGCTTCACGACCGCAGCGATCACCGGCAAGCCGGACGCGGCGTCGTACCTGCGCGAGCTGGGTGCGGACGAGGTGATCACCCGAGGCTCCCTGGCGACAGCCGGCAAGCCGCTCGAGACGGCGGTCTGGGGCGGCGCCGTCGACAACCTCGGCGGTGACACACTCGCTTACCTCATGCGTACGGTGAGGCCCTGGGGCAACATCGCCTGCGTCGGCCTCGCTCAATCCCCGGCGCTGAACGCTACGGTCATGCCGCTCATCCTGCGCGGAGTCAGTCTCCTCGGCATACATTCGGTCGAGGTTCCGCGTGCCTGGCGGCTGGCCGTGTGGGAGAAGCTGGCAGGCGAATGGAAGCCGCGCGATATCGAGCGTCTGATCGTGCGCGCCGTCATCGGCCTGGAGGAGGTGCCTCGGGCGTGCGGCGATCTCATGGCGGGCGAGGCGCGCGGCCGCTATGTGGTACGCATCGCCGGCGATCTCTGAGTCTCACGTACAATAGGCCGATGACAAAACCGGAGCCTCGCAATGCGTTGGAAGTTCGAGATTTGGCGGTGCGGCTCGGCAGCACGGACGTCATTCGAGGCGTTGGCTTCAGTCTGCCGCGGGGCAGCTGTCTCGCCGTAATCGGGCCGAATGGGGCCGGCAAGACGGTGCTGCTGCGGGCGCTGATCGGCGCGCTGCCCCACACCGGGAAGATCACCTGGGCGGCTGGCACGGTGCTCGGCTATGTTCCCCAGAAGCTCGACATCGAGCGGGACCTGCCGCTCAATGGCCGTGATTTCCTGCGCGCCAGGGCGGCGCTCGCAGGCAGCTCCTCCGCGATGCAGGCCGAGGCGCTGCGCTCCGTCGGCCTTCCCGAGGCGGTGCTGTCGACGCCCATCGGCAACATGTCGGGCGGACAGTTCCAACGCCTCCTCATCGCCTTCGCGCTCCTCGGGCGCCCCAACGTGCTGCTGCTGGATGAGCCGGCGGCGGGCATCGATGCCCCGGGGCAGGCTCAGCTCAACGAGGTGATTCACGGTTTGCAGGATACACGGGCCATGACGGTGCTTCTCGTCTCTCACGACCTGAGCGTCGTCTATCGGTACGCGGACTACGTGCTCTGCCTCGGACGCAGTGGAGCATGCTTCGGACCACCGCGCTCGGCACTGACGGCCGAGGCGCTCTACGAGGTCTACGGTCAGCCGCTGGGGTTTCATGTCCACGATCACTCCTGAGCTCGGCTCTCTGGCGCTCTCGGTGCTCATGGCGGTGGCGGCCGGTCTCATCGGCAGCTTCGCCGTCATGCGCCGGATGGTGCTCGCCGCCGATCCCATGTCGCATATCGCGCTGCCCGGGATCGGCATCGCGCTCATCCTCGGGGTGAATCCTTTCTGGGGCGCGCTCGCGCTACTGCTCTTGGGTGCGGTTCTCATCTGGGCGGTGGAGCGGCGCATGCGCATTGCCACCGAGGCGGTGATCGGAGTCACTTTTGCCGTGGCGCTGGCGGTCGGCAGCATCATCACCTCGGGCGAGGAGCTGATCGATGCCCTGCTCGGCACACCCGCAAGACTGACCCTGCGCGAAGCCGCGTTCGGCATCGCCGGCGCGCTGATCGTGATCGCCTTCGTGCTGCGCGAGCGCAATGCGCTCGTGGTGCGCCTGGTCTCACCGGAGATCGCGCTGACCTCCGCGGTAGATGTTGCGCGGCTCGATCTCTATTTCTTCCTGGCGTTCGCGCTCACCATCGGGTTGGGCCTGCGGTTCCTCGGGGTGCTGCTGATGGGCTCACTCATCATCATTCCCGCAGCGATCGCCAGACGGTTCGCGCGTGGCCTCGGGACCATGCTGATGCTTTCCGTGGCGGTTGCCGTCGCTTGCACGGTAGCGGGGACTTATGTCGCATCGCTTGCCGGCCGGCCCAGCGGTCCATTCATCGTCATGGTCGCCGGCGGGCTCTTCTTCATCTCCCTCGTCAGGCGCCGGGAGACCTGACTTCGTTGTAGTTGGATCGGATGCGCAGCCCGAGCTGAAGCTTCGCGCGGAGTTGGCACAGCGCGTGCATGTTGGTCCGTTACGTCTTCGGCTCACAACAGGGGATGGGGTATGACATGGCTAGACTCGGGGATTCGTGCTCTCCTGCTTGCGCAGGGCACCGCGGCGCGATGGCTGCGTGAAGAGCTCAACACGCTGAAGGTCCGCATCCGCCTCACCGACGGCTGCATCGAAGAGCTGGCGCGTGAGGCTGATCACGCAGCACGCCGGGCGGCCGCCGCCGGCAATGGTGGCTCGTACGCGGAGCTGCTGCGCGCGCAGATCATCGTGCAGGCGAGCTGGGTGCGCCGCTGGACCACCACCGACGAAAAAGTGCCCGCCGGCGATCCGGTTGCGCAGGCCTTTGTAAGAATTGCGCACAAATATGCGCTGCCGCGGCCCTGGAAGCTATCGGAGCCGGTGGCGGTGGAGGTCGTGCGGTTGCGGCCGTCGTGGTCCTGGGCCGCCGACCTCAGCCCGCAGGCCGCCGGTCACTGAGCCGCGCGCCAGGCGGCAACGAGGGCGAGCGCGCGCCGATGCACCTCGCCCGCCGGGTGGCCGGCGCGATAGAGGTCGCCGCCAACACCGAGACCCGCACAACCGGCCGCGCGCCATGGCGCGAGATTGGCGGCGCCGACGCCGCCTACCGCAAACACGGAGACGGCGGGCGGCAACACGTCGCGCAACGCTTTCAGGTGCGAGGGTCCGTAGCTGGCCGCCGGAAAGAGCTTGAGCATGCCTGCGCCCGCGCCGAGCGCGGCGAACGCCTCGGTCGCCGTGGCGAAGCCGGGCATGACCGTCAACCCGAGAGTCACGGCCCGCTCGATCACGGCGGGCGCCGTGTTGGGTGTCACGATCAGCCGGCCGCCCGCGGCATGCACTGCAGCGACATCGGCCGGGCGCAGCACGGTGCCCGCCCCGCAGAGGCAGCGGTCGCCGAAGTTCGCGGCGAGACGCTCGATGCTCTCGAGCGGCGAGGGCGAATTGAGCGGCACCTCGATCGCGCCGATACCGGCCTCCTGAAGCGCCGCGGCAACCTCCAGGATCTCATCCGGCCGGATGCCGCGCAGGATCGCAACCAGCGGCAGGATGCCCTCGGGCCAGACCTGGGGTGAGGAGCTCATGCGCGCCACAAGGTGCGTAGACCCGCCAGCGCGCACTGCTCGCCATCGAGGCAGGAGGCGGCGAGACCCAAGCGGCGCAATGCGTGGGCATACCGATCGTTGAGCGCGCCATCCCCGATGAGTACCGCCTCCGCCCGGGCTTCGAAGAGCGGAATGGCTCCGCGCACGTCCGCGCCGATCATCAGGCCCGAGAGATAGGAGAGCGCCCACTCGTGGGAGCGGCCGTCGAGCAGCTGCCGGCTGCGCACGGCAAAGAGGGCGTGAAGGAGGCTTGCGGTACCGAGCGTCGCGACAGCCTCTAGCCCCTTTTCAAAGCCGTCCGCCGCCTCGTCGGATTTGCCGTCAGGCGTCTCATCGATGCTGGGACGGGCTGCGCGCATCAGGGTGCTCCTGTCGCGCAGCAACGCGAAGAGCTCGCCGGTAAGTGCGGTGAGAAAGTCGCGTACGCGCCCATCCTCCAGACAGACCCATTTGCTGTGAGTGCCCGGCAGGCAGAGCAGGTGACGACCGGCGGCAAGGCCGGGGTATAGCGCCAGTGCGCCGGCGATCTGCGTCTCTTCGCCGCGCATCACGTCCGGGGCGCCGAGACGGCTCGTGCACGAGAGGCCCGGGGCGATGGCTACCGGCGCCTCGTCGGCCTCGAACCGCAGAGCCGCCTGCCCGAGTGCGCGCAAGTCCGCCGGACAGGGCAGGTACGCGGTCTCCCGCCAGCCGTTGCGGGAGCCCGCCATGCCGCAAAGAACGAGCGGCAGCGGTCCGTAAGCCTGCCGCCAGCCGGCGATCAGCGGCCGCAGGGCTTCCCCCGCAGGCTCGCGCAGCGCGCCGACGCCGGGCCCCTGGCGAGTCTCCAGAACCCGCTCGCCCAGGCAAAGCGCGAGCCGCAGCCGGGATGTGCCCCAGTCGCCGGCGATGAAGTGGTCGCGGTTCATGAAGGATCGATATGGTACCGTGACGCCCGCATGCCACAAACGGATATTCCCGCCGCAGCGTCTGCCGGCGCCCCGGCGGCCCCTCGCCATGAGAAGCTGAATACCCGGGCCGCGAGCGTCGTCGCTCTGGCGGTACTCGGCAGCCGCATCCTCGGCCTGGTACGCGATCAGGTGTTCGGGACGCTCTTCGGCGGCGGTGCGGTGATGGACGCCTTCATCATGGCCTTCCGCATCCCGAACCTGCTGCGGGACCTCTTCGCCGAGGGGGCGCTGTCGACGGCCTTCATCACGGTCTTCACCAAGACGACCGCGGTCGAGGGTGACCGTGCCGCCTGGGCGCTGGCGAACAAAGTGGCGACCGCGGCCGCCGTGACAGTCAGCGTCCTGACACTCGTCGGCATTCTCTGCGCTCCCTGGATCGTCGCGGTATTGGCACACGGCTTCCCGCCGGCCAAGGCGGCGCTCACTGTGACGCTGACGCGGATCATGTTTCCCTTCATCCTGCTGGTGTCGCTCGCGGCGCTGGTGATGGGGATGCTGAATGCGCGGAACGTGTTCGGCATTCCGGCCACGGCCTCGAGCTTCTTCAACCTGGGCTCGATCATTGCCGGGGCGGGGATCGGCTGGGCCATCGATCCGCATTTCGGCCAGCGTGCAACGGTTGGGCTCGCGCTCGGCACCCTCATCGGCGGGGCGATGCAGCTCGGCGTGCAGCTGCCGGCACTGAAGCGGCTGGGCTACCACTTCCGGCCCGACTTTCACTGGCGCGACAAGGGTGTAAGGGCCATCCTGCAGCTCATGGGCCCCTCGGTGATCGCCGCCAGCTCCACCCAGGTCAACGTGCTCGTCAACTCGGTGTTCGCCTCCGAGCTCGGTAACGGCCCGGTAACCTGGCTGCAGTACTCCTTTCGCCTGATGCAGCTGCCACTCGGGATCTTCGGCGTTGCGCTCGGCACCGTATCGCTGCCGCTGCTCGCGCGCATGGCGGCGCACGGCAACGTCGCGGGATTTCGCACTGAGCTCGCGCGCGGCATGCGGCTCGCCTTCCTCCTGACCATCCCGGCGAGCATCGGCCTGATCCTGCTCGCCGCGCCCATCATGTCGGTGCTCTTCCAACACGGCCGCTTCACTGCGCACGATGCCTTCGAGGCGGCCGCGGCATTGCGCTTCTACGCGATCGGCCTTTGCGGCTATGCCGCCCTGAAGGTCCTCGTCAACGCCTTCTACGCGATCGACCGGCGCAAGACACCGATGTTCGTGAGCTTCGGGGCGGTCGGGCTCAATCTCCTCCTCAACTGGGTCTTCACCGTGCGCCTCGGGTGGGGACATCAGGGGCTCGCGCTCTCGACCGCCTGCATCGCGACGACCAACTTCATCGTCCTCTACGTGCTGATGCACCGGCATCTCGGGCGGCTCGAGTCGCGCGCGATGATCTCCCTCCTCCTGCGGCTCTCGCTGGCCTGCGCCGTGCTGGCCGGGATCTGCTGGGCGGGCGATCATTATCTCCTCGCGAACTGGGCGAGCGAGCGGTTCTGGCGCAAGTCCGGCTCGCTCGCCGCTGTCATCGTCGCCGGGGCTGGCGCGTTCTTCTTCTGCGCTACCGTGCTTGGCATCCGCGAGATGCAGGACATCGCGCTCGCGGTGCGGCGCAGGCTGCGCCGTTCCGATCGACACATCTGAGGGAACCGGAGGAACTGACATGCGACCATTTCTCTATCCGCTCGCGGCGACGCTGTTGCTGTCGGCAGGGGCACAGGCTCCCGCTCAAAATTACGTGGAGCACTATTACGGACCCCGGGAGCACGTGCACTGGCACATCGATACCGGCTACGCCGCGACGACGGGGCAGATCTCCGATGCGCTTCAGGGCGGCTGGACCATCGGCGGCGGCTTCTCCTGGCAGCCCGACTACAGCTCGCCGCTCGCCCTGCGGACCGACCTCAACTACAGCCGCTTCAATGCCACCCGCCAGTTGATCGGGATCAACCAGGCGATCGATCAGACGCAGATCGATGACGGGTATGGGGAGATCGTCGACCTCTCCGTGGACGGCGAGTTCAGGATGCCGCTCAGCCCGTATCTGACGGCCTTCGCCGTGGCCGGCGGCGGCATCGCGCATCGGCGCATTGCCCTCACGCAGACGGTCCCGGTCGGCGGCTACTTCTGCGATCCCTGGTTCGGATACTGCGATTTCGGCCTCGTGGCCGGCAGTGAGGTGGTGGCGAGCGACAACACCACCCGCTTCGAATGGAATGCCGGGCTTGGGCTCGACTTCGCCCTCGGCGGCGGGGAGAGCTTCTTCGTCGAGGTTCGATTCAACCGCGTGCAGACCCCGCAACCCACCGACTTCGTGCCGATCCGGGTAGGCCTGCGGTTTTGACCCCGGGAAACGGATTACAATGCGCTCCGGTAGCGCAGGCGGGAGTGTCTTCCCATGAATGCCGGCAGCGTCTGCAAGCGCGGGGTTGTAACCGTCGCGCCGACCGATGACCTCATCGCCGCGGCGCATGTGATGCGCGAGAAGCACGTCGGGTACCTCATCGTATCCGACACATCCGGCGCCGCGGAGACGCACCAAAGGGTAGTCGGTGTCCTCACGGACCGCGACATCGTGGTCGCCGTGCTCGCACAGGAGGTGGACGCTCGTGCGCTCAAGGTCGGAGATGTGATGACCCGCGATCCGCTCCTCATCGAGGAAGGGCAGTCCATCGAGGCGGTGCTGCGGCACATGCGCGAAGCCGGAGTGCGTCGCGTTCCGGTCGTGGACCGCTCGGGAGCTCTGACCGGCGTCCTCTCCATCGATGACGTGCTGGAGCGGATCGCCGAGCAGCTCATCAATATCGCCGGCTCCATCCGCAACGAGCAGCGCATGGAGCGCGCTGTGCGGCAGTAGGATTCGCTGGCGCAAATGAGCGAGGGGGTGCTGAAGCTCTGGTTCGAATCGGCGCTGCTGCCCGGCGGCTGGGCGCGCCGCGTCCGTATCACGGGCCGCGAGGGTCTCATCCGCTCAGTGGAGCCGGAAGTCGATCCCGGCGAGGGTGACGAGCGTCATGCGATCGGCATTCCCGGGCTGCCCAATCTGCACAGCCACGCCTTCCAGCGGGCCATCGCGGGACTCACCGAGCGCCGCGGCCCGAGCGAGGACAGCTTCTGGACCTGGCGCGAGCTCATGTATCGCTTCGTGGAGCGCATCGACCCCGATCAGCTTCAGGCCGTCACCACGCTCGCTTTCGCGGAGATGCTCGAGGCCGGCTTCACGCGCGTCGGCGAGTTTCACTACCTGCACCAGGACAAGTCGGGCGTGCCGTTCGCCGACCCCGGCGAGCTTGCCGGGCGCGTCGCGGCTGCGGCCGCCGAGACCGGCATCGCGCTCACGCTGCTGCCTGCCTTCTATGCGCACGGCGGATTTGGCGGGGCCGAGCCGAGCACGCGCCAGCGCCGCTTCGTGACGGATCTCGAGCGCTTCGCTCGCATCGTGGAATCCGGCCGCAAGGCGGTGCGCGCGCTGGCAGCCGGTAACGTGGGCGTTGCGCCGCACAGTCTGCGGGCGGTCATGCCCGAGGAGCTCCCCGCCGTAGTGGCGCTTGCCGCCGGGGGTCCCATCCACATACATGTTGCCGAGCAGGTGCGCGAGGTCGAGGAGTGCGTTGCCTGGTGCGGACGGCCTCCGATCGAGTGTTTGTTCCAGGCGGCCACAGTCGATGAGAGGTGGTGCCTCGTGCACGCAACCCACGCCACGCGCGCAGAGCTCGAGCGCATCGCGGTGGCGGGCGCGGTGGTCGGGCTCTGTCCCATCACCGAGGCGAGTCTCGGTGATGGGGTTTTTCCGGCCCTGGAGTTTCAGGGGAGGGGCGGCCGGCTCGGCATCGGGACCGACTCCAACGTATTGCTGGATGCCGGCGAGGAGCTGCGCACCCTGGAGTATTCCCAGCGGCTCGTGCGGCGAGTGCGCAATGTGCTCGCGGGAGAGTCGGGTCATTCGACCGGGCGGAGCCTGTTCGATGCCGCGCTTGCGGGGGGCACGCAGGCGTTGGATGCGGCAGGGGCGGGCGAACCTGTCGGCCTCGCACCGGGGGCGCCGCTCGATCTGGTCAGCCTCGATGCGGCCCATCCGGCGCTCATGGAGCGCCGCGAAGACGAGATTCTCGACAGCTGGATTTTTGCAGCCGGGCGCGCGGCCATCGACTGCGTGTGGCGCGCGGGATCCAAGGTGGTGAGCGGCGGGCGTCACCATCAGCGCGAAGCTATCCTCGCGCGCTATCGGCGGGCCATAAGGGCATTGCATTAACGTCTTCCATCCACGTCGAGGATCGCATGAGAAGAATCGGGGGAATCCTGCTCGCGCTGATCGCCGCGGTCGCTCTGGGCGCAATCGCCCTGCACCGCCACGAGCCGATCAACGCGCTGTGGATCGTGACGGCCGCCGTATGCGTCTACGCGCTCGGTTATCGCTTCTACGCGGCATGGGTGGCCGCGCGCGTGCTCGTGGTCGACCCCTCGCGTGCGACGCCGGCGCAGAGGTACGACAATGGCCGCGACTTCGTGCCGACGCATCGCTGGATAGCGTTCGGCCATCACTTCGCGGCAATCGCCGGTCCGGGTCCGCTCGTCGGACCGACGCTCGCGGCGCAGTTCGGCTATCTGCCAGGCACCCTCTGGATCCTCGTCGGCGCCGTGCTCGGCGGGTGCGTGCAGGACATGACGATCCTGTTGCTGTCCACGCGCCGGGACGGGCGCAGCCTCGGTCAGATGGCGCGGGATGAGCTCGGCCCCTTCGGCGGCTTCGCGGCGCTCATCGGGACGCTCCTCATCATGATCCTGCTCATCGCGGTGCTCGGCCTCGTGGTCGTCAACGCCATGAAGCACAGTCCCTGGTCCACGGCGACCATTTTTGCCACGGTGCCGGTGGCGATCCTCGTGGGACTGCATCTGCGGAGCCTGCGCCCGGGACGCATCCTCGAGGCCTCGGCTCTCGGCGTCGCACTGGTGCTGCTGGCGGTGTTGGGCGGCGGCTGGATCGACGGCCAGCCGCTGCTGCGGGGCCTCTTCGACTGGTCGAGCCTGCCGCTCGCCGGCTTCGTGATCGGCTACGGTTGGATCGCGGCCGTGCTGCCGGTGTGGCTGCTCCTCGCGCCGCGCGACTACCTGTCCACCTTCCTCAAGCTCGGCACCGTGGCGCTGCTCGCCGTGGCGATCGTGCTGCTGCACCCGCAGATCAGGATGCCGGCGCTCACCTCTTTCGTCGACGGCCACGGACCGCTCTTCGGCGGCAAGATATTCCCCTTCGTCTTCATCACCATCGCGTGCGGGGCGGTCTCCGGCTTTCACGCGCTGGTGGCGAGCGGCACGACGCCCAAGCTCATCGCGAGCGAAGCGGATGTCCGCCTCATCGGCTACGGCAGCATGATGCTCGAATCGTTCGTGGCCATCATGGCCATGATCGCCGCGACCCTGCTCGATCCGGGAGTGTACTTCGCCATCAACACCGGCGCGGGTGTCGTGGGCAGCGCGCCTGCCGCGGCCGTGCACACCATCTCCAGCTGGGGGTTTCCCGTCACGGTGCAGCAGATGCAGGCGCTCGCGCGTGAGATGGGAGAGAGCACGCTCTTCGCCCGGACCGGGGGGGCGCCATCGCTCGCGGTCGGGATGGCGAGCATCTTCGGCAATACCTTCGGACGCGGACTCCTCAGCCTCTGGTATCACTTCGCCATCATGTTCGAGGCCGTATTCATCCTGAGCACGCTCGATGCGGGCACGCGCGTCGGCCGGTTCATGCTCCAGGACCTGCTCGGCCATCTCTACGCTCCTCTCGGCCGCACCTCCTGGTATCCGTCGGTGCTCTTCTCGAGCAGCCTCGTCGTCGCCGGCTGGGGCTACTTCCTCTACGTCGGTGTGATCGATCCGAACGGCGGAGTCAACATCCTCTGGCCACTCTTCGGCATCGCCAATCAGATGCTGGCGGCCATCGCGCTCTCGGTCGCGACCGGCATCCTGGTGAAGTCCGGCCGGGCGCGCCATGCCTGGGTGACGCTGGGTCCCCTCGCGTGGCTCGCGATCGTGACCACGGCCGCG
>JAGWPE010000333.1 GCA_028870635.1 Gammaproteobacteria bacterium | reverse complement strand
CGCCGCGCTCCGGACTGTTGAAGCGCCCGCCCAGCGGATGGGCATGCGTGAAGGCGGCGTTGACGATGCGATAGTACGGCACGCCGAAAACGAGCTCGTGCACGCCGATCCCGGGCAGCCTGTCGTTCTCGGCCATCAGGCGGTCGTTGGTGGCATGGTCGAGGTCGAAGATCTGCGCCAGGTGCGAATCGTCGTCCGCGATCCTGGCAAGCACGCTTACCCCGTCATCGCTGTACTTCGACGGAATCAGCCGGTGGGTGTCGTGGCGGCGGACGAGTGAGACCGGCGGAAGGCCGCCTTCTCCGGGTCGCGGCTCGCCATCCATGACTCCCTCCGCGCGCGCCTTGGTCAGAAGCCGCCCCGGCGGGCATCGAGCAGCCGCCGCACCGTCTGCATCGCCGGCACACCGCCTCTCACCATGAAGGCGAGCGGTGTCGCGCCGCGAAAGATGCGATTGGTGTTCGCCAGCCGCACCCACTCGTCGGCGAGCTGCGGCGAGTGCAGGATGTTGAGCGCCTTGAAGATGCCGACCAGGTAGGAGATGCGCACCAGGCGGTCGGCGTCCAGCGTCCGCCCCTGAGGGTCCTTCTTCATCTCGTAATAGGGCCCGTTGGTCACGCCCCCGAGAAGCTGCCGGGCATCCTCATCGCGCACTTCCCAACGGTCCATGATGTTGAAGAACGCCTTGAGCGCTCCCGGGCTCAGGCGCTCCCGCTCGTCTTTCGATTGCAGGTCGATGAGCGGGGAAGGCTCGTAGCGGCTCGATGGGTAGGCGAGCGAGGTCATCCGGGCGTGGCGGAGAGCATCTACTGATGCGGATACTATATACTCCTGATTAGGATAGATCAATTCCCGTAGAATCCGCGGATGAAAACGACCAGCGGCTCGCTTTACGCCCTGATCCTGGGCGCCACTCTCGCCCTGCCTTACGTGCTCGAGGCGCCCGCCGTCCACGCGCAGGAGGCGAGTCCCGCCGCCGACTCGGATTCGGCACCGGCGCAATCCGCGCAGTCCGCGGAGCCCGGCTCGCCCATCGAATATGCGCCGCCGCGCAAGAGCCTGGCGGCCCGCACGCTGGAGGACGCCGAGGCGTACTACACCGCGCCCCTGCACTGGAACGGCCGGAACTGGGAATTCTTCGGCGGCGCGCTGGCGGCGATCGCCATCTCCCATCATTACGACTCCCAGGCCCGCACGCATTTCGACAGCGGCGCGAAATCGCCGCTGGGACCTGCGAATTCCGGCTCGCTCACCGACGCCCTGCCCGGCGCCGCCCTGTTCCTCGGCACCTGGGGCTACGCGACCCTGATCGGCAGTCATGCCGGCGAGAGCGAAGCCTGGAACATGCTGGAATCGGGCGGCCTCAGCTTCGTGAACGCGTACGCCCTGAAATACATCGTGCGCCGCCCGCGCCCGGATGCCACCACCGATGCCAACCATCTCTTCGGCGGCGGCGACTCCTTCCCTTCCGAGCACGTCACCGCAGCGTTCGCCGTCGGTACCGTCCTCGCCGAATCCGGCAACCCGGAATTCCGCTGGCTGCGCCGCACGATCGGCTACGGTGTCGGGTTCGGCACCGCATACCTGCGCATGAAGCACAACGCCCACTGGCTCTCCGACACGGTGGCGGGCGCGGCGCTCGGCATGGCGACGGCGCATTTCGTCATGAACCGCAGCGCGCAGCGCGAAGACCAGGAAGGATCGGAGATGTCGCTGGTGCCGGTGCAGGGGGGAGTGATGCTCGCCTTCAGCACCGATCTTCCCAACTAGGGGCTCCTGGATACCGATCCGGCCACGGCCCGAATCCGCTCACGTCGGCCGCGGATCGGAGAGGTCCGGACGTGCGATCGGGCGGATGATCCGCTCGAGCGTCTTGCCGATTTTGCGGGCGGCGATCTCGAGGTCGTACTGCGACTGAAGATTCAACCAGAGCTGCGCCGAAGTGCCGAAGTAGCGCGAAAAACGCAAGGCCATCTCCGCCGTGACCGCTCGGCGCCGGCGCACGATCTCGTTTATCGACGGAGCCGTCACCCCCAGCTCCTTGGCAAGCCTGTACGAGCTCAGCTCGAGCGGCTGCATGAAATCATGGAGGAGGATGTCGCCCGGATGTACCGGCCGTAGCTTTTTTGTCGCCATTTGCAGCCTACTTTCGCCTCAGTGATAGTCGGTGATCTCGACGTCGAGAGCATCTCCATCCTGCCATCTGAAACAGATGCGCCACTGCTTGTTGATACGAATGCCATGCTGGCCCGCGCGGTCGCCCTTGAGAAGCTCCAGCTGATTTGATGAAGGAACCATGAGATCGCGCAGGTCCGCGGCACTATCGAGGTACTTGAGCTTCTCTCGCGCGCGCTGCTGAATCTGATTATCCAGGCTCTTTACGAATGTTCCCTTGAATACCGCCTCTGTGTCCCTGTTCTTGAACGTCCGGATCATATTAAAGCCTTGCAATATTATCGTCAAGCGTTATGTTGAACGCGAAAATGGCCGGGGTCCCGCAGCCTAAGGCCGCCTGCGCGCGTCTTCGCACTCCCAGCGCACCTCTCCCTCGCAGGGATCGAGAACCCGGTGTAACATCTCGCCGCGCCCCAGCGTGCGCAGGAGCGCGAACGCGCGCACCTCCGCGGCGGGGAAGGCCTCCTGCAATCTGGCCGCGGCGGCAAGCAGCGTGCGGCCGCGCGTGATCACATCATCCACCAGTGTCAGCCTCAGACCGCTGCCCGCAGGCTCGCGCACGGGGCTGGATCGCACCATGGGCTCCCCGCCCCACGACGCGCGCTCGACGGCAAATGATGCGTAATGCTCGAGCACCGAAGGACGCTCGCCCGCAGCCGCGAAGGCGGATTTTCTCACCGCGTGCCGGCGTCGCAGGATCGGCCAGACCTCTGCCGCCAACCCAACCTCCCGCAGACAGAGCGCCAGGCCCCCTCCGACCCAGTGCGCAGGTTGCGCGGCAGCGCTGCCCGGAACCGGAACCAACACGACTCCAGGCCCGAAGGCCCGGGTGAATCGCCCGTGGCCCGCCGCCTGCAACCAGACTTGTGCGGCGAGCCAGGGCAGCCAATCCCGGCCGGCGGACTTCAAATGTGCGCACAGTGATCGACCTTCCTCGTAGACGGGCCCGCATCCGGCGGGCGCGTAAGCAAAACACGAGGCGAACCGCAGAGCCCTAAACTGCACGCCTTCGCCGCCGGCCCTTCCGCCCTGGCTCTCATCTTGAAAAGTCTTCGCCGCGACCTCGCGTGTCGCGCGCCTGACCGGCCTCTCCCCGCTCCTCCGCGGTGTCGCGATTGCGCCCGCTCGCCGCGGAGCTCTGACTTTCCGCCCCCCTTGCCTGCAGGCTGCGCCACGCGGCAACAGCCCGTCGGCGGATCTCGTCCATGGAGGCCGGCGGGGAGCCCTGGCTCTCAGGCCCGCGGCCCGGCTGCTCCAAGCTCGCGCGATACTCGAGCCAGTCCTGAACCGCCTGCCGGCGGCGCGCATCCATATCCTGCGGCGGGGCGGACTGCCGAGGCGGCTCCGGCCTGCCGGCGGCGCCCCTGTCGGCCGCGTTTGCAGCCGGTCTTTCGGTCTCGCGCTCCGCCGGCTTTTCTCCTCGCGTGGCAACTCGCTGTCGGTGACGCTCCCGGATGTGCTCTGCAATCTCGCTCCGCTCACCCCTTCTCTCCGCGGCGATCGCACCCCACGGCAGTTGCGGCCGCGGCTCGCGGTCGATGCCCTGCGCCGCGAGGCTCCGGTGATCCACGCGCGCCTCGATGTTGGCTTCTCTCAGGGCCTCGTTGGTCAATTCCGCCCATCGCGCCCGCAGCGTCCTGAATTCCTGCCGGGAGGGCGGCAGTCCGAGCTCGCTGCGCACCTCTCCCGCCATGTCGATGCCGGCCTTTGGACCCATGCCCTCGGGCGTCACTTCCCGGGTCGTGGCAAGAAGGTGCGCATGGAAGTTGCGCGGATCCCCCTCCGGCCTCGGCGCATGGATCGCGAGGTCCACCGCGACCTTGTAGCGGTCGGCGATCTCCCGGGAGAAAGTGCGCGCCACCGCGGTACGTTGCTCGGCCGACAGTTCCGCGGGTAATGCGATCTGATACTCCCGCGCGACGCGCGCATTGCGCTGCTTCTCCACCTTCTCCGCGGAGTTCCACAAGGTGGAGCGGTCGCGCGCCCATTCCATGCCGGCTTGGGAGCGCTCGAGCTTCGAAGGAAGAAAGATCTCCTTGTGCAGCACATCGTCGCGCTTGCTGTGGTTGTAGAGCGCGCCGGTGCGCTCGTCACGGATGCGCTCCCCTGCCCGGTACGCAGCAGCGGCGGTCGCCGTACGGCCGCTGCTGCGCTGTACGGGCTTGATCTCCAGACGGAAAATGGCCATCTGCGTGCGTCCTCCGGAACCGGATCCCGCCGGCTGCCCCCTCAGGCTCCCTCGGGGCGCAGCCGCACTCGCAACCACCCGGGCGATGAGGCGGTCTTCAAATACCCGCTCAGGTCCGGCAGTTGCTCGAGCTCGGAGGCCAACACTGCCGCCTCGGTCACTCGCTGCTCACTGCAGCTCACGGACCGGCGCCAGCCGCGGCCGCCGGGGAATCCGCTGCCGTCCCGCCCGCGGGAGGTGCTCCTGCGTGCGACTTCCCGCTCGCCGATCAGCCTGGAGGCGAATTGCGAGGTTCCGCCGTGCTCGCTCGCGGAGCAGCGAAGGATCAGCGTATTCGTGCAGTTTTCCACGATGGTCTGCGCCTCGCCTCCGTAGGTACTCGAGACTTGCGCGATGGACTGAAATCCGAGGACGCAACGCCCCTCGAATTTGCGCAGGCGCGCCAGCGCGTCCTTCAGGCCATCGATGGCACCCAAGGCATCCAGCTCATCGACGATGAGCCACATGCGCCGCTCCAGGCGCGCTCCCTCTTGGCACCCCGCTCCCTCATGGCACATGGTCTCGAAGATCGCGAGGCGCACCCACGTCGCGATGATGGTACGCAGCGCGGCGATCTGACTCGCCTTGTACGGCAGAAAGAGCGCGCCGCGGCCGCACCCGATCCAGTCGCGCACGCAGAACGTGCGCGCGCGCTGAGCCTGCACGTGCTCCAGAGCGGCCGCCGCCGATCCGGCGACGGAGCGGATGGAGCCGAACATGCGTGCGTTCTCCGGCTCGAGAAACGGCTGGGCCGGCGTGCCGGCGACGATCGGGCGAAGCTCCGTGCTCGGCGCCATCGCAATCAGCCGCCAGAGCTCCGCGGCATCCCGACAGCCGATCTCGTGACAGCGGCGCACCACGGAGGTGAGGAAGGTTCGCGCGTATCCGCGCCACTCCCGGCCGGAGGCATCCTCCGTCGAGGGGATCAGGCTGCTGGCGAGCTGCTCGGCATCGTAGGGCTCACGGACTTCGGCGAAGGGATCCCAGCGCGGGGAGCGGGAGTCGAACGGGCTCAGGATGACATCGCCGCGCCCGGGCTCGTGAAACCGCGCGAGATAGCCGCCGTCCGGGTCGGTGATGACCGCGCGGTCGCCGCGATCGAGCGCCGCCGCGAGCAGCTCGCGGATGGCGGTCGACTTGCCCGTTCCCGTGGTGCCGATCAGCTTGAAGTGCTTGACCTCATCGCCGGGCGAGATGCCGACGCCAGCGATCGTGAGCAGCGGTTCCCGCCGCACGAGCTGCAGGCGTGCGGTGCGCCTCTGCGCTGCTCTGCCATCGAGTATCTTCGCGCCGCGCTTGTGTGCGTCCCTGTCGCGCGATCGCCGTGCGAGCGCCAACGCGACGAGCAACGCTGTTGCCGGCAGGAGCGCCAGCAAGAGACCGTGTGTGACGGCAAGGTTCCAGGATTCCATCCATGGAGCGGACATGATCCGGCGGCCCTCCCTCAGTAGCCCTTGACGATCAGATAGTCGGCGCGCGGCCCATAGGCCGGGGCATTCCGATCGACGCGAACGCACAACCTCGCCCGCGCGCCGCAGGCTCTGACATCGAGCAGGCCGCCGCGCTGCCGCAGACGCGCGATGTTGGCGGTGAGCGCGTCGCGTCGGGCGCGCAGAGCCGCTATCTCACTTTGCGAAGGTAGGATCCACCACGCCTCGCCCATCGCGACGCCAGCGCAGATCATCGCGATGGACACCGTCCACAACAGCGTCCGTACGTTGGTGGCGCGGCGCATGCGCTGCAGTGACTCGGCGGCGCGGCGGCTCTCGCCCGCAAGATTCCCGAGTGCCTCGGTGACCGTCCGGCGGATCTCGTCCCGCACGATCATGTCGAGATCGCGCGCGTGCGTCGCCAGCCGCTCGAGACTCTCCTGACCGAGGCGCTGCTGCGCCTGCGCCGCCTCCATCAGCAGCCCGATCTTCATCGCCTCATCGATCATGGCAGGCTCAGTCATGTTCCCACCCATCCTCCAGGTCGGCCGCCTGATCTCGTCCACGGCTCACCTCGCGAGGCGGCTGCGGCGCTTCGGCTGTGCGGGTGCGCTCCGGCAGGCGCAGCCTGACCCGCAGCCAGTCGGGGGAGGAGGCGAGCTTCAGGAAGCCGGCGAGGTCCGGCAACCGCTCGATCTCCGAGTCCATCACCGCCGGCTCGATGTGGCGGTGCTCCGACTCGGT
>JAGWPE010000332.1 GCA_028870635.1 Gammaproteobacteria bacterium | reverse complement strand
CCGCTCGATCTGCTGCTCTACCTCATCCGGCGGCAGAACCTCGACATTCTCGACATCCCGCTCGCCGAGATCACCCGCCAGTACATGCGCTACATCGAGCTGATGCAGGACCTGCAGCTCGAGCTCGCGGGCGAGTACCTGGTGATGGCGGCCACCCTCGCGGAGATCAAATCGCGCATGCTGCTGCCGCGGCCGAAGACCTCCGCCGACGGAGTCGAGGAAGACCCGCGCGCGGAGCTCGTGCGGCGCCTGCAGGAGTACGAGCGCTTCAAGCGCGCGGCCGAGGGGATCGACTCGCTGCCGCGCCTCGAGCGCGACAACTGGGCCGCCTCCGCGGAGCTCAAGGACAAGCAGGTGACGCGCGCATTGCCGCAGATCACCCTGCAGGAGATGCTGGTCGCCTTCCAGGAAGTCGTGGTGCGCGCGGAGATGTTTGCGCACCATCACATTCAGCGCGAGCGGCTTTCCGTGCGCGAGCGAATGGGCGATATTCTCTCGAGCCTCGAGCGCGCGAGCTTCGTCGAGTTCGTGCGCCTCTTCCGGCCGGAGGAAGGGCGCATGGGCGTGACGGTCACCTTCATGGCGATCCTCGAGCTCGTGCGCGAGGGCCTGATCGACATCGTGCAGTCCGAGCCATACGCGCCGCTGCACGTGCGGGCGGCGACCCCGGGGCGAAGGCTGCGCGTGGTGGGCGACAGCGGGACAGAGGAGGGCGAGACAAGCGAATGAACGAGCACTACCTGCGCAACGTGATCGAGGCGGCGCTGCTCGCCGCCGGCCGGCCGGTGCAGGCGGCCGAGCTGATGCAACTCTTCGACGAGAATGCGCGGCCCACGATGGAGCAGCTGCGCGCCGCGATCGATGCGCTCGCCGCCGATTACGGCGAGCGCGGCATCGAGCTCAAGGAGACCGCGAGCGGGGTGCGCATCCAGGTGCGCCGCGAGCTCGCCGGCGAAGTCTCGCGCCTGTGGCCGGAGCGTCCGGCGCGCTACTCGCGGGCGCTCCTGGAGACCCTCGCGCTCATCGCCTACCGCCAGCCCATCACCCGCGGGGAAATCGAGGCGGTGCGCGGCGTCGCCGTCAACCCCAACATCGTCAAGACTCTCCTCGAGCGCAACTGGGTGCGTGTCGTCGGTACCCGCGATGTTCCCGGGCGCCCGGAGCTGCTCGGCACGACGCGGGATTTTCTCGACTACTTCGGCCTGAAGAGCCTCGATGAGCTGCCGCCGCTCTCCGAGCTGAAGGCGGTGGGCGATTTCAACCTGCAGCTCGATCTGCAAGGCGATGCGGCCCGGCTCGCGGCGAACGGCGAAGCGGCTGGCGCGGCTCCCGCGCCTCCCGGGGCCGCCGCTGCAGCCGAGAGCGCCGGGGAGAGTGCCGCGGCGTCAGGGCAGGCCGCCGCCGAATCCCAGGCGCCCGCGACCGGCGCGGCCGAGCCCTCGAGCGACGAAGCTCTGCTCGAGGCCGGCGAAAGCACTGCCGAGGCCGACAACACCGGCGAGGATGACGAGGCCGGCGAGGAAGGAGACGAGCTGTCCGCGGAAGGCGGCGACTCGCGCGAGCTCGTTGCCGCGCCGCGCAACGACGGCGATTGATCCCCATGCACAAGCAGCGCGGCGAGCCCGAGCGCCTGCAGAAGGTCCTCGCCCGCGCCGGACTCGCCTCCCGCCGGGAAGCCGAGGGTTGGATCAGGGCGGGCCGCCTGACGGTCAACGGGCAGGCCGCCTCGCTGGGGGTCCGTGTCAGTCCCGATGATGAGGTACGGCTCGACGGCCGCGTGATCCACCAGCGGGCGCCGCAAGCCGGCGGCCGCGCCTACATCTATCACCGCTCCCCGGGTGAGAGTCTGGACTCCCCGCCCGCGGATTCCCCCGATACCCTGCCGCTGCTCGAACGCCTGCCGAAACGTGCGGGCCGGCGCTTCACGGCGGTGAGCCCCATGCCCCGGATCGACGGCGGCCTCGAGCTCCTCTGCGGCGACGGCGAGCTCGCCGCCCGCCTGCAGCGCGCCGTGCGCGGGCTGTCGAGCGAGCTCAGTGTCAGAGCGCGCGGGGAGCTCACCGAGCAGCAGATCGCCGGCGTGTTGGGCGGCGTCCTCGATAGCGGCGAGAGGTTGGCGGTGCTGAGCTGCGAGCCCGCGGGCGGCGAGGGCGCCAACCGCTGGTATGCGATCACCGCGCGCGGGGCGAGCGGCAAGGACGTGCGCCAGCTCT
>JAGWPE010000331.1 GCA_028870635.1 Gammaproteobacteria bacterium | reverse complement strand
GCCGGTGGCGAGGCTCGTGCCGATGAGCTTCATGAGAAGCTGCAGATTCACGTCCCAGGCGCCGCGCGGCAGCGTATGCGCGAGGCCGAGAAAGCCCGCGGGCTTGCCCTGCACGCGCAGGGCGACCAGCAGCACCGAGCCCATCTGCAGGTCGCAGAAGCGCTGTGCTTCCGCGTTCTGCTCCCGCCGCGGTGCCGCGGTGTCGCGCAGCTCCGAGAGGCGGAGGTGCTCCATGCGTCCTTTGAGCCAGGGGAAGGAGTCCAGGCTGGTGCCCTGAAGACCCTCCGGCCGGCATTGAGCGAAGGCGCCTCGGGCGAGCTGCACCTCCTCGATGACCGGCTCGTCCGGCCGCAGCACGAGGAGGAAGGCGCAATCGGTGGCGCTCGCTTCCCGCAGGAGCTCGAGATTGCGGCGCAGGCAGTCGGCGACGCCATCCTTGCGCATGTTCTGGAAGTCGACCGCGATCTTGGTACAAGCGACGTCGACGCCGATGGCCGGCCGCGGCATCTTGCCGCTCCAGGCGTCTGCCGAAAGTATGTCCGAAGCAGTGAAATCCGTAGGCTTGTCCGGCGGCAGACTCGACATGAAACCGGTGACCTCCCGACCGTTAGTCGCAGCCTACCCCAGGGCTGCTCGCCCGCGGGCGGCCGATATTCAGGGCTGTGGACCGTTTCCGGCTGCGTTCTTCTAACGAGTTACGGACGATTCTCGCACACTCGCTTAGGAACACAAGCTAACGCACTGTTCGTCAAGGGGTTCGCGACTTGACAGAATCCGGAGGCCAAATTTACAGAATGTGACGCCGTTCTAGCTCAGAGCCATGCGCGCCTGCTCGAAAAGCCGGTGCAGCTCCGATTCCATCTCCCCCTGCAGCCTTTCGAGCGTCGCGGCATCCATCGCGCGCGGTACATAGCGGGGCGCTCCGATGGCGATCGCGATCCGCGAGAGCGGTACCGGGATCACGAACCGGTCCCATTTGATGCGCCACGCGCGCGAGGCGGCGTAGGCCATGGGCAGGATCGGCCGGCCTGACATCTGCGCGAGCAGGATGGCTCCCGGCTTGAACTTGAACCGCGGGCCCCTGGGACCATCGGGCGTGATGACCGGGGAGATGTCCTCCTTCACCAGCGCCTGATAATAGTCGCGCAGCGCCCGGGCGCCGGTGTGGCTGGACGAGCCGCGGATGACGTAAGCACCGGCGCGGCGGACCATCATGGCGCCGAGCTCTCCATCTACCGAGGGGCTGATGAGCCAGCCGACCCTCATGCGCGAGCGCTGCTCGAGCAGGTACTTCGCGCAGAAGAGCTGGTGCTGGTGCCAGTAACAGGGGACGAGTGACGGGGCCTTCGCGAGCGCCTCATCGAGATGCTGCGCGCCGCGCACCGCGACCACGCGGCACATCAGCCACCATCCGCGGATGAGTCCGGTGGCGAGCGGCACCGCCACCCGGTAGAGCAGCCGCCGCGCGGGCGTCATGCTGCGGCCCGAGCGCGTGACCTTGCGATAAAAGGTATT
>JAGWPE010000330.1 GCA_028870635.1 Gammaproteobacteria bacterium | reverse complement strand
GCCGCCAGGAGCGCGGCGAGCGCCGAGGAGATCGGGAAGCTCCACCAGATCGCGTCTGCGTGATAGCTGGAGAGCAGCGCGTCGGCCAGAGGAAAGCGCACGAGCAGCAGCGAGATCGTCATGATGGCCAGCGAGATCATCAGCACGCCGCTCAGCGACATCACCGTGATCTGCCCGCCCATGGGGATGCCCTTGCGCAGCAACGCCGCGGCCAGGCGCCAGTCGATGCGCAGATATCCCAACTCCTCGCCGTGCAGGCAGAGCAGATGCCGGCGCCGGTAGAGGTGGCGCAGCATGGCCGCGAGGCTGACGGTCTGCGCGATGAAAGTGGCGAAGGCGGAGCCGGCGATACCGAGCCGCGGCGCCGGCCCCAGACCGAAGATGAAAACCGGATTCAGGCTGATGTCGAGGCCGACCGAGAGCAGCATGAAATAAAACGGCGTCTTCGAATCGCCCGCGGCGCGCAGCACCGCCATCACGAAGGCATACATGTAGAGCGAGGGCAGCGCGCAGAAGATCACGCGCATGTAGGCGATGGCGAGCGGCATGGACTGCATCGGCGTCTTCATGGCGGTCAGCAGTGCCGGTGAGAGCGTCAGGCCCGCGATCGCCATCAGCACGGATACTCCCGCGAAAAAGGTGGCGCTCGTCCCGACGGCATGCTTCGCGCCGCGGATGTCATTGGCGCCGATGCGTTGGGCGATGAGGATGGTGGCGGCCATGGCGATGCCGAAGGCGAGGCCGATCAGCAGGAACATGACGACGTTGGCGTTGGAGGTGGCTGTGAGCGCTGCCTCCCCGAGAAATCGCCCCACCCAGACGGAGTTGACCGAGGCGTTGAGGGACTGCAGCACGTTGGCGTAGAGGATGGGCAGGGCGAACTGCACCATTCCCCGGCTGATGGATCCTTCCGTCAGCGAGCGCATCAAAGGAGCCGATAGACGATGGAGAGCCAGCCCGTCCCGAGGGCTGCCAGCGCCCAGCCGGGCCATAGTGTGTGACCGACGGCCAGCCAGACGATGCCGCCGAGTAGGGCCGCGGCCCCGAGGAGGACCGCGTCGCGCCGCCTGTGTCCGCGGCGCAGCTCCGCATGCAGCAGCTCCACGGCGGGTGTCTCCACCAGCATCCGCAGCATGCCGCCTTCGGCTCTCTGCAATGTGCTCTTGAGGATACCGGGCAGAATCCGCGCCGCCTCGATGAGCTCCGGCAGCTGCGTGCGCATGGTGCGAAGGATCTGGCGCAAGCTCATGCGCTCGCGCATCCATTCGCGCAGGATGGGCGCGGCGGTATGCCAGACATCGAGCTGCGGGTACAGCTCGCGGCCGAGCCCTTCGACGTTGACCAGCGTCTTCTGCAGGAGGATCAGTTGCGGCTGCAGCTCCACGTTGAACCGGCGCGAGATCTCGAACAGCCGCACCAGCAGGGTGGCGAAGGAGATGTCCTCCAGCGGCCGGTCGAATATCGGCTCGCACACGGTGCGCACGGCCGACTCGATCTCGTCCACCCGCGTGCCGGGGGGCACCCACCCCGACTCCACGTGCAGCTCCGCCACGCGGCGGTAGTCGCGATCGAATACCGCGAGGAAGTTCGCGGCGAGATAGTGCTGGTCGCGGGGATCGAGCGTGCCGACGATGCCGAAGTCGACCGCGGCGTATAGGGGCCGAAGCGGGTCGTCGATCATCACGAAGATGTTGCCCGGGTGCATGTCGGCATGGAAGAAGTTGTGCCGGAACACCTGGGTGAAGAAGATGCGCACGCCGTTCTCGGCGAGGCGCCTGATGTCCGTGCCGGCCGCGCGCAGCTTCTCCATGTCCGAGATGGGGATGCCGTGGATGCGCTCCATCACCATCACGTCCAGCCGGCAGTAGTCCCAGTAGACCTCCGGGACGTACAGCAGATCCGAGCCCGCGAAGTTGCGCTTCAGCTGCGAGGCGTTGGCCGCCTCGCGCATGAGATCCAGCTCGTCGAGAACGGTCTTCTCGTACTCCGCGACGATCTCCCGCGGCCGCAGTCGCCGGCCTTCGCGCCAGTACGTCTGCGCAAGCTCCGCCAGCGCATACAGCACTTCGAGGTCGAGCTCTATCAGCTCCCGCATGGCCGGGCGCAGCACCTTCACGACCACTTCCCTGCCGTCCGGGAGCCGCGCGGCGTGCACCTGCGCGATGGAGGCCGCGGCGAGGGGCGTCTCCTCGAATTGCGAGAACGCTTCCGACACGGGGCGGCCGTAAGCGCTCTCGACGATCGCGCGTGCGATCGCGCCCGGGAACGGCGGGACACGGTCCTGGAGCTTCGCGAGCTCGTTCGCGACATCGGTCGGCAGAAGGTCGCGGCGTGTCGAGACGGCCTGGCCGAACTTCACGAAGATGGGGCCGAGCTCCTCGAGCGCCAGCCGCAGGCGCACCGCGCGGCTGGCGGCGCGGTTTGGATTCAGCCAGGTGTCAGGAGAGAGGTAGAAGAGAAATCGCAGCGGCGCATAGAGATGCGTCGCCCGCACGAAGTCGTGCAGGCCGTATTTCAACAGCACCCGCTGGATCCGCAGGAGCCGCGCGAGGACGCGCAGCTTCACGGGAAGGGCACCGGCTTCACCGAGGGGCCGCGGGCTGCTGCTTCAGCAGCTCGAGGCGTGCAGCGAGACGGTCGACGTCCTCGCGCAGCGCGTCCACGCCGCGCAGGAACTGCTCCCCCTCTTCGCGTGACACCAGATCGCCACGCTCGTGGCTGAAGTACTCGCCGGCGTCCTGCAGCAGTGTTGCGGCCGCGTTGCGGCTCCAACCCAACGCTCCGCGCGCCAGGCGCCCGATGCGATGCGCCGCCACATCGCCGATCAGGATCGAGAGCTCCTCCTCCGGATCGGGGGCCAGCAGGCGCGCCAGCTCCCGAAACTTCTGTGCGAGCTCCGCGTCGCCGCGCACCTCGACCTCGCGGCTGGAGAGAGGCTCGTCGGCGGCGCTGCCCAGGGCGAGCAGGCTCAACGGGCCGGCGATCACCTCCGCGTCGGCCGCCAGGCTGCCGCGCGTGATCCGCAGGGAGTTGCCCGTGGATTCGACGACCAGGCGCGCCATGGCGGGCGCCTCGATGGCGATGCGTCGGCCGGCAAGCTCCGCGCAGAGCTGCTGCGCGCGCGGGGAGCGCGGGAGCCCGCGGTTGAGGACGTTTTGAATCGTGGCGGTGAGCATGGACCGGCCCGTCAGTACTTGTAGCCGCGGTGCACCGCGACGATGCCACCGGACAGGTTGTGATAGCGGCAGCCTTCGAGCCCGGCAGCCTGCATCATCTGGAGCAGTGCCTCCTGCCCCGGGTGCATGCGGATGGACTCCGCGAGGTAACGGTAGCTCGCCTCATCCCGCGCGACGATGCGCCCAAGGAGCGGCAGCACGCGGAACGAGTAGGCATCGTAGAGCGGCCCGAGCCCCGGCGCCACCGGGTGGGAGAACTCCAGCACCAGGACCTGTCCGCCGGGCTTCAACACCCGCCGCATGGCGGCCAGCGCCGCGGGCTTGTCCGTGACGTTCCGCAGCCCGAAGCCGATCGTGATGCAGTCGAAGGTGTCATCGGCGAAAGGCAGACGCTCCGCATCCGCCTGGACGTACTGCACGTTGCCGAGAAAGCCCCTATCGGTGAGACGGTCGCGGCCCCGGTGGAGCATGGCGGAGTTGATGTCGCTCAGCACGACCAGGCCCCGCTCCCCCACCTGGCCGGCGAGGCCTGCGGCAAGATCACCTGTGCCGCCGGCTACATCGAGCGCCCGCTGCCCCGGCCGCAGCCCCGTGATGGACAGGGTGAAACGCTTCCACAGCCGGTGCGCGCCCCCCGACATGAGGTCGTTCATCAGATCGTAGTTGCGGGCAACCGAGTCGAAGACGCCGCGCACCCGGCGCGCCTTCTCGCGCCAGGGCACGCGCTCGTAGCCAAAATCGGTGGATCGAGGGTCGGTCATCGCTTCGCCGGGTCGCGGAGGAAGGGGGCGCATTGTAGCTTCTTGCTTTTTGCTCGACATGCTGCGCAGAATCCGGCCGCGATAAGGGGGTCTTGGAACGGAAAGGGCCGGGCGGTGTCGAAAGCCGCCTGGCTCTTTTTTATTGGCGCAAAGAGCGGCATCCTGCCGCGTTGCTCGACCCCTCCTGGGCCGAGCCCCTTCGGGGCCGGCGCTGCGCGCCGTCCAAAATCGCTCCCGGCGATTTTGTGCGCGGCCAGCCCATTGACAGGGATTCATCCACGCGGCCGTTTCCCGGGGCGCCTCCTCTAGCGCTGGCGGATCTCAGGGGGAGCGGCCCTGGGCCGCTTGCTCACTTGCTTTTGGACGGTGCAAGGGCTTGGACCCGTGCCAGGTACCGGGCCCATTTCTCCCCGCGGTCGCGGCCCAGCTCGTACAGGTATTTCCAGGTGTAGAGGCCCGTGTCGTGGCCGTCGTCGAAGACGAGCTTGACGGCATACTGGCCGACCGGCTCGATCGCGCTCACGCCCACTGCCTCCTTGCCCAGAACCAGAGTCTCCTGGCCGGGGCCGTGGCCCTTGACCTCCGCCGAGGGGGAATGGACGCGCAGGTACTCGAAGGGCAGCTCGAACCGGCTGCCGTCCTCGAAAGTGACCTCGAGCAGGCGGGCTGCGCGGCGCAGCTTGATTTCGAGGGGGCAGGGGTCCGAAGTCGCCATGGGAGTATAGGTGCCAGGGTGCCGAGTGCACTATTATGGACGTCCCTGCTCCAGCAGCGGTACATCGTGGAAGCCACAGATACCTCCCACCCCGACTACTATCACCGTGTGGTCGATTGTCAGTGGGCCTGTCCGGCCCACACCGATGTCCCCGAATACATCCGGCTGATCGCCCAGGGCCGATTCACCGAGGCTTACCTCGTCAACCGGCACTCCAACGTCTTCCCCGGCATCCTCGGCAGGGTCTGTGACCGCCCGTGTGAGCCAGCGTGCCGCCGCGGACGGGTC
>JAGWPE010000002.1 GCA_028870635.1 Gammaproteobacteria bacterium | reverse complement strand
CGCACCGGCAGGCCGCGGCGATGCCGGATGCCGCGGTAGCAGCCGAGGTCCATCAGCCGCTTGATGTTCATGGAAACCTCGCGGCGCAGGTCGCCCTCGACGGCGAACTTGGCGATCTGCGAGCGGATGGCGTTGACCTCGCTCTCCGTGAGGTCCTTGACCCGCTTGTTCGGGCTGATGCCCGCGGCCTCGCAGGCGCTTTGCGCACGTGCGCGGCCGACGCCATAGATGTGCGTCAGCCCGACCCACAGGTGCTTGTTCATCGGGATATTGATGCCGGCTATGCGTGCCATGGTGCCTTACCGCGAGGAAAAACGTTGCATTTTAACCGAAAACTCCGCCATTTACCCCTGTCTTTGCTTGTGGCGCTGATCGGAGCAGATGACGTAAACGACGCGCCGGCGGCGCACGATCTTGCAGTTCTTGCAGATCTTTTTGACCGAGGGTCTGACTTTCATAGCTTCACCCGCCTGAACCCGTGCGGCCGTAGCCGAGCAGGTTGGCTTTCTTGAGGAGTCCGGGGTAGTGGTGCGACATGAGGTGCGCCGAAAGCTGCGCCCGGAAGTCCATCACCACCACTACGACGATGAGGAGCGAGGTGCCGCCGAAGGCGAAGGGCGAGCCCTGCTGGGAAACCAGGAACTCAGGCAGCAGACAGACCGAAGCCACGTAGAGCGCGCCCCACAGAGTCAGGCGGGTCAGCACCTTGTCGATGTAATCGGCCGTCTGCTGGCCCGGGCGGATGCCCGGGATGAAGGCGCCGGACTTCTTCAGGTTATCCGCGGTATCGCGGGAGTTGAACACCAGCGCGGTATAGAAGAAGCAGAAGAAGACGACGAGCAGTCCGTAGATCACGAGGTGCAGCGGCTGGCCGTAGCCGAGCGCGGCGGAGATGTCCTGCATGATGGTCGCGATCTGGCCCTGGCCGGTGCCTGCGAAGCTCGCAATGGTCGCCGGGAAGAGCAGGATGCTCGAGGCGAAGATCGGCGGGATGACGCCCGACATGTTTATCTTGAAGGGCAGGTGGCTGCTCTGCGCCGCGTACATGCGCCGGCCCACCTGCCGCTTGGCGTAATTGACGGTGATGCGGCGCTGGGCGCTCTCCATGAACACCACGAAGAACGTGACCGCGACCACGATGATGATGAGGAGGAGGGCGAACGGTCCCTGCATCTCGCCGCTGCTCACCTGCTCGGCCATGCCCCCGATCGCCGACGGCAGCCGCGCGACGATTCCGGCGAGAATGATCATGGAGATGCCGTTGCCGATGCCGCGCTCGGTGATCTGCTCGCCGAGCCACATCAGGAACATGGTGCCGCAGGTCATGGTGATCGTGGCCACGAGCAGGAACTGCGGCCCGGCCATCAGCGTCATTCCACCCTTCACCAGCGCGCCGGCGGCGGCGAACGACTGCACCACGGCGAGGATGAGCGAGCCGTAGCGGGTGTATTCGGTGATCTTGCGCTGGCCGGCCTGCCCTTCCTTGCGCAGCTCGATCAGGCTCGGCACGACCATCGACATCATCTGGATGATGATCGATGCCGAGATGTAGGGCATCACGTTCATCGCGAAGATGGACATGCGCGAGAGCGCGCCGCCCGAGAAGAGGTTCGCGATCCCGAAGATCGTTCCCGAGTTCTGGCTGAAGAAGCGCGCGACCTGCGCCGGATCGATGCCCGGCACCGGAATGAAGGTGCCGATGCGGTAGACGATCATGGCGCCGATCAGGAACAGCACGCGCGCGCGAATCTCCCCGAAGCGGGCAGCTTCGCTCAAGGCGGCGGCTGGATTTGCGAGCGTCGATTTCGCCACGATTTGAACTGTCTTGCGGTCCGTCTCGATTGCAACGATGGCCTGCGGCGGTCCGCAGGAGATCCGTCAGGCCTCGTCGATGATCTTGCCGCCGGCGGCTTCGATCGCCGCCCGCGCGCCCTTGGTGACCTTGATGCCCTTGAGCGTCACCGCCTTGGCGATGGAGCCCGAGAGCACGACCTTGGCGCGCTCAGCCTCCGCCGACACGACCCCGGCCTTCTTCAAGGCCTCGAGGTCGACGGTGTCGCCCTCGACCCGCTGCAGCTCACCGAGCCTCACCTCGGCGCGCGTCGCCGCCATGGCGGAGCGGAAGCCCACCTTCGGCAGCCGCCGCTGAATGGGCATCTGGCCGCCTTCGAATCCCACCTTGTGGTAGCCGCCTTTGCGCGCGCGCTGTCCCTTGACGCCCCGGCCGCAGGTCTTGCCCTGGCCGGCGGAGGCGCCCCGTCCCACGCGCAGCCGGGGCCGCTTGGCGCCGGGCGCGGGCTTCAGTGTGTTGAGTCGCATGGTCATTGGTCTTTCTCTAGCTCGGCTGCTCGACCTTGAGGAGGTGCACCGCGGCCTGGATCATGCCGCGATTCTCCGGAGTGTCGGCCACCGAGACCGTCTGGTGGATGCGCCGCAGTCCCAAGCCCCGCGCGCTGGCGGCGATGTTGGCGAGCTGGCCGTGCAGGCTCTTGACGAGCGTGACTTTCAGCTCCTTGCGTTGTGCTGCGTTCATGCGCCTCAGCCCGTGATCTCGTCCAGACTCTTGCCGCGCTTCGCCGCGATGTCCTCCGGCGAGCGGATCTTCGCGAGCGCGTTCACCGTCGCGCGCACGACATTGATCGGATTACGCGAGCCGTAGCTCTTCGCGAGCACGTTGCGGATACCCGCGCACTCGAGCACGGCGCGCATGCCGCCGCCCGCGATGACGCCGGTACCTTCGGAGGCCGGCTGCATGTACACGCGCGTCGCGCCGTGCGCACCTTTGACCGCGTAGTACAGGGAGTCGTTTCGCAACGCGACGCTCACCATGCTCTTTCTGGCCTGGGTCATCGCCTTGGAGATGGCCACCGGCACCTCGCGCGCCTTGCCGAAGCCGAAGCCTACGCGGCCCGCGCCGTCACCCACGACCGTGAGTGCCGTGAAGCCGAATTGCCGGCCGCCCTTGACGACCTTTGCCGTACGATTGACCGCGACCAGCTTCTCGACGAGCTCGTCCGCCGCCTGGCCTTTTTCCGCTCTTGCCATATGTGTTGTCTACCTTGGCCCGATCAGAATTCAAGGCCCGCTTCGCGCGCGGCCTCGGCGAGCGCCTGTACGCGCCCGTGGTACTGGAATCCCGCGCGGTCGAAGGCGACCTTCTTGACGCCTGCGGCCTGAGCACGCTCGGCGATAGCCTTGCCGACAGCCTTGGCGGCATCGACGTTGCCGGTGCCCTTGAGCCCCTCGCGCACCGACTCCTGCAGCGTCGAGGCGGCGGCGATAACCGTCGCTCCAGCCGGGTCGGTGACCTGCGCATAGATGTGACGCGGCGTGCGATGCACCGTGAGGCGCGCAATGCCGAGATCGCGGATGTGCGCACGTGTCTTGACGGCGCGGCGCAGACGCCGGCCCTTCTTCGACGTAATCATCTCATCGCCTCCGGCGAACCTCTCAACGGGGTTTGCGCAAAGCCGCAAACCCCGAGCATGTAGCGGCGCTTCGCGCCGGGAAGAAGGCTTCTCATCATTTCTTCTTGCCTTCCTTCAAGGATATTTGCTCGTTGGCGTAACGCACGCCCTTGCCCTTGTAGGGCTCCGGCGGACGCACGTCACGGATCTCCGCGGCAATCTGCCCGACTTTCTGGCGGTCGACGCCCTTCACCACGATCTCGGTCTGACTCGGGGTGTCGATGGTGATCCCCTCCGGGATCGGGAAGTTCACGGGGTGCGAGAAGCCGAGCGTCAGGTTGAGCACCTTGCCCTGGACCGCCGCGCGAAAGCCGACGCCCACCAGCTCGAGCTTCTTCTCGTAGCCCTTCGTGACGCCCCGCACCATGTTGGCGAGGTGCGCACGCGTGGAGCCGGCGAGCGTGCGCGCCTGGCCGGGATCGGTGTATTTCACCTCGAGGCGCTTCTCCGCCTGCACGACGCTGACGCCGGGCCCGAGCGTGAGGCTCAGGGAGCCCTTCGCGCCCTTCAGCGTGACGGCGCTGTCGGCAATCGTGGCGGTCACGCCCTGTGGCAGATCGACCGGCGCTTTGGCAATTCTCGACATGACTTGTTACGGCCTCCGGCCGGACTGTCTACGGGGTACGCGCAAAGCCGCGAACCCCGAAAATATTGCGGCGCTACGCGCCGGTGAAGAGCCTTTCATCGCACTCGCACCCATTATCAGGCCACGATGCAGAGCACTTCGCCGCCCTGACCGATCGAGCGCGCCTGCTTGTCGGT
>JAGWPE010000329.1 GCA_028870635.1 Gammaproteobacteria bacterium | reverse complement strand
GGGCGCAACTGGCGCGGGCCCTCACCCGTGACCAGCCACTCGAGGCGGGTCTGCGTCACGTGCGAGAGCGCGCGCAGATCGGTGACGTTCGGCTCCGATTCCCCGCGCAGCCATTTGCGCACCGCGCCCTCGGAACGTGCGATGGCCTTCGCGAGGCTACTCGCACTGCCGTGCGCCTTGAGCACTTGCCGAAGGCGTGCGGCAAAGCCTCCAGCCTCCTGTCTTTCTCGCCGTCCGGTGTTCACGTCCGCCGAGCCACGCAGAGTGAGAGGTTACAGCACAAATGTAGTCCCAACCCGGGTGCCGCGCCAAGATGGACGTCACGAAAGTGTTGACGCTGCGCATGAAAGTGACTTATGGTGCCAACATGGTGCGGGCGCAGCCAAAACGAAGGAGATGCGGGCGGACCCGCACCCAGCCAGGCGCGACATGCCGCGGCAAGCGGCCGGTGCCGCGAAAAACGCCGCTCGATGACGTGATCCTGCATCTGCGGCACCTGCAGTCGGCCGTGATCGTGGCGATCGCCGCCCTTCGGCGGCAGAACTGCGAGCTCGATGAGGACATCGCCAGCCTGCTGCAGCGCGCCGTGTGCGATTCTCTCGCCGATCAGGTGCAGAAACTGGAAGCAGCGCGCCGTCCTCCCGCTGCGCGCATGCGCCGCGCCTGATCCAGCTATAATTCTCCTCCTCCTGCCCGCTACGTAAGCGAAAGTGGCGGAACTGGTAGACGCGCTGGACTTAGAATCCAGTGGGGAAACCCGTGAGGGTTCGAGTCCCTCCTTTCGCATTCCCGCTTTGATTGTCCTGAGGATATTCGTCGATGCAAGTTTCATTGTCCGCCACTTCCGGCCTCGAGCGACGCATGGAAGTGGCCGTGCCGGCCGATTCCGTTGCCACGGCGGTCGAGCAGCGTCTGAAGGAGATCTCCCGCACCGCGCGCCTCAAGGGCTTCCGGCCCGGCAAGGCGCCGCTGCCGGTCGTACGCAAGCAATTCGGCGAGCAGGTGCGTGCCGAGGTCGTCGGTGACCTCATGCGCAGCTCCCTCGCGGAAGCGCTCAGCCGTGAGAAGCTGACCCCGGCGGCCGGCCCGCGCATCGAGCCGATCGCGGTGGCGCCGGGCTCGGATCTGAAATTCGCGGCCACCTTCGAGGTCATGCCGGAGATCCGGGTGAAATCGCCCGAGACGATCGCGGTGGAGCGCCCGAGCGCGGCGGTCGGCGAGGGCGACATCGACGCGATGCTGGAGAGCATGCGCCGCCAGCGGCCCGCGTTCACCGCGGTCGAGCGGCCGGCGCGCGAGACCGACCGCCTCACGGTGGACTACACGGGCCGCATCGGCGGTGAGCCTTTCGAGGGCGGCGAAGGCAAGGATGTCGTGATCGTGATCGGCTCGCGCCAGTCGCGGCCGGAGCTCGAGGAGGGGCTGAAGGGCGCGGCGGCGGGCGAGAGCCGCACCGTCGCAGTGGCCTTTCCCGCCGAGCTTTCCAACAAGACACTTGCCGGCCAAACCGCCGAGCTCGCGCTCACCGTCAAGAAGGTGGAGGAGCAATCCCTGCCCGCCGTCGATGAGGAATTCTGCCGCGGCTTCGGTGTCGAAGAGGGCGGAGTCGAAGCGCTGCGCGCCGAGGTGCGCAAAAGCATGGAGCGGGAGCTCGCGGATGTGATCCGCAACAGAGTTCGGACCCAGGTTCTCGATGCACTCTATGCCGAGAACCCCATCGATGTTCCGCGAGCGCTGGTTGAAGAGCAGGTCCAACAGTTGCAGATCGATGCGGCGCGACGCATGGGTGTGCGTGAAGCATCCAAGCTGCCGCCGCGGGAGCCGTTCGAGGCACCGGCCCGCAAGCGCGTCGCGCTCGGGCTGCTCATGGGCCAGATCGTCAAGGCGCAGAGCATCCCGGTCGATCGCCAGCGCGTCCAGGCACGCATCGAGGAGCTGGCGGCGAGCTATCCGAATCCCGAGGAGGCGCGCCGCGCGTACCAGCACAACGCGGAGGCCCTGCGGCAGATCGAGTCCGTGGTGCTCGAGGATCAGGTGATCGACTGGATCCT
>JAGWPE010000328.1 GCA_028870635.1 Gammaproteobacteria bacterium | reverse complement strand
CTCCTGCGCAGACTCGCGGCGGTCAGCGCCGTCAACGGGCTCGCGCTCGGCATCGTGAGTCCGCTCATCGCCTACTGGTTCCTGCGCAGGTTCCACGCGAGCCCGGCCGTCATCGGGCCGGCGCTCGCGGTCAGCTTCGCGCTCGCTTCGGCCGGGTCGGTGCTCGGCGGGCGGCTGAGCCGGCGCTTGGGCGCGGTGCGCTCGGTAGTGTGGATGCGTGTCGTTGGCCTGGTGCTCCTGGTTGCGATTCCGTTCTCGCCGACATTTCCCGTTGCCGCCGGCCTCTATGCGCTGCGCTATGCGTTCAACCAGGGAACCGCCGCCGCGCGCCAGGTCGTGGCGGCCGGCCTGACCCGGGCCGAGCGCCGCGGGCTCGCCGCCAGCGTGCAGAGCCTGTCGGCGCAGCTGCCTCGGGCCGCCGGCCCGGTGTTGGGCGGCTGGCTGATCCATCGCGGCCAGTTCATCGCCCCGTTCCTGCTCACCGCGGCGATGCAGGCTCTGTACCTCATCCTCTACCGGCAGTTCTTCGGCGACGCGGGCACGGAAACGGCTTGAGCCGGGGACCTCAGAACGGCAGCGCGAGCAGCAGGCCGAGCGCGGCCTGAGCCTGCCCGAGCGAGGCGCGCAGGCGGATGACCTCGGCCTGCGCCGCCAGCGAGTTGGATTGCGCGCGCGCGTAGTCTGCTAGCCCGAGCTCGCCCCGGCCGAGGCTCGCCTTGGCCGCGGCTGCGGTGCGCTTCAGATCCGGCAGCTTCCCCCCGAGCACGCGCAATTGGCGGCGCATGGTGCGCGATGCCTCGCGAAGCTCATCGGCCTGGCTCTCGGCATCATCGAGCGCCGCCTGATAGCTCTGGCGCAGATAGCCGCGAGTGGCGCGGCCGATCGCGATCGCTCCGCGGTTGCGGTCGAACAGCGGCAGTGTGAGGGTAATGTTGAAACCGACGGTCTGCACGCCCTCTTCCGCGCTGCGCGCCTTCGTGACTCCCGCGCTGGCGAGCGGAAACTGAGCGAGGATGGCTTCGCGCAGCTTCTCCTCCTGGCTGCGGTACCCTGCCTGCAGGGCCAGGAGGTCGGGTCGTCGATGCGGCAGGGCCGCAAGCGCGGCGCGGTACTCGGCGGCCGTCAGCGGCTCCTGCATCTGCGTACCGGCTTGCAGGGGCAACCGCACGCCGGGCGCGAGGCCAAGCAACTCATCCAGAGCGTGCAACGCCTGGTTGTCCTCGAGCTCGAAGGAGCGCCATTGCGCCTCCGCCGCTCGCCACGTCTCGAAATCTGCCGTCACCGCCAGGGCCGTCACCTCGCCCCTGCCGAGCGAGGCTCGATCCCGGCGATAGAGCCTGCCGAGAAGCCTGCGCCTCTCGCCCAACACTGCGCGCAGGCCATCCAGCGCATCGAGCTGGATGTAGAGCTCCCGCGCCCGTTCCGCGACCTGCCACTCGCGCCAGAGAATCTCGAGGCTGACCTGCCGGACGTGCGCCGCCGCCGCCCCCCTCGCCGCCCCGCGAGTGATCAACGCCCGAATGTCCCCGGCGAGTGCGGCATCGTACCCGGTCCGCACAGCCGACCATGACATCCCGCCCGAGAGCTGCGGGTCGGGCAGCAGACCCGCCTCGAGCAACTGCGCGCGCGCCACGCCGGCGCGCAGCCGCTCGGCTTTCAGCCGCGGATTGTCCGCCACCGCCAGCGTGATGATGTTGGTTTCGGTGAGGCCGCGCTGCGGATCGAATGGCGCCGCAGGCAGCCCCGGCAGCCCGAAGCTCGCGGCCGGCACGGTGAGCGGCGGGACGCGCGTCAGATCCGGGGCCTCTGGCAGCGGCTTGGAGTGGTAGGTCGCACATCCGCAAAGGAGGGATGCGACGGATGCCAACATCGTCCAGGCGATGCTCCGGGCATGGCCGCCGCAGCTCTCGCCGCGCGCTCTTCTCACGCGGCCCGCTCCCGCGCAAGCTGCCGCAGCCGCCAGTGCAGGTACAGAGCCGGAATGAGATTGGTGCTGCGGATGGCGCTCCAGGCGAGACCGCCGAGAATGACGACCGCGAGGCCCTGCTCGGGCGCCGCGCCCTGACCGAAGCCGATCGCGGTCGGCAACATGCCGAGTATCGCGGTGACCGCCGTGAGGACGATGGGCCGGAACCGCACGTGAATCGCCTCCCTCACCGCCTGCTGCGGCGGCATGCCGGCGCGCTCGTTCTGCTTGGCGCGGTCGAGCAGCACGATGCTGTGCCGCAGGCCGATGCCGATCAGTGTCAGAAATCCGACGAGGCCGGTCGCGTTGAGCCCAACGCCGCTCAGCACGAGCGCCACGGCTCCGCCGGTGACTGCGAGCGGGATCTCGAGCAGCAGGATGCCGGGAATGAGCAGACCGTCGAACTGCAGGAGGAGGATGCCGACCATCAGCACGAAAGCGGCTCCCGCGGCGACGGCCACTCCCAACACGGCGCGCTGCAGCTCGGTATAGAGGCCGCCAAAAGCGATGCGGTAGCCGGGGGGCAGTTTCAGCCCCGAAAGGGCCTTGCGCGCCGCCGCCACGGTGCCGCCCAGCGTTCCCTTCGGTGTCGCCAGAATATCGAGCGCCCGCGCTCCCGCCACGTGCTCGAGGTTGTTCGGCGTCTCGATGAGATCGAGGCCGGCGAGCTCACCGAGCGGGGTCCACCCATCCGTCCGGATCGGCAGGTGCGAGAGCGCCGCCAGCGATTGCTGCGGAGCATCCGCCAGGCGCAGGTAGAGGTCCAGAGGAACGTTGCCCTGCGGGACTCTCGCCAGGACTTCCCCGTTGAGCAGCGGATCGACCTGAGCATAGAGCTGCGCGGGCGTCAGGCCATAGGCGGCGAGCGCCCCGGTACGCGGCTCGATCCGCAGCTGGGTAACGGGATAGCCATCGTTGTCGAACACGTCGGAGAGTGCCGGGATCGGGCGCAGCAGCGCCGTTACCTGCTCAGAGAGCTGCCGCATCTCGGTAACGTCGTTGCCGAACACGTGAATGACGAATGGCTGCGGCAACCCGGAGAGGCTCTCGCCGAGCCGCTCGATGGTCGGAGTGTCGACCGAGAGCTGCACTCCATCGAGGTGCGACTCCTTGCGGATCCGGCTGCCGATCCGATCGAGGGCGTTGACACTGACCCCCGGACGCAGCGCGACCATCATCTCGCCCGCGGAGGCCGGCTCGGTGTACGCGGTGCTCGATGAGGACCCCACGCGCGCGTACACGTGCGCAACCGCGGAATCGGCCAGCAGGCGCCGGCTCATCGCTGCGACCGCCATGCGTGCATCGAGCAGCGAGCTGCCGGGAGGCAGTGAGAAGGACTCGAGCAGCACCCCTTCGTTGGGCAGCGGCCGGAAGTCGACCGGCACCAGGAGCAGCCCGATCAGGCTCAGGATCATCACGCCGAAGGTGATCGCGAGGCTCAGGCGCGGCCTGCGCGCCACGAGCTGGAACAAACTCTCGTTCCAGTGCCGAAAGCGCTCGAGGAGCCGTTGCCCGCCGCTCGGGGCGGCGCCGGCAGCCGCGCCGATGAGCCCCAAACCCATGGGAATGAGGCTGACCGAGACCAGAAGCGAGGCGAGCAGCGCGAAAGTCATGGCGAGGGAGAACGGAATGAAGAAGAGCCCCACCAGGCCGCCCACGAACAGCAGGGGAACATAGATCGAGATGTTGGTGAGCGTCCCGGTGACATCCGGGATCACGATGCTCCTCAGGCCTCGCCAGATGCCCTCCCAATGCCCGTCGCCTTCCTCCCAGCTGTGATAGATGCTCTCGAGAACGATGATGGCGTCGTCGGCGAGCAGACCCACCGCGACGGTGAGCGCCCCGAGCGTCATCAGGTTGAGGTCCTGCCCGACGAAGTACAGCGCCGCGATCGCGAGTGCGAGCGACATCGGAATGCTGAAAGCAAGAACCCAGATACCGCGGCCGGCGCCGAGCACCCAGAAGAGCACGGCGACGGCGAGCACCATGCCGATCAGAAGATTGCGGCCGAGATCCGTGCCCACCAGGTGAACGACATATCCCTGGTCGTAGATGCGGACCCAGCGCACTCCAGGCGGAAGCTGCATCGCCGTTTGCCGCAGAACCGCCGCCACGGCCCGCGTCACCGGCGTCGTGGCGGCGCCCGGTTGCTTGATCACCGTGAGCGCCACGCTCGGACGGCCATCGAGCGCGACGGCATCGTGAGTTGGAACCGGAGCGCGCACGATGCGCGCCAGGTCGCGCAGTGGAATCGGACCGTGCGCACCTGCGACCGGTATGGCTGCGAGCTGCGCGATGTGCACCGGCAGATGCCGCGCCTCGATGAGGACATCGTTGTGTCCCAACCTCGTGTAGCCGGCCGGCTGCAGCAGAACCTGAGATTTGACCGCCTCTGCGATCGCGGCCACCGACATGTCATAGCGGCGCAGCGCATGGAGGTCCGGCTGAATCCACAGCGCCTCATCGCCGGCGCCGTAGACGTTCACGAACTGCACTCCGGGCAGCGCGCGCAGCGCCGGCGCCACGCTCGCAAGCACCGCGCGCTGCACTACCGCCGGCGCAATGCCCGCCGGAATCTGCGCCGTGTAGTCGGCGACCTCGTTGATGGAATTGCCCATGATCTGCGCCAACGGGTGCACGGCGGGCGGCAGTTGGCCGCGCGCGCGGTCGATGGCGCCATTGACGGCCTGGAGATCGAGCGCCGCGGAGGTTCCCTGACGAAAGCGCACATCGGTCTCCACGACTCCGTTG
>JAGWPE010000327.1 GCA_028870635.1 Gammaproteobacteria bacterium | reverse complement strand
CTCCGTGATCGGCAGATCGAGGTAGCTGCCGCGCAGCAGGCTGAGCTCGACGGGCGTGCGCCCCGATGCGACCGAATCGCCGCTCACGGCCCTGCCCGACCCGTAGTTGATCTCCCGGTCGGGAAACTTGCTGACTCGCAACACCATCACCAGCCGCGCGCCCGACTCGACGCGCACGGCCGTGATCCGCGCGCTGGTGAACTGCAGCCACTGCGGCGCGCCGGGCGCGAGCAGGCGGCGACGGGCCGGATCGTGCAGTTGGCTCGCGCGAAACTCCTCCGCCGGCGCGAAGAGATGGAAGTAGTTACCGTTCGGCAACAGCTCGTATAGCGCGACAGTGAGGTCGAGGTCGCGTTTGTTGACCCGCACGCCCAGGCGGCCCTTGAAGCGGCCGGCGATCTGCAGCCCCCCGGGCAGCGGGCCGCTCACGAAGGCGAAGCCGTTCTCCACCGGCACGCTGCCGGTCACGAGGCTGCGCGGGGCAGGCTCGCCGCCGTCCTCGCGGCGCGCCAGATTGACCGTGAGGTGGATGGCCGCGCGGCCCCCGGGCTCGCGCGGAGTCAGGCGCCCCGAGCCGCCGCCCGGCTCGGGGGCGAGGTAGAGCCGCGCCCGGTCCTTGGCGAGGTCATCGAGCGCGGCGGCGTGCTGCCATGCGTCGGCGCCCATGACTTCCATGTTGACACGGTCCGCGAGCAGCGCGGGCTTCCTGCCGTTGAGGAACAGATACGCGAACCACTGCAGCTCGATCTGCCGCAGATCGAGCATTGCGGCGGGATCGGTGCGGTAGTCCTGCACGGTATCCTGCGCCCTGCCCGCCCGGATCTCGGCGCGATCGTAGGGTCCGGCGAGCAGTATCTGGTCGGCGTGCGGGTCGTGCTCGTAGTGTTGGAGGAAGTAGAAGAGCGTTCCCGCCTCGCCGGGAGTGTAGTACCCGGTCATGGACAGCACGGGAATGTCGAGATGAGCGAGCTCCTGCGGCGAGGGAGCCAGCCGCCGCCAGTAGTCATCGTAAGAGGGATGCTGCAGCCAGCGGCGGAAGATCACGCTGGGCCGGCCGGCGAGCCGCGGCAGGTCGCGGAACGGCTTGCCGCTCGCATACCACTTCGCATCGAGCGCGCGGCACCACTCCCGGCTGCCCGGTTGCGCCGCGGCGCCGCCGGTGCCCGTTGCGCCGGCATCGGGCCAGCTCTGCGCCGAGGCGCCCGGGCTCGGCTCGGTCGCGGCGGCGCTCTCCTCGCGCTCGGCCTCGATGCGCTGCAACCAACAGTACGCCGAGTTGAGCCCGATGCCGCGGTCCATCGGAAAGTTGACTCCGGGCGCCATGGCGTCGGAGGTCGCGATCGCCTTCAATTGCGGCGGCATCCGCTTCACCGCCGCCCAGGCGGCGAAGCCGCTGTAGCCATCGCCATACATTCCGACCTGCGCGTCACTCCAGGGCTGTTTGGCGATCCAGCCGATCACCGCGCGGGCGCGCTCGCCCTCGCCCTCGAATGGCACGACCTGCCAGGCGTGACGGCCCGCGCGCAAGCGCGGCGTGAAGGCGACCATGCTCGCGAAGCCATACGCGGCCGCCTCGATGGCCTCATCCTCGCCGCCCGGCGCGATGCGGTATTCGAGCAGGGTCGTCAGCAGCCCGCGCGAGCTGCGCGGCCTGACGAGGCGCGCCGCCACCTTGCCCCGGCCGGGCGTATCGATCGCGACATCGTCCTGGATGATGTAGCGCCGGTCCTGATCGAGCGAGATGAGCCCCGGCGCGATCGGCAGAAGGCTGCGGTAGGTATCGAAGGCGAGATACTGCCAGATGAGCCCGAGCGCCTGGCTCTGGCTGAGCCGCTCGCGGCCGCGCAGGCCGTCGAAGCTCGCCTGCAGCGCCGCGGCGTACGCGGCCGGCGGGGCCTCGAGCCAGGATTCCACACGGTAGGCATCGAGGTTGTCGAAGACCGGAATGGTCTCCCAGAAAGCGAGATCGAACGCCTGTGCGAAGGGCAGCCGGTACTGCGACTGCAGGGACTTGGCATGCGCATAGAGGTCGTAGACCAACGCGGGATCGGCGGGCGGGCGGCGCGGGCTGCCTCCGCGCAGCCGCTGCAGCTCGAGCCGCGCCGAGTAGGCGGGCTCGAAAGTGCCGGCCACGAGCTGCAGGGCCGACATGTTGGTCAGGTACTGCTCGCGGCTGTCATTGCGGTACACGGGAATGATGCGCGAAGCGAGATCGCGCATCACGGCCGGCGTCGCGGCATCGTAGACGGACGCGGGCGCGCGGAACTCCAGCCCCTGCGCAGCCGCGAGCCGCGGCAGCAGCAGGACCGAGAGAATGACACCCAAGGCTCTGCGCATGCGGTGAGCCTAAGGGGCCCGGCCCGTTGAGCCGGCCGGCCCCTCCCGGCTTGCGATGGCGGCGCGCCGCGCCGCGGCGCAGGAAATGAACGCCGCGTAGCTCCAGGCGAGGTGCTTGGCCGAGGTCTGCTCGCCGGTGCGCTGATCGAACTGCTCTGACATGTCGCCGCTTTCTGGGGTGAAGGCGCGCACGGTCTCGAGATACCGGTCGCCGCGCGTGATCAGCGCGCCTGCGTCGGCGCCGCCCGTGGCGGCGCGAAAGCAGAGCTCGGCAGCCGCCAGCGTCGAGAAGTAGTAGGCGCCGCCGGAATAATAGCGGTCGCCACGGTAACGCCCAAGCGCCGGGCCGCGGCCCGCCGGCCGGCCGTGGTTGATGGGATAGTCCGCCTCGAACACGCCGTCGAGCACGGCGAGAGTCGCATGAATCCGCGGATCGCGCGCGGAGTGGGCGGCACAGTCGTCGCAAGCCTGCAGCGCCGCGAGAATGACCGCAATGTCGAGCTCCTTCGCAGACGGCTCCCCGGTATCGAGCACCCGCGAGCGGTAATAGCCGCGGTCCGCCAGCCAGTACCCGTCCAACGCCTCTCGGATCGCCTGGCTCTGCGCCCGGCAGCTTCGCGCCTGCGCGCGCTCTTCCCGCGCATCGAGCCAATCCGCTCCGTCAGCGAGCGCCTGCGCACCGACCCGCAGCGTGAAGTAATGCAGGCCCCGCTCTTCCTCCCAGATGTCGTAGCACGGCTCCCGCCAATGGTCCTGCGTGAAACGCAGATCCGCGCGCAGCAACCCCTCGCATGCCGCCGACAGCCCGGGATCGGTGGACACGGCGCGCATCCAGCGCAGGACCGTGAGCGCGCGCAATGCGGGCCCGTCGTTCTGCGGCCGCGCCCACTTGGAGACATCGAGAGTGCCGTCCGCATTGACACGGGTCTCCGCCGCGACCGCATCTCCGTGAACGCGCTCGAGCTCGGCGTCCGGGCGCAGAAACTGCAGAAAGTCCGGCGCCACGCGCGAGCGCCACCGCTGCGAAGCTGCCGCGAGAGCACGCCCATCGAGCCGCGCGAGCGCCGTGCTGAAGCGCACGAACTCGCCGAAGAGCCGCGGGGCCTCCTCACCGACCTGACCTTCGGCGTAAAGCAGCCGCAGGGCGTCGATGATGATCGCCGAGTCGCGATACCAGTGAAAGAAGTAGTCCGGGTCCGGGTCGTAGGCGGCCGGGACCGGCGAGGCGACCACCGCGCCCGGCAGCGGATGAATGGTCTGATCGAACCCCGGACGGGTCTTGACGATAGCGACGGGCGAGATGCTGCGCAGCATCTGCCGCGCGGCATGCGCATATTGCCGATCGATCCACTCGCCGAGCATCTGCGCTGCCATCGCTCTCACCCCGGCAGATGCGGGCTCGAGAAGCCGAGACGGCGCAGCCCCGTCCTGACTTCCGGCGCGCTCATGAAGAGCTTCCAGAGAAGCCCCGAGCGGAAATTCTCGATCATCAGAATGATCGGCCCCTGGTCGATCGCCAGATGCGAGTCCGCGTACCAGTCGCGCTGCGGACAGAAGGCGTCGACGAACCCGTGGCGCCGCCAGATCCTCTCCCCGAACGTGCCGAGAAAATGCCGCAGCGCCTTCATCGCCTCCGCGGGCGCGTAGGGGAAGCTCGCGAGCGCCGCCGTCGGTGCGATCGTGCCGTTGTCGTTGTCCGGGGCATGCACGGCGTACCCTTGCGGATCGTCGCTTGCCGTCAGCCCCCAACAGTGCTCGCCGTAGCCTCGATGATGGTTGGGGTTGGCGACGCAGTGCGCATGATTGATGCGCACGTGCCTGAGGTTCTGCTCCCAGTAATTCGCGTAGCGGTCCGCGAGGCCGCGCGGGTCGAGACCGCAGAACGAGTAGTGCGCGAAGAAGAGCGGACCGCCGAAGGCCGGCCCGAGCGGCAGATCGACGCCGCCCCAGCTTCTGCCGTTGATGAAGTCCCGCCCGGTAGCGAAGCCGCGGTGATAGACGTGGCTGTCCACGGGATAACGCGGCGCGCCCGCGGCGAGCACGTACGTGACGAGGCATTCGTTCCAGCCGCGGATCTCGTGCTCGAGAGCCCAGCCGTTGTTGGGGCTCCAATGCCAATAGAGGACGCCGCGGGCGCCGCGGGCGTACCAGTCCCACTCCACTTCCTCCCATAGCCAGGTCATCGCGTGCCGCACTCTCGTCTCCGCGGGAGTGTCACGATCGAAGTACTGCCGAGCAGTGAGCAGGCCCATGCAGAGGAAGGAGGTCTCCACGAGATCGCCGCCGTCATCCTTGCGCCAGAAGGGAATGGTCGCCCCCGTGCGCCCGTCGAGGAAATGCGGCAGAGCGCCGTGATAGCAGGTCGCGCGGCCGAGGACATCCAGCATGGTGCCCAGCCGCTCCAGGGCCTGCTCGCGCGTGACCCAGCCGCGCTCGACGGCGACCACGAGCACCATGAGGGCGAACCCGGAGCCGCCGGCCGCGACCAGGTCGATGCCCTGGCCCTTGCCGGGCGGGCGCCGGTCGGGAGCGAGCCCGCTCACCGGGTGCGCGGCCTCCCAGAAGAACCGGAAAGTCTGCCGCTGCACCCGCTCGAGCAGCTCCTCATCGCTCAGGGTGGCGAGCCGCGCGGGGCTCATTTCCTCGAATCGGGCGGTATCTGACACGAAGCTCAACTCCTTCCTGCGCGAATCTTGACCAGATGGACCACGCGGGCAAACAGCGGATCGCGCGCCTGCGCGCCGCCGATGTGGATGACGGCGGTTTGCCCGAGCTCGCGGCCGAACACGTCGATGACCCGCTCCAGGGTGTCACCGTCGAGCGACCCGAATACGTCGTCGATGAGGAGCCACGCCGGCGCCTGCAGGAGCACCCGCGCGAAGGCGAGCCCCAGCTGCTCGTCCTCGCTCAGCTCCCGATCCCAGCGCCGCGAGACATCGAGGAGCGCCACCAGCCGCTCGAGCCCGAGCCGGCGCAGCGCCTGCGCGCAGGCGTCCGCGTCGAAGCCGTCGGGCTTCAGGGGATAGGCCAGCACTTCGCGCAGCGAGCCATGCGGCAGATAGGGAGTGCCGCGCGGGAAGTAGAGAATCTGCTCGCCGGCGGGCATCACGATGCGCCCGGTGCCGAGCGGCCAGAGGCCGGCGAGGGCGCGGAACAGCAGGGTCTTGTTGGTTCCGGGCTCGCCCACGATGAGCAGACGCTCCCCCGCGCGCACCTCCACCGTCCGCTCCCGCAGCATGTCGCGGCCGGCTGGAGAAGACACCTCGAGGCCTTCGATGACGATCCGGCCGGCCTCACCCTCCGCGTAGGTGATATGGCTCTCGACCTCGTGCTTGACGTCCGTGGTCTGGACGGCGCGGCGGAAGTTGGCCACCCTGAGGAGCGTCGCGCGCCAGTCGGCGATCTGGCTGAAGTTGTCGACGAACCAGCGCAGCGAGGACTGCGCCTGGGTGAAGGCGGCCGCGGCCATCATCATGCCGCCGAAGGTGAGCCTGCCGGCGAAGTAAAGCGGCGCCGCCACCAGGATGGGCGCCACGATCATGACCCAGCCGAAGCCGGCGGTGATCCAGGTGAGATTGGTGAGCCCGGTGACGAGGCGCCAGGTGGCTTGCAGAACCGCCTCGAGGCTGGTCTCGAGCCGGCGCCGCTCGCCCTCCTCCCCCGCGGCGAGGGTGATGCCGTCCAGATGCTCGTTGACCCGCACCAGCGCGAAGCGCAGGTCCGCCTCGCGCGCATAGCGCTCGGCGTTGCGGCCGATCAGGCTGCCGCCCACCCAGTAGGAGAGCAGGGAGCCGAACCCCGCATAGAGGATCGCGGCCCACACCATGTATCCGGGCACGGCGATGTCATGGCCGCCGATCGTGACCGCGAAGCCCCGGGAGAGGACCCAGAGAATGCCGATGAAGGTGACGAGCAGCACCGAAGCCTGCAGCAGGCCCGTCCCGAGGTCCGCCGACAGCTCGCACAGGTGACGCGCGTCCTCGTGCATGCGCTGATCGGGATTGACTCCCATGGGCCCGGCGTTGGCGAGCCAGAAGGCGCGCCGGGGGCTCATCCAGTCGCGGATGAGGTCCCCCACCAGGCCCTCGCGCAATTTCACCTTCAGCGCCTCCACCAGCCAGCGCTGCGCCACGTTGAGGACGAGGAGGCTCCCGGCGATGATGAAAAACATCCCGAGCTGAAAGACAAAGTCGCGCAAGTCGCGCCGCGTCAGCGCGTCGTAGAAGGGCTGGTTCCAGCTGTTGAGGCGCACCTGACCGTAGGCGGTGGCCACGATCACGACGAAGATCGCCGCGTTGAGCACGATGAGCGATTTGCCGGCCGGCGAGGCGAGCAGCGCCCGCAGCACCATGGCGAGCTGCGGCACCAGTCCCGAGTGGGCCGCCTCCGTTTCCGCCTGGTGGCTGTCGCTGCTGTCGTCCGCCCGATCTATCATCGTGCTCGCCATCGTAACCGGCCGCCCACTCGCAATCCGGAACACCTCATGAGGACATTGAAACAGCAAGACGCCCGGCGCATCGAGACGCTCATCGCGCGGATGACTCTGACCGAAAAGCTCGGTCAGCTCACCATGATGGCCGCCAGCCACACCGTGACCGGACCGGTGATCACCGGTCACTCGACCGACGACCTGCGCGCCGGCCGGATCGGCAATCTGCTCAATCTTATCGGGGCTGCGGCCGCACGCGAAATGCAGCGTCTCGCGGTCGAGGAATCCCGCCTGGGAATCCCCCTGCTCATCGGCCTCGACGTCATCCATGGCCACCGCACTCTCTTTCCCCCGCCCCTTGCGGAGGCCGCGCTCTTCGACCCGCAGGCCTGGGCGCTGACGGCGCGGGAAGCGGCCCGGGAAGCGGCCGCGGACGGCGTCAATATGGCCTTCGCCCCCATGCTGGACGTGTCCCGTGACCCCCGCTGGGGACGCACGGTCGAAGGTCCGGGCGAGTCTCCCTGGGTAGGACGCAGGCTGGCCGAGGCCAAGGTACGCGGCTTCCAAGGCACCGATCTCGCCGCCGCCGACTCCGTCGCCGCGGTGGCCAAGCACTTCTGCGGCTACGGGGCCGTCACGGCGGGCCGGGAGTACGCCTCCGTGGACATCTCCGACCGGACGCTTCTGGAAGTTTACATGCCGCCCTTCGCGGCTGCCGTCGACTGCGGCGTCGCAGCCGTCATGCCCGCCTTCACCGACCTCGCCGGTATTCCCATGACCGCGCATGCGGGCATGCTGCGCGGGCGACTGCGCCGGGAGCTCGGCTTCGACGGCGTACTGGTCAGCGACTACAACGCCATCGCGGAGCTGATCCAACACGGCGTCGCCGCCGACCTCGTCGAGGCCGCGACCCTCGCCCTGCGGGCGGGAGTGGACATCGACATGGTCTCCGGCGCGTATCTGCAGGGGCTGCCGGTGGCGCTCGAGCGCGGTCTCGTGAGCCTCGCGCAGATCGACGAGTCCGTGCGCCGCGTGCTGGCGCTCAAGGCGCGGCTCGGCCTCTTCGAGGATCCTTATGGCCGCGGTGCGGCGCCGGAAAGCGCCGCGGCCCTGACGCAGCGGCGCCGCCTCGCCCGGGACATCGGCGCGCGCTCGATCGTGTTGCTGAGCAACCGCGACGATGCGCTGCCGCTGTCCCGCGGCATCCGGCGCCTCGCCCTCATCGGACCTCTGGCCGATGCGCCCGCCGAGATGCGGGGCCCGTGGTGGTGCGCGGCGCCTCCCGAGGCGCAGGTCAGTGTGCTTGCGGGAATGCGTGCCGCGCTGCCGCAGACGCAAATCCTGCACGCGGGCGGAGTGGACATCGGCGGCCCGGAGGAGAGCGGCATCGCGGCCGCCGCCGAGCTCTGTGACGGCGCGGACGCCGTGCTGCTCTGTCTGGGCGAGGCGGCCACGATGAGCGGCGAGGCGGCATCGCGGGCCCATCCGGGGCTCCCCGGCCGGCAGCGGGAGTTGGCGGAAGCGGTGTTACGGCGCGCCGGCGCGAGGACGACTCCCGTCATCGCCGCCCTCTTCTGCGGGCGGCCGCTCGTCGTCCCCTGGCTCGCACAGCGCGCGAGCGCGCTGCTTGCCGCCTGGTTCCCCGGCTCCGAGGCCGGCCATGCGCTGGCCGACGTCCTGACGGGGCGCGCTTCCCCGAGCGGACGAACCCCGATCACATGGCCGCGCGCGGTGGGACAGATACCGCTTTACTTCGCGCAGCGCAGCAGCGGCCGCCCGCTCGATCCGACCGGCCCTTTCGCGAGCAGATACATCGACGAATCCAACGAGCCGCTCTTCCCCTTCGGACACGGCCTGACCTATGGCCGCTTCAGCCTCGGCAACCTGCGGCTGGCGCCGGAATCGGCCACGGCATCGGACACCGTGGAAGTCAGTGTCGATGTCGAGAACCACGGCGGGCGCAGAGCGGAGGAGACCGTATTCCTCTTCACGCGGCGACTGAAATCGAGCGTCGCACCCGCGGTTCTCGAGCTGCATGGCGTGGGCAAGATCACGCTGGATCCGGGTATTCGCGGCACATTGACAATGAATTTGCCGATCGCGGAGCTGCGCTCGCTGGGCCCGGACCTCGAGCCGGCGCTCGAGCCGGGCGCGATCGAGATCCTGGTCGGGCCGAGCGCGGATCGCGGCTCCCTCCTCGCCGCCCGGCTGGAGGTGAGGCCCTGACGATGAGCGCGCTCTCGAGTGGTGCGGGTCAGTCCGCGCGCTTCAGCAGCTGCGCGACACGCTCGGCTATCCGCTCCGGCTCGCTGTCGCTCGCGGTGAGCGCGCAGCTCGCCCCCCGGCGCGGCACGTAGAGCCGCGGCTCGGTCACTTTGAAAAGTCCCACGGTCGCGGCGTCGGTCGCCGCACTGAGGTGCATGAGCCCGGAGTCGGCACACACGAAGCAATCCGCGGCTGCCACCACGGCGGCGACCTGGCGCACCCGGCTCGAGTAGTACGCGGGCAGCTCCGGCAGCGCCGCCACGCCGCTCGGCGGCCGGATCTCGATGACCCGGGTGGCCGGCAGATGTGTATGGAGGCTCGCGATCATGCGGCGCCACCAATCCACGGCAAAGCGCTTCGCGCCCGTCGCATGCGCCGCGACAGCCACGACGGGACCCGCGCCATCCCTGCCGAGGACACGCACGATCTCTTCCCTCCCGCCCAGGCGCTCGGCCTCGGTCAGGCGGATGTTGAGCTTGGGCATTTCCATCCGGGAGGCATGCTCATCGAGCTCGAAGAGCCCGCGCCGCAGCAGATACACGGGATAGTCACCCATGTGCGGCGGTGCGCCCTCGAAGGGCACGCTGACATCGACGCCGGTACCCTTGTGCGCGCTGGCAAAGCCGAGCTTCAGCCGCGCCGCCAGATGCCGCGTCAGGAAGCGTGCGGTCCAGGATCTGGGACACGGGTCGATCAGGACGTCATAGCGGATCCGCCTGACGCGCAGAAGCGTCAGCAGATGCCGCAGGGGATGGCGAACCCCGCGAAAGGGCAGCTGGTGCACGCGCCTGACCGAAGGAAACTCCCGGAATACCTCGTGCGCGGCCGGGCACGCCGTCAGGATCTCCACTCGCGCGGAGGGCAGCGTCGCCTCGATCTCCTCGAGGAGCGGCGTCATCAGCAGCGTATTGCCGAGGCGCGTGTTCGGGCGACAGATCAGAATGGTCGCGCCTGCGTACCTCGAGGCTGGAGACCCCGCGGCGCTCGCGGGCGCGGAGAGGAGCTCGGCCGGAAGCATCGTCGAATTATGGCATGGCCCGGCCCATGCGTGGCCGGCTAGACTCTCACGGGGAAAAGTTGCCAGGGTGACCGGCTTGCATCCTTCCGCACTGGGCGCCTCGGCCGCCGTCTTCCTGTCGCAGATCCTGGTGCTGCTGCTCGCGGGGCGGCTGCTGGGCGAGCTGCTCTCGCGTTGGGGGCAGCCGCCGGTCATGGGGCAGCTTCTCGCCGGCATCGTGCTCGGTCCCTCGGTGCTCGGCCACATCTCCCCCGCGGCCGAGCTTGCCCTCTTTCCGCACGCTCCTGCGCAGAAGGCAATGCTCGATGCGGTGGCGCAGCTCGGGGTGCTCCTGCTGCTGCTGCTCACCGGGATGGAGACCGATCTTTCGATCATGCGCAACTCGGGACGGGCCGCAGTGAGCGTGTCGCTGGCCGGCATCGCCCTGCCCTTCCTCTTTGGCGTGCTGGCGATCGAGCTGTTGCCGGCAGCGATGCTCGTGAAGCCCGGCGAGCGCCTCCTGCTCGGACTCTTCATCGGCACTGCTCTCTCCGTCTCCTCGGTCAAGATCGTTGCCGCGCTCGTGCGCGAGCTCGGATTCATCCGCCGCACGGTGGGCCAGATCATCCTGGCCGCGGCCATCATCGACGATGCGACCGGGTGGATATTCGTATCGGTGCTCCTGGGGCTCGCTCAACATGGAAGCGTCGACGTCGGCGGCGTGCTGCGCAGCGTATTCGGCACGGTCGCGTTTCTGGCGTTCAGCATCACGGTGGGACGGCGCCTCGTCTTCCAGGTGATCCGCTGGACGAACGATCACTTCGTGAGCGAGCTCCCGGTGATCACGGTCATCCTGCTGATCATGGGCGTGATGGCGCTGGTGACGGATGCCATCGGCGTGCAGACCGTGCTCGGCGCCTTCGTCGCCGGCATCCTGATCGGCGAATCACCCATCCTGACACGGCACATAGAGGAGCAGTTGCGGGGCTTGATCGTGGCGCTGTTCATGCCGGTGTTCTTCGGCCTGGCCGGCCTCGCCACCAACGTCGCCTCTCTCGGAAGTCCGAACATGCTGATGCTCACTGCCGGCCTGATCATCGTGGCGAGCGTGGGCAAGTTCTCGGGCGCGGTCCTCGGCGGGCGTCTTGCCGGGCTCACGGGCGCGGAATCTCTCGCGGTCGGCTGCGGCATGAACGCCCGCGGATCGACGGAGGTGATCATCGCCTCCATCGGCCTTTCCATGGGTCTGATCGATGAGAGCTTCTTCACCGCCATCGTGGTCATGGCTCTCGTGACGACCCTTGCCATGCCGCCCATGCTGCGTTGGGCGCTGCAGCGCCTGCCGATGCGGCCCGAGGAGGCTGCACGCCTCGAGCGCGAGGCTCTGG
>JAGWPE010000326.1 GCA_028870635.1 Gammaproteobacteria bacterium | reverse complement strand
TGCGCGTCGAAGGCAATCGAGCTCCCGGCGTGAGGCGCCCCTCCACGATGGCGAGCCGGATCTCGTCATAGAGCCAACGCAGGAGGGTAGCGCCGGCCGCGCGGGGCCTCAACGCGAGAGTCACGGGCGCTGCTGTCTTCGGCATACCAATCCGGCGGTGGCGCGAAGGGTGAAATGGTCCATCCGGCAGCCCCGTAGATGCCCGGAGCGCCGGTCCATCTCCATCTCACCCGAGCCTATCATAGCATTGACACCCGCGATCTGATACCGCTACCATCGCGGCCGGATATTCCATTGACCGGAGCGCCGCCTGTACCTCGGCATCGACATCGGCACCTCGAGTGTCAAGGCAGTGCTCCTGACGGAGCAAGGCAGCATTGCGGCCTCCGCCTCCGCCCCTCTCGAGGTCAGCCGGCCGGCTCCCGGGTTCTCGGAGCAGGAACCGGAAGCCTGGTGGCAGGCGACACGGCGCGCGGTGAGCGCCATCCCGGATGCCGCTCGCGCCAAAGTGCGCGCGCTCGGCCTCTCGGGTCAGATGCACGGCGCGACGCTCCTCGATGCGCAGGATCGTCCGCTGCGGCCGGCCATTCTCTGGAACGACGGCCGCTCCGCCGAGGAGTGTCTGGAGCTCGAGCGCCGGGAGCCCTCCTCCCGCGCCATCACCGGCAACATCATGATGCCGGGGTTCACCGCGCCGAAGCTCCTCTGGGTGGCGCGTCACGAGCCGGAGATCTTCCGCCGCACCGCCTGCGTGCTGCTGCCGAAGGACTACGTGCGCCTGCGGCTGACCGGCGAGAAAGTCAGTGATATGTCCGATGCCTCCGGCACCGGCTGGCTGGATGTCGGCCGGCGCGAGTGGTCCGATGCGATGCTCGCGGCGACGGATCTCAGCCGCGCGCACATGCCACGGCTCGTCGAAGGCTCGAGTGCATCGGGAACTCTCACCGAGGATGCTGCCGCCGCATTGGGCGTGCCGCGCGTCGTAGTCGCAGGCGGTGGCGGCGACAACGCGGCGAGCGCCGTTGGCCTTGGCATCGTACGTCCGGGTCAGGCATTTCTGTCGCTCGGAACATCCGGTGTGCTCTTCGTCGTCACGGATCGCTTCCGCCCGAACCCGGAGCGCGCGGCGCACGCGTTCTGCCACTCCTTGCCGGGCCGCTGGCACCAGATGTCGGTGATGCTGAGCGCTGCCAGCACGCTCGATTGGGTGGCGCAGGTCGCCGGCGCCAGCGACCTGCCGCGGCTCGTTGCGCAGGCTGAGGCGCAGGGCCTGAATCGGCACTCGGCGCTCTTCCTCCCGTACCTCACGGGGGAGCGCACGCCTCACAACGATCCTGCTGCCCGGGGAGTCTTCTTCGGCCTGCGGCCGGATACGACTGCAGCGGAGCTCACCGGCGCGGTGCTCGAAGGCGTCGCGCTCGCATTCGCCGACGGCCTCGATGTCCTCACCGAGAAGAGCGACCAGGTCGGCCCACAAGTGGACGACATCAGTGTCACCGGCGGCGGCGCACGGCTGCCCTACTGGGGCCGGTTGATTGCCGCGGCCCTGCGCCGCCCCCTCACCTACCGCGCAGGCGGTGAGGTCGGCGCGGCCCTGGGCGCCGCGCGCCTGGCGCGCCTGGCCGCGCGCGAAGGCACGGAAGAGGAAGTCTGCACGGCGCCGCCCGTGGAGCATGTGGTCCAACCCGACACGGCGCTCTCGGCGCTGCTCGCGAGCCGCCGCCGCACGTTCCAGCGGCTCTATCGGGATCTCGAGAATACATTCGTGGAGTTTTGCCAATGACGTTGTTTTCCAGCATCGAGCCGGTCCGCTACGAGGGTCCGGAGACGGCGAACGAATTCGCCTACCGGGTGTACGACAAGGACCGCGAAGTCCTCGGCAAGCGCATGGAGGACTGGCTGCGGTGCGCCGTCTGCTACTGGCACTCCTTCAACTGGCCGGGCGCGGACATCTTCGGCGGCGGCACCCTTCCCCGTCCCTGGCTCGCGCCGAAGATCACCCAGGAGATGGCGGACGAGAAGCTCGAGGCCGCTTTCGATTTCCTCAAGCGGCTCGGCATCCCCTACTTCACCTTCCATGATGTCGATGCGATGGCGACGGCGGCGACGCTGAAGGAGCACGACCGCAACCTCAGGACCATCACGGAGAAGATGCAGCAGAAGATGGCTGCGGCCGGCACGAAGCTGCTCTGGGGCACCGCGAACCTCTTCAGTCACCCGCGCTACGCCGGCGGCGCGGCGACGAGCCCCGACCCCGAGGTCTACGCCTGGGCCGCGGCCCAGGTGCGCTTCTGCCTCGAGGCCACCCAGCGCATGGGCGGTGAGAATTACGTGCTCTGGGGCGGACGCGAGGGGTATGACTCCCTCCTCAACACGGACCTGAAGCGCGAGCTCGATCATTACGGCCGCTTCCTCTCCATGGTCGTGGAGCACAAGCACCGCATCGGCTTCAAGGGCACGATCCTCATCGAGCCCAAGCCCTTCGAGCCCACCAAGCACCAGTACGACCGCGACGTCGCCGCAGTGTTCGCCTTCCTGCAGAAGTACGGCCTCACGAAGGAAGTGCGCGTCAACATCGAGGTCAACCACGCCACCCTCGCCGGCCTCGACTTCGAGCACGAGGTCACTGCGGCCCGCGCCTACGGCATCTTCGGCTCCATCGACATCAACCGCGGCGACCCGCGCAACGGCTGGGACACCGACCAGTTCCCCAACAACGCGCAGGAGCTGGTGCCGGCTTTCATCCAGCTGATCGAGGAGAAGGGCTTCGCCACGGGCGGCTTCAACTTCGACGCGAAGCTGCGCCGCCAGTCCGTGGATGCCGACGATCTCTACCTCGCCCACATCGGCGGCATCGACACGCTCGCGCGCGCCCTTCTGGCCGCCGCCGACATCGTGACCGAGCGCAAGCTGGCGCGCCTGAAGCAGGAGCGCTATCAGCGCTGGGACAGCGACCTCGGCGCGCGCATCGAGAGCGGCGCGATCGATCTCGCGACTCTCGCCGACCTCGCCGTGGAGAGGAATCTCGACCCGGCGCCGAAGTCCGGCCGCCAGGAGCTCGCCGAGAGCATCATCGCGCGGCACTGCAAGTATTAGCGCTGGATCCGCGCTCCTGCCCGGCCCAGCGCGCGTTGAGCAAAAAAGCGCGGTTGTTTGCTCGACGCCCGCCACCTGCGGCGGCGGGGCGCATCCCTGTGCCCGGTCACCGGGTCGGCCTGCTTCTCAGCCGGTCGACGGCCGCGGCCACAGGCGCGCCTGCAGGGGCTGCGCGGCCTGCGCGCTCGCCACCTCGAAGCGCAGCTCCTTGCGGCGGTAATCGATCGAGACGCGCGTGAAGCGCCGCAGGCAGTCCATGCCGAAAAGAAGCGCGGGCTGCCCGCTCAGTCCCCAGACATCGAACACTTCCAAGGGCGCGACGACGAGCGGCGTATACGTCAGGTGCAGCTCGCCCAGGCGAATGTCATCGACGTTGATCGAAAGCCCCATGATCGTGCCGCCGGTGACGCCGTAGAGTCCCACCGGCCCTCCCACCAGCTGCCGGTTCGGGGCCCGCTGCCGCAGCGCCGCGTAGAGCGCCGGGTTGCTCACGGAGACTTCCGCCCCGGTGTCGATGAAGGCCGCGGCCCGTACTCCGTTGACGAGGCAGTTGGTTGCGCGCAGGCGCCCGGAGGAGCCGAGGGTGCGCACGACGGCTTCGTCGTTGTGCCCCCAGAGCGCCGCGAAGAAGCCCTGTGGCCGCGTGACGGTGAGTGTTCCCGCCCTGAAGTCCAGGATCACGCGGTGCCTGTCGAGCACATCGAGTCCGAGATAGCCGTCCACGTGCAACATTGAGCGCGGCAGCACCGGCACCTCGAGCGATGGACAGACGAGCCTTCCCATCTCGAGGCTCGCGATCTCGACGAGCTCCGCCGGCTCCCCGCGGGTGATTCCCTCGAGCATGACTTTGCGGCCGCGCGGCAGCGCCAGTTGCGCGGCAATCTCCGCGGCCATCAGCGTCCTCTCGGCTCCCGTGTCGACCAGAAAGCGATAGGGTCCCCTGCCGTTGATGTGCACGGCGGCACTCAGGCGATTGTCGATTTCGCTCGCGGCGCGCACGGAGCCGGAGTCGGAGTCGGAATCGGAGCCGGGATCCGCAGGAGCGTCCGCCGTCTTTCGGGCGGTGGCGCTGGGAGGGCTCTCCACGGCGGGCATGGTGGCGGCGCGGGCCAGCGCAGGGCCGGCGGCGGCAATCGGCAGGAGGGCTTGCAGCACGAAGCGGCGCCGCGACCACGAGGCGCGAGGGCTCTGCCTCCCCGCCGGGGCCTTGCGCGAAACGGAAATGATGACGTCCCCTTCCATGGCAGCTCTTCTGCGCGCCCTTCAGGTTGTCACCCTGCCGCCAGCATGCTCCTTTGCCGGCCCGTTGTCATGGTCCACCGGGGGCGCTTCCAGCGGGGGGCCCACTGGACCATTTTCCGGCTACGGCTCAGACGCCGCGCAGCATGTGCATGATCCGCGCCCGGATGCGCGCGTAGTTCTCCGGCTTCAACGGACCGAGGAGCCCGTGCTGCTCCGGCTGCAGGTGCGCGAGCGGATGCCCGCTCGTGCGAAAGACGTAGTGGTCGAAGAACGCCTTCCACGCCTGACGCTCGGCCGGCGGGCGCTCAGAGATCGCGATCATGGCGAGCAGCATGCTGGTGTAGGGCGCGTCCGGACCCGCGCTGAAGGCATCCCACCAGTAGTTCACGAGGCCGTTAAGCGGCGCCAGCGATTCCACCTTGTGCCACCAGAGCTTCGGCAGGTAGAGGGCGTCTCCGGCCTCGAGCTGCGCCTCGAGCGCCTGAGCGCGGATCTCCTCGAAAAGTGGAAACTTCCCCTCCTGCGCCTCATCCGCCGAGGCGGCGAGGCTGACCGGAGCGCCCGCCATCGTGTTGTCGATGGGACCGACGTAGAGCTTGCCGATGAGCTGCGGGGCGAACAGCGTGAAGCGCCGGCGCCCGGCGATCACGCAGGCGAGATTGTCGAAAGTGTCGTGGTGGCAGGAGACGTTCGAGCGGGTGCCGAGCCAGATGCGCGGGCTCACGCCCTGGCCGAGAAGCGGCATCGGATTGGCGGCCGCAAATCCCGGCAGCGAGTCGCCCGTGGGCACGGAGCCGACGTAAACCGACTGCGCTTGCGTGCCGTCCAGCGATTCCATTATCGCCTGCAGCGCATCGAGCAGCTTCATGATGCGCCGCTCGAAGTTGAAGCCCTTGAGGTCCGCCGCGTAGTAGTACTTGCCGGCGATCGCCGGACTGCCGAGATAGGTCTCCACCCGCCCGCCGACATCGAACGCGGCGAGATAATCCTTCAGGCGCGCCGGCGCGCCGCGCGCCGCCTGCACCACCGGCCAGTCGGCGACCAGGCCGCGGATGATGACCGGCCGGCAGCCTTCGACCAACTCGCGCTGGAAGCGCTTGGGCGTGAGGTCCCGGCCGGCGATCTCCTTGGGCGAGAGAGTCATGGGGTCACCGCGCAGACCGCCGGCGGGAGCGAGATCAACCGAGAGCCGATGTCTGCATGCCGGGCAGGCGCTCGGTGCCCTGCAATATGCGGCCGTTCTTCTTGCGCGCCAGCACCGGAAACTGCTTGAGCGAGCCGATCATGTAATGGATGAGGCGCATGTAGCCGCGCCGGAACAACTCCACCACGGCCGCATCGGGGAGCCTGCCCAGGGTCTCCTGGTTGACGGTGTAGAGGCCGTCGCAGTTGACGATCCTGCCGTCGTCGAATTCGGCCTCCATGTCGATGGGCTCGATGAGCTTCAGCTCGAGGAGGCGCGTGATGAAATGCCGGCTCACCTCGATGCCGGGCTTGAGGTCCTGGAAGGCCCAGATGATGCGCTGCAGGTACCGGGTGGGCTCGCCGTGCTCGGTGAAGAGCGTCATGCCGCCCTCGACTCCGACGCGCGGGTGATCGAGGTCGATCGCAACCGCGGGCCCATCCGCGTAGAAAGGCACGCGCTGCAGGCCCAGCGGCCTGTAGAACTGCAGATCCCGCCACTCCTCGAGGAAGAGGTTCTCCCCTTCATCGAACCCGAGCATGACTCCGCAATGGAACTCGCCCGTGTTGCGGTCCTTCGAGAAGAGGATGGGGTAATGCACGAGAAGCTGCGGGAACTCGTTGACGATCACGTGCGTGAAATGCTGATTGTCGCCATAGGCCGCCGAGGCGCGGGCATCGACCTTGAGCGACTTGTGCGTCTCTTTGTTGAGCGGAACGATGCGAGTCATCTGCGAATCAACCCTCCTCACGAGCCTGGTCACGGCACTCGGCACGGACCTCAAACGGGCTGCAGTCCGTACTCGTATATCTTCATCAGCAGCTCGCGGTTCTTCGGCAGCCGCGAGCGCATCTCGCCCGTGATGCGCTCATTTTCCCTGAGAAGCCGCTCCGCGGCCAGTGCGGTATCCACGGTGTCCTCAGGCGCGACCTGCGTCTCAAAGCCCATCCCGTAGAGCACGTACTGGTAGCTCGCCGCGGGGAAGACCTCCTCCAGGCGGTCGAGCTCATCGAAGAACCACGGCGACTGGTACTTCCACAGGGTGAGGAGATCCCGCAGCCGCTCCGGCACCGTCACCGGATCGACGTTATCGCGCCAGAAGGCGGTATCGGTGCGCTTGGTGAGCACGTAATGGAGCTTGAGGAAATCGACGATCCGCCCGAAGCGGTACATCGTCACCTCGTTGAAGCGCTTCGCCACGATGTCCATCACCTCGCGGCACGCAGGCATCTGCTCCGCGAGGAGCTTGGCGGAGAGCTCCACCAGCACGATGGCCGAGGACTCGAGCGGCTCGAGAAAGCCGCCGGCGAGCCCGACGGCTACGCAATTGTTCTTCCAGAACGTCTCGCGATGGCCGGCGCGGATCGGAATCTTGCGGACCGGCAGGTCCTTGTGCTCAGGACCGATATACCTGAGCAGCGTCTCGCGCGCCGCTTCCTCGCTCTGGTGCCGGCTCGAGTAAACGTAGCCGATGCCGCGGCGTGTCGGCAGGCAGATGTCCCAGGTCCAGCCGGCCTCGTGTGCCGTCGAGACGGTCTGGGATTCCATCGGCGCATCCGGGGTGTCGAACGGCACCTGTACGGCAAGCGCGGTATCGCAGAAAAGAACATCGCCGCACCCCTTGAAGCCAACGCCGAGCGTCTTGCCGATGAGCAGCGCCGCAAAGCCGGTACAGTCGATGAAGAGATCCCCGAGGATCTCACCGGCCTGCTTGGTCAGCACGCCCTCGATGTCGCCGGACTGCCGCTGGCTCACCTGCACGACATCGGCGAGCACGTGGCGCACGCCCAGCTTCTGCGTGCAATGCCTCGCGAGGAAGGGAGCGAACTTGCCGGCATCCAGATGATAGGAATAGTTGGCGAGCCCGCGGTACTCCGCGTGCGTGATCGTCTTCGGCGCCAAGCCGTCATCGCACAGCCGTCCCTGGGGAGTCACGAAATCGCAGAAGCTTCGTCCCTGGCCCGCGCGCATCCAGTGCGGCACGAGATTCACCTGCGAGAAGCCCTGCGGAACCATCAGCGGATGATAGTAGGCGTCATCCTCCGCCCCGGTCGTCCAGCCGGTGAACTTTCCTCCCTGCTTGAAGGCGGCATCGCATTCCCTGAAGAGCGCGGTCTCCGACACGCCCATCCTTTCAAGCGATGAGCGCATCGTCGGCCACGTGCCCTCCCCGACGCCGATGATCTTGATGTCCGCAGACTCGATCAGCGTCACGGAGAAGCCGCCCGCCTTCATCCTGGCCTGATGGCGGGCGGCGATGATGCCTGCGGTGAGCCAGCCGGCGGTTCCTCCGCCGACGATGACGACCGCCTTTACCGGTTGTGTCACTTTAGAACTTGGCGCGCACCCCTAGCGAGAAGTCCCGTCCGTAGTTGATCAGGTTCAGGGTCTGGTTCGAGAACCGTCCATAGCTGTGATAGACCGTATCCGTCAGGTTCGAGGCCTGGAAATAAGTGCTCAGGTGACTGTTGATGTCGTACTGCGCGCTCAGGTCCAGCTCGGTCGCGGCCGCGAGGTACACCGGCTCGTTGCCGAAGGCGGCGCCGCCCTGCTCCTGGCCGAGATTGATCAGCTGCGTACCCTGCCACTGCACCGCGAGCCTCGCCTGGAACCCATGCGCCTGGTAGAAGCCGATGAAGTTGGCCGAGTTGCCGAGACCCGTCACCGCGAACTGGTTGGAGGTCAGGCTGTAATTGTTGAAGCCGCCGTTGGTATGCACGTAGGTGCCGTTGACCTGCATTCCAAAGCCGCCCCACAGCATCTGCTGCCAGGTGACCTCGATGCCGTCCACGTCGGCCTTGCCCGCGTTGGTGAAGGTGCTCTCGGAGAACACCGCCGGCTTGCCGCAGTTGGAATCCGTGAAGGTCGCGGTGCCGGAGAACGAGCACGGCGCCGGATCGATGATGCCCGGAACCGTGACGTTCACCACGCTCGAGGTCGGGAAGTTCTTCACGGCCTTGTAGAAGGTCTCCCCCGACAGGTAGTCGTTCGGGGCATAGTACCACTCCGCGCCGAACAGGATGTTGGTCGACTCGTAGGGCATCAGCAGAGGATTGTTGCCCGTCGCACCCAGCGCATTGACCCGTCCGTTGTAGGTGGTGTTCGGAATGAGATCCTGGTTGGCCGGAGCGGACTCCGTGCGCGACGCGTCGAACCGCAGCTTGAAGTCGGGCGTGACCATCAGGTTGAGGTCGAGGGCCGGCAGGAAGTAGCTGTAGTCGTTGTGGACGATGGTATAGACCGGGTTCGGGCTGGTCGAGAACTTGTACGCCGTCGGGTCCCCGGCACCCTGCCACGCCATCCCGATGAGCGGCGCAGAAAGGCCGGCGATCGTCTCGTCCGTCTTCTGCCACCGCAGCCCGAGCCGCGTGTTGAGCGTCATGCTGCCGAGCCCGAAGTCATGCGTCACGACGACGAACGGTGCATAGTTCTTGCGGTCGATGTTCTGCTGCGATCCCGGCTGGAAGGCCACCGGGTCGCCCATGGCCGCGCCCGTCCAGACGGGGTATCCGGTGGAGGGGCTCCAGCCGGAATCGGCCGGCTGATTGAGCAGATAGTTCAGGACCGAGTAGGGGTTGTACCGGACGAGGCTCGTCGGCAGGTTCCCCTGGCCGCTGTAGCCCGGCATCCAGCTGCCGGTGTTGACCACCGAGAAGAGGCTCTGCGGCAGCGCGACGCCCTGCGTGTTGCCGGAGGCCGGCCCGTAGCCGCCCCAGATCTGCCAGTAGTTGTTCTGGAAGGTGCTCCACTGCGAGGAGCTCCACGTGTCATCCAGGTACTGGGCGCCGAAGTTGACCTTCGTGCTGCCGCCGTGCCAGGTGCCGTCGAGCTTCACCTCGTTGATGCGGTCCGTGTTCTGCTGCACCTGGATCGGCAGCACGTGCGAGCCGATGATGAACGGGTTCATGCCGTTGGCGTTCGGCGAGATGACCGCGCTCGAGCCGGCAGCCGTGACGTTCGGGCCCACCGCGCTCCAGTACGGCAGCACGTTGTTGTTGTTGTTGAGGACCAGACCGCCCGTATACCCGTTGGTCGCCCCGCCGTAGCCGGTGTCGGCGTCGATGTCGGTGTAGCCCCCGTTCGGGTTGTATTGCGACTCCGACTGGTCGGCGTCGAGCTCCGCCGTCCAGTTGTCATTGACGTCCCACAGCACGTTGATGCCCGGGGTGTTCGTGACGATGTATTCGTCCGACACGAAGGAGTTGAAGTCCGTCGGCCCCGTGTTCGTGAAGTTCACGATCGTGCCGTTGTTGTCCAGCGTCGCGCTCGGA
>JAGWPE010000325.1 GCA_028870635.1 Gammaproteobacteria bacterium | reverse complement strand
ATCCGTGATCGGCCGCAGCCGCTCGCCGCGGCCCGCCGCGAGCAGCATGGCCCGCGGGGGCCTGGCTCCCGGCAATCGGGTCACGCCGGCTGCGCCGCTTGCCTGGCGACGCGCTCATTGGCGCGCGGCAGCTCGGGTGCGACGCGGTGCTCGAGGAACTCGGAGAGTGCCGCGAGCTCCGGATACAGCCGGCAGGTCTCGCGCACGTAGTCGAGCGTCAGCGGCAGGTCGCGCAGATACCCCGGCTTGCCGTCGCGGTACCAAAGGCGCGCGAAGATGCCGAGGACCTTGATGTGCCGCTGCGCACCGATGAGATCGAACCAGCGCAGGAACTGCGCCGGGCTGCCGCCGACGCGCCCGCCGCGCGCTTGCAGCAGGGAGCGATAGCCGCTCACCCATTCGAGCACGCGCTCCCGCGGCCAGGAAATGTAACAGTCCTTGAGCAGCGACACGAGGTCGTAGCCGATGGGCCCGCGCAGCGCGTCCTGGAAGTCGAGCACGCCGGGGTTGCGCTCCGCAACCACCATCAGATTGCGCGAGTGATAGTCGCGATGCACGAACACTTCCGGCTGCGAGAGCGCCTCGCCGATCAGGAACTCGAACGCCGCGACGATCATCTCGCGCTCGCCCGCCGTCAGCTCGAGCGCAAGATGCCGGTCGAGAAACCATTCGGGCATGAGTGCGAGCTCGCGGGCGAGCGGCGCGCGATCGTAGGGCGCGAGCTGCGCGGCGGCGGCCGCGCCTCGCAGCTGGATCTGCGCGAGCGCCTGCAGCGCATCGCCATAGAGCCGCTGCGCATCGCCCCCGGCCCCGAGCCGCGCCAGATAGTGCGTGCTCCCCAAGTCCTCGAGCAGCACGAAGCCGCGGGGCACATCGGCCTCGTACACGTGCGGAACGTGGATCCCGAGCGGCTCGAGCAGCGCCGTCACGTGTAGATAAGGCCGCACGTCCTCCGTCTCCGGCGGGGCGTCCATCGCGACGAGGGTGCCGTCATCGCACACCACGCGAAAGTACCGCCGGAAACTGGCATCGCTCGAAGCGCGCTCTATCCGCACCGGGCGCAGCCCCAGATCGCGCGCCAGCCAACCTTGCAGGAGCGCGAGTCGCGCATCGTTCTCAGGCATTCGCCCATTATAATGCCGTCCCTCATGCGTCGTTGGAGCCCATTCTGGACCGCCCTGCTGTCGTTCGGCGGTCTCACCCCACTCGTGCGCGCGGACCAGCCGCCGCCCGCGGGCAGTCCTGCGCCGATGACCGTTCCGGCCGATCAGACCGCCGCCGGCACCGAGGTCAGCCCCACGCCCGCCGGCAAGTCGCCCGGGACCGGAGGCAAGATCAGCATCAAGAGCGACAGCATGGTCGGCGTGAATGGCCGGCTGATGCTGAAAGGTCACGTCGTCCTGCGCCAAGGTGACCGGACGATCAAGGCAAACCAGATCGAGTACAACCGGATCAACAACGCTCTCAGCACCCAGGGCGGCATCGACTACAGCGACCCGCTGGTGCACGTCACGGGCTCTGGCGGCAGCTACTCCCCGATCGAAGGCGCGCAGTTCCAGTCGGCGAGCTTCAGCCTGATGCAGCGCTCGGCGCGCGGCGCCGCGCAGGAGATGCAGCTCAGCCCGCAGGGACTCATCCGCCTGGAGCACGTCACCTTCACCACCTGTCCGGTGAATGACCAATCCTGGATACTGCGCGCGGCCCGCATCACTCTCGACACCCGCGAGCGGGTGGGTACGGGGCGCGACGCGCGCATCGACTTCAAGGGGGTGCCGATCCTCTATCTCCCCTGGGTGTCGTTTCCCCTCGGCAACGTGCGCAAGAGCGGCTTTCTCTTCCCGACCGTGGGCAACACCTCACGCAGCGGGGCGCAGGTCTCGATACCCTACTACTTCAACATCGCCCCCAACGCGGACTTCACTTTCGAGCCGACGGAGTACAGCAGCCGCGGGCCCGACACCGGCGGCGATTTCCGCTACCTCACACAACGGCAGCATGGCGAGCTCGACTGGGACTACCTGCCGAACGATGCCGTCTATCATGCGAGCCGCAGCCGCGTGCGGCTCGTGAACGTCACCGAGCTGCCTGACGGCTTCCGGTTGACGCTGGATGGGGAGAACGTCAGCGACACCCAGTATTTCGAGGACTTCTCGAGCGGACCGGAGGGCACGAGCACCCCCTTCCTCGACCGGCGCGCCGTCCTCTCCTATCGCGACCTGCACTGGAACGTCCAGGGCATGGCCGAGCAGTATCAGACGATCGACAGCACACTGCTGCTCGGGAACCGTCCTTATGCGCGCGTGCCCGACCTCACGGTGAGCGCCGACTACGGCTGGGGTCCCGGAGACATCGTGCGCT
>JAGWPE010000324.1 GCA_028870635.1 Gammaproteobacteria bacterium | reverse complement strand
TGTCATCCTCACTCCGCACATCGCCTTCTCGTCCGATGCCTCGTTGCGGGACCTGCGGCGCAAAGCAAGTGAGGAGGTGGTCCGGGTCCTGCGCGGGGAACGACCTCTGCAGGCGCGGAACGAGCCGCGGCCGCCGCCCACCAAAGGAGAGCCGCTGGCGTGAGTGATGCGCGAGGGCTCGCGCGAAGCCGATTCGCGTCCGCGTGCATGGCGCTTGCCACCGGCCTCTCTTGCCTGGCGCCAGTGTCCATCGCGCAGGCGCACGCCACGACGGCCTCTCTCCATGTTCGGGTGGATGGCGGTAGGGTCCGCGGTACGGTCGCGCGCGGCGTCATCGCCTTCAAAGGAATTCCGTACGCCGCACCGCCCGTGGGTCCCCTAAGATGGGCGCCACCGCAACCGGTCAAGCCCTGGACCGGCATCCGGCCGGCCCTGCATTTCGGCCCCGATTGCGCGCAGTTACCCACGCCTGGCGACGATGCGCCGCTGCGGACCGTGTCGCAAGAGAATTGTCTGTACGTCAACGTGTGGCGCCCGAAGGCGCGCTCCGCGCGTGGACTGCCCGTCATGGTTTGGATCTACGGCGGAGGATTCGTGGATGGAGGCACTTCGCCGGCCGTGTACGACGGCAGGGAGTTCGCCCGCGACGGAGTGGTGCTCGTCAGCTTCAACTATCGCCTCGGAAATCTCGGCTTCTTCGCCTTCCCGGCCCTGAGCCGGCAGTCGCGCGGCGGCATGCTCGCCGATTACACCCTCATGGATCAGATCGCGGCGCTCGAATGGGTGCGGCGCAACGCGCGCTCCTTCGGCGGCGACCCGCACAACGTGACGATCTTCGGCGAGTCCGCCGGCGGCATGTCGGTGAACGCTCTTCTCATGAGTCCGCTCGCGCGCGGGCTCTTCGCAAAGGCGATCATCGAGTCCGGCGCCGGACGCAACAACAGTTACCCCATGCGGCCGCTTGCCGGCTCGCCGCATTCCGCCGAGGCGATGGGCCTCGGATTGGCCCGGCACCTGGGCGTCGGCGGCGAGGGCTCCGAGGCGCTGGCCGAGCTGCGCGCTTTGCCGGCGGCCAGGCTGGTGGATGGCCTGAACCTGGCGACCATGGACGACGACCACACGTATGTCGGTGGTCCCATCCTCGACGCCAGTCTCTATCCCGGCGCTCCAACGAGGATTTATGGAGCGGGCGGCGGCGCGCGCGTGCCCGTCATGATCGGCGCCAACACCGATGAGATCAGCCGCATGAGCGCCGCCTCGTTCGTGGCGCTATGGAGGAGCTTCGGCGCTGATTCGGCAGCGGCCCGCCACGTCTATGACCCGGACGGGAGGCGCACGTTGCAGGAAGTGCGCACCACGGCCGGAGGCGATCAGTGGATGGTGGAGCCCGCTCGCGCAATCGCCCGCCTCCTGTCCGCGCGCGGCCAGCGCGTTTACGAGTACCGCTTCGGCTACATCCCAACCTCACTGCGCAAGAGGCTGTCCGGTGCGCCGCATGCCTCCGAGATTCCGTTCGTCTTCGATACGCTAGCCGCTCACTATGGCAAGAAGACATCACGCGCCGACGAGGCGATGGCGCGCGCGGTGCACGCCTACTGGATTGCCTTCGCTCGCACGGGCCGTCCCGAGCCGCGAGGAGAGCCCGCATGGCCTGAATACCACGCGAAGACCGACAGGCTCATGAGCTTCACCGACCGCGGTCCGATCTCCGCGAAGGACCCGTGGAAGCCTCGGCTGGACATTGCGGAGCGCATCGCGCAGTGCCAAGGGCATTGACGCGGACGCCTATCGCCGCCTGGACTCGGTCGCCGCGGGAGCCCATCCGGCCGGCGGGTCGAGGTGGAACGAGTACTGCTCGAGGCAGGTACGCAGGAACCCCCCTGCGGTGTGGCCCGCGCGGCGCAGAACGGCACGGTGAGAGATCCAGACCGCACAGGCGGTACCGCAGAAGAAGGTGCGGTGCATCAGCCGTACCAGTGTCCGCAGAGCCGAGGGCTTGCGGGCCCGCAGCTCGAGGATGATATCGGACTCGTAGCCGATGTGCGCGAGCTCATCGGCGATCAGTGTGCGGCAGAGAACCTTGAGCCGCTGGCAGCCGGTCAGAGACTCGAGGGCGTGGTAATAGACGTTGCCGATGAGCTCGGCCGTAATGAGGATGTGGAGGTAGAGCTCGAACCCGGCGAGGCGCCGGATGCGGCGGAAAAGAGCGTCGCTCCAATGCCGCGACTTCGCTCCGATGCCGTGCTCGTCCATGAATTCGCGCAGCAGGCGGGCATGGCGTTGCTCCTCGCGGATGAAGAGCTCCGTGATGCGCGGCAGCAGCTCATCGCCGTGAGCGGCCGCGAAGCGGTACGCCGCACGCAGAAGGCCGCTACCGTCGGACTGCTCGCCGAGTTGAAACGTCGCGATGGAGCGGGCGATGAGCTGGCGCTCCTCGGGCCGCAGGACGCTCAACGAGCCGCCCGCCGCCCCGCGCGGCTGTTCCGCGTGGTACTCGAAATGATTCAGCCAGACCCTGAGATTGGTGAGCATGGTAATGTCCGCCGCCGAGCCTGGAGAGAGTCTCGATGCGAACCCGGCAGATGCGATGGCGCAATTGTGGCGAATTAGGGCAACGGAACCGGATCGCCGCGGCTGGGTCAGGCCAATGAAAGAAAAGGCTTTCGGGTGGAGGTGCGGATGAGGCATCTGGGCGCAATTGCTGCCGCCGGCTGCGTGCTGGCGCTGAGCGGGCTTTGGGCGATCACCCCGGTTGTCGCATACGGAGCCGGCGCGAGCGCAGCCGGCAGCAGCGCCGAGGCCGCCACGGCGCCAAGGCCCGCTCTGTGGCGGACCTACGACATGATCCTCAACCTGCAGAACCTGCCGCGCACCTATACCTGCGACGAGCTCTGGTACGAGCTTCACGGCATCCTGCTGCGGCTGGGCGCCTGGCCTTACAGCATCAACATCCTGCCGTACCACTGCAGCCCGAGCCCGAGCGGCAGCTTGAGGTCCCCTGACGTGCAGGTGGGATTTCAGCTGCCGTTTTTCCTGCAGGGCGTTGCGGCGAAATCCGCTCCGGCGCAGGCCGTCGAGCGCACCATACGGCTCTCGCCCGGAGAGCCGGACACGCTGCATCCCTCCGACTGTCAGCTCATGCAGCAGATCAGCCAGACGATGCTGGCGTCGCTGGCCTCACTCCCCGTCCGTATCGATGGCCAGCACTTTGATTGCTCGGCGCCGCCGCGGCGAGCTGCCGATTTCCATGTCACGGTCACCTTGCCGGTGGCCGTGAAGGAGCGGACCGTCGCTACTTCGGCGGCGGCCCCTCACTGACCCGCACCAGATCGGCCGGCTGCATCCACTTGCGGAATGCCGCCTCGATCTGCTGCGGGCCGAGCTCGATGTAGCGCCGGGCGGCGATCGTCGGCTCATCGAGCGGCAGCCCGAGGTCGATACGGCCGATGATGCCGCCGGCGATCGCATCCACGCTCGATTCGCCGAGGGGAATCTGCCGCACCAGCAGCTCCTTGACGCGCAGCAGCTCCTCCTTGCCCACCGGCGTACGCTGCATGTCAGCGATCTCGCGCCTGACCATGGCGGCTGCCTTGGTGACGTTGGGCGGATCGCAGGCGTACTCCACGAGATAGGCGCTGCGGGTCCTGCCGGCCTCGAGGTTCGAGTCCACCGAATAGACCAGGCCGCTCTGCTTGCGCAATGCGATGCTGAGGCGTGTCGAGTAGAAGCTGCCCCCGAGCACGGCGTTGCCGAGCTCCAGCGGGTAGTAATCGGGATTGCTGCGCGTGAGCGGGAGAGTCTGCGCGAGAACCACGATGTCCTGCACACGGCTGGAGTCAGGCACGGCAACGACGTCGGGCCCGTTTTGCGGCACCTGCGGCAAATCCGTCGGCGGCTTCGGGCCTGCCGCCTTCCAGGAGCCGAAGTACTTGCCGATCACGGCAAGAGCCTGCTGCGGCGTCACCTTGCCGATCACGACGATGGTGGTGAGGTCCGGGCGGAACACCTTGTGGAAATAGTCCTGCACTTCCCCAGGGGTGAGCGCGCGGACGCTGGCGGGCGTGGCGATGCGCAGGCTCGGGTCGCTTGCGGGGAAGAGCGCCTGGCGCAGGGAGTGCCGGGTCAGGAAGCCCGGACTCTGGTTGCGCGCGGCCACGCTCGCGGCGAGCTGATCACGCAGGACCGCCATGGCGTTGGCCGGCAGGTACGGATCGAGCTCGTTCTGCGCGAGGAGCTGCACGCCGCGGTCCAGATTCTCGGGCAGGACCTGCAGGCTGAAGTCATCGCCCGCCTGCTCGCTCGCGCCGATCGCATCCAGCGCCTGTTGGAACTGCAGACGGTGGAGCGGGTTGCTGCCGAACATGAACATGCGATCGAGCAGGTCGCTCACGCCCTCCTCGCCGTGCGGCTCCTCGAGGCCCGGCTGAGTGCGGATGTGGCCGTAGACACTCACCGTGTTGCTGACATCCTCCGTCTGAACGATCAGCGTCAGGCCATTCGCAAGACGGGTGACCACCGGATGGAGAGTGGAGGGCGGCACGCTGAGGCGGCGCAGCGCGACCGCTGCCCAGTCCGGAAGCGGCGTCGGCTTGGCGGCGCCGAGCGCGATCGACTCCTGGCCGCCGAAGCCACCGCGCGACGGCACGGGCTTGCCTGATCCGCGCGGCAACATGACGGCGGTCACCGCGTGGTCGAGGTCGAGGTATTTGCGCGCCGCGCGGTCGACATCCTGGACCGTGACCTTCTCGATCTGGGCGAGCTCCTCATCGGGGGAGCCGACCTTGTACAGCGCGAGCGCGTCCGACCAGTCGGAGGCGAAACCGGCAATGGAATTCTTCTGGAACTCCGCCGCTCGGCGCTCCTGCAGCTTGGCTGCCGCGACGAGATCGGCAGGAACGCCGTGCTTCACCACGTCCGCGAGGATGGAGCGGATGGCGCTCTCGAGCATCTTGGGGTCCTGCCCGGCAGGGAAGGACACGGTCGCGTAAGCGATGCCGGCATTCGGCAGCGGGTCGAGCGAAAAGTCCGCATCCAGCGCCTTGCCCTGCGGCACCAGGCCGAAGAGCGCGAAGCGGCGGCTGTCGAGGACGTCCGACAGCACCTCCAGAGCGGCGAAGTCGGAGCTGTCGAGCCCCGGGGTGCGCACCGCGACCATCGCCATGCCGTTCGGCTGATCGGTGCTCATCGTGAAGGTCGCGGCGCGCGGCGGCCCGAGCCGCACCTGCGGCCGTGCGGGGAGCTTCTTCGGCCGGATGCCGCCGAAGAGTTGCTTCACCTCGAGCAGGGTGGACTTCGGATCCACGTCGCCGGCGATCACCAGGATGGCGTTGTTGGGCGCGTACCAGGTGTCATAGAAGTGCCGCAGCATTCCCGCCGTGGTGGCCTCGAACGAGGGACGAGTGCCGAGCGCATCATGGGCGTAGGGAGTGCCGGCGAACATCTGCGCGCGCATCTTCTCGTAGAGGACGTAGTCCGGGTCCGACACGTCCTGCGCCACCTCCTGCTCGATCGCACCGCGCTCCTGCTTCCACTGGCTCGCGGAGTCGAGCGCGCCGGCCATCCGGATCGCCTCGATGTGCAGGGCGACGTCGAGGTCCTCGGCCGGGACCGTGAAGAGATACTGGGTCACGCTCTCGCGGGTGTTGGCGTTGAAGTTGCCGCCCATGACGCTGCCGATGTCGGCGAGCTGGTCGGCGGTGAGGCCGGGACTGCCGCGAAACATCATGTGCTCCTGCGCATGCGCGGTCCCCGGAAATCCCTGCGGCGCCTCATCGGATCCGACGAGGTAGTTGACGGACGTTGCGACCACCGGCGCCAGGGGGTCGCGCACCACGACCACCCGCAGCCCGTTCGCCAGCGTCTCCCTGGCGACCTCGGTTCCGAGCGGGTTCGTTGCGGCCTCCAGCCGCGGCGTACCGAGTGTCAAAGAGCAGATAAGGAAGAGGATGAAAAGCGTTACGCGCATGTGTCTACTCATAGCGGCGTGCGAAAGCAAGTCACCAAGCGGCCGAGGGCCGCTCCCTGGGCCGCGGGATGAATCGGTGTCAATAGGCCGGCTGCGCAAAGCGGCAGGATGCCGACTTCGCGCCAATAAAAAAGGAAGCCGATCCTGCGTGACAGCAGGACCGGCTCCCTGGCTCTCAATGCCGCACCGCGGCCGGGACCAACCCATTATCGGCCGCAGCAGGCATCTGATCTGGGACCACTGTGGCACCCAATGGTTCTGCCGTCCATTGGCCCGCAGTCGCCTGGCGGCGCGGCGGGCGAGCGCGGCCCAATCACCGCATTGGGTCTCGCGGCCCAGGGAACGGCCCTGGGCCGCTTTTTCATTTGCTTTTGACCGGCGAACAGCGTCAGGCCGACGCGAGCTGCTGGGCGGCGAACTCGTAGTTGGCGAGCTTGGCCAGGAAATTATCCGTGAAGTCCGGGCGGCGGTTGCGGAAGTCGATGTAATAGGCGTGCTCCCACACGTCGAGGACGAGAAGCGCCTTGCCTTCGCCCGTGGCGAGCGGCAGGCCCGCATTGGCGGTCTTCGAGACCTTCAGGCGTCCGTCCTTGCCGAGCACCAGCCAGGCCCAGCCGGAGCCGAACTGGCCGACCGCGGCCGCCTTGAAGGCTTCCTTGAATTTATCGACGCTGCCGAAATCGCTCACGAGCTTCTTCTCGAGTTCGCCCGGGATACCGCCGCCGCTGGGCGAGAGGCAGTTCCAGAAGAAGCTGTGGTTCCAATGCTGGCCCGCATTGTTGAAGACCGGAGTCAGGTCCTCGCGGCCGTGGGCGAGCTTGATCAATTCTTCGAGGGTCTTGCCCTTGAGCGCCTCGTTTTTGTCCACCAGACCGTTGAGCGCGGTGACATATGCCTGATGATGCTTGCCATGGTGGAACTCGAAGGTCTCCTGGCACATACCGCGGGCGGCGAGGGCGCCGGGCGCAAACGGAAGCGAGGGTAGGGTGAAGGTCACGGGTGCTCTCCGGCAGTGAGTGGACGAGGGGTTCGCGCAAAGCGTGATCCCGAAGGCTAGGAAATCGCTCGGAATTTGTCTACTTTCGTCACTATCTTGTTCAGCCCCCGCTCAGCGAGGGGCGGCGAGAATGCATAATCGCCCGTTCGGGATCGAGGCCGGGCCAAGTCGGACGATGCATCTACAGGCACGAGAGTTCGCGCGCGTACCTCTGTCGCTGCTCACGCGGCTGCGCCTGGTCCTGTTCGGGCACGAGGACCTCGCCGGCATCGTGTTCTGGGCCACGCTCACGGGATTCTTCGGCGCGCTGGCGAGCGTGGTCTTCCGGGAGTCCATCCGCCTCTTCACCCGGCTCTTCACCGGCTTCACCTATATCGGAGAAGGAACAGGGCTGGTCGATGCCGCCTCGAGCCTGGTCTGGTGGCACCGGGCCCTGGTGCCGGTCGTGGGCGGGGTGCTTGCCGGCGCCGTGCTGCATTTCGTCGGCCGCACCTTCGTCTCCTCCAAAGCCGTCGATTACATGGAGGCGGTGATCGTCGGCGACGGCAAGATCGGCTTTCGCGCCTCCATACTGCGCAGCTTCGGCTCGCTGCTCACGATCTCCTCCGGCGGCTCGATCGGACGAGAGGGCTCGATGGTGCAGCTCTCCGCGATGCTGGGGTCGCGGCTCGGCCTCTTCGCCCGCGCCCCCATTCCGCGCCTGCGGCTGATGGTGGCCTGCGGCGCGGCAGCCGGCATCGCCGCCGCCTACAACGCGCCCATCTCGGGCGCGTTGTTCGTTTCGGAGATCGTGCTCGGCTCGACGGCCATGGAAAGCTTCGGCCCCCTGGTGGTCTCCTCGGTGGTTTCCAATGCCACCACCCACCGCTTCCTGGGCTACGGGCCGGTCTTCGACGTCCCGCACGTGATCTTCATCTCCAACGTGGAGCTGATCTTCTACGTGATGCTGGGCATCCTTCTCGGACACCTCGCTCCGCCGTTCCTGGCGCTTCTCGACTTCGCCAAATCGCAGTTCGTGCGTCTGAAGCTGCCGCTTTACTGGCAGCTCGGGCTCGGCGGAGTGATCGTCGGCGCCATCTCGATCTTCGTGCCGCAGGTCTGGGGCAACGGCTACAGCGTGGTCAGCCACATCCTCCAGGGCCAGGTCCTCGGGTTATGGCTGCTGGCAATACTGGCCGCCAAGGTCGTCGCGACATCGGCGACGGTCGGCTCCGGGGGCGTCGGCGGTGTGCTCACGCCCTCGCTCTTCATCGGCGCAGCCGTCGGCTCGCTGGTGGGAAGTGTCCTGCATGCGCTGATGCCGCACACAGCCTCGGTTCCGGCGGCATATGCGCTGATCGGAATGGGCGGGTTCCTCGCCGCGACGACGCAGGCGCCGCTCACCTCGATCCTGATGATCTTCGAGATGACGCTCGACTACAACGTCGTGCTGCCTCTCATGCTCGCCTGCGTGACGGCGCACTACACGGCGAAGGTGTACCGGAAGGGCCAGTCGGTCTACCACGCGAGCCTGAGCCGCGCGATCGTGGCCGAGCACGGCGATGACTGGCGGCTGCGCACCGTGGAGACGCTGGTGAAGCCGCCCGCGGCCGTCGTCACCGCGACCACCAGTCTGGCGGACATCTTCGACCAGCTGCCCAAACGGCCGCTGCAACGAGTCTACGTCACGAGCGGCGATGACCTGGTCTCCTGGTTCGACCCGCGCAAGGTTCTCGACCGGCTGCAGAAGGGCGAGATCGACTGGGGCCTGCCGGCCGAGGCGGTCTCCCTGCCGGTGAATTTCGCCCTCTCTCCCGACATGTCGCTCTGCGAAGCGCTCGATGGCTTCCTGCGCGAGCAGGCGACCGCGCTCCCGGTCACTCCGGGCCAGTGGCGTCACACCCTGCTCGGTGAAGTGTCGCGCAGCGACGTGCTGCTCGCCATCCAGGATCGCCTGACATACCCGAAATAAGCTTGCGGGAAGCGGGCGCAGGCCGCTCCTGCGCCCGCGAGATCGAATACGTGCGGATAGGCTCGGTAAAAGCGGCGAAGCCGACTTTTACCCAATCCACAATTCGCCATCAATGATCAGCGGACTGCCCGGTTGGCGTCATGAGCGGCGCCCTGCCATCGCTTGTACTGGCCCTCGACGGCGCAAAGCGCCGCGACACAGCAAGAGGGCCAGCATATGAGCATCCTGAGCAACAAGATTCGCGTGGGAACGGTAGGTATCACAGTGGCGGCGATGTCCCTGGCGGCCCTGCCGGCATCCGCGGCGCAGGCGGCCGGCGCCGGCGCGCAGCAGCACGCTTCCAGGCAGGAGAACATCGGTGTCTTCACCGGGCTCGCCGTTGGAGCGGCGGCGGCCGGGCCGATCGGCGCCATGGTGGGCATGGTGGCCGGCGCCTGGCTGGGCGATCGCTATCACCGGCAGGGCGTCGCGAACCATACTCTCGCGGCACAGAACCATGCCCTGACCGCGAGCCTGGGCCGTAGCGAGGAGGAACGCCGGGGCCTGGCGGGCAAGCTGGACCTGGCCACCCAGTCGCTGGCCACCACGCAGGAGCAGCGCGCCGAGCTCGATCGGACGGTGCAGCTGTCCGATGACATCGAGACGGACGTGGCCTTCAGAACGGGCGACGCCTCTGTCAACAGCCTGCAGCTTCCAGCGCTGCGCAAGATCGGCACGCTGGCGGCAGCGCTGCCCCCGGGTGCGAAAGTGCGGATCGACGGCTATGCCGACCCGAGGGGGCCGGCGACGCTGAACGACGATCTGTCACTCCAGCGTGCGGAGGCTGTGGCGTCGACCTTGGAGAAGGCGGGCTGTCCGCAGGACAGGCTGGTGATCGCGGCGCACGGGTCCACGGAATCCACCAGCCCGCAAGGCGACCTCGATGCCTACGCATTCGACAGGCGGGTGACCGTGCGGCTGCAGGGAGCCGCCGTGGCGCAATCCAACCGGCCGGCGCCCACGGTCGCGGATGCGACGCCCGTCGCATCCGGCTCACCGTGAATGATTCGCCGGAAGCGATTCATTCAACATAACTTACGGGCCGGGTGAAGAGTGTCGCAATTCGGCGTCCCGCCGCTTCACCCGGCCCGTGGAGGCTGGCAGTCTGGGTCACGAGCGAAACTCCGCTGTCCCGGAGAAGTGTCATGTTACCGACCGTGACCATCGAATCGACCCGCGTCGTCTCGACATTCGACATGGAGCTGCTGCTGGCCAGCCTCATCGTCATCGCCGCTATCGCGTGGATGATGACGGCGCGCCTGCGCCACCACCGTCACCGCTGATTGCGCAGAGCCTGCGCGAGCGTTCCGAACATCTGATCGATGTGGGAGCGCTCGACGACGAGGGGCGGCGACAGCGCGATGATGTCGCCGGTCTGGCGCACGAGCAGGCCGCGCTCGAAGCATTCGAGATACACGCCGAACGCCCGCGCGCCGGGCCGGCCCGCCGCCGGCTCCAGCTCGAGGCCGAGGATCAGCCCGTAGTTGCGCACGTCGATGACGTTCGGCAATCCGCGCAGTGAATGCGCGGCATCCTCCCAGTACTGCGCCAGCGACTTCGCACGCGTCAACAGGCCGTCGCGCTCGTAGATCGCGAGCGTGGCGAGCGCGGCCGCGCAGGAAGTCGGGTGCGCCGAATACGTGTAGCCGTGGAAGAGCTCGATCGTCCCCTCGGGGCCCTGCATGAAGGCGTCATGGATGGAGCGCTTGGCGAGCACGGCGCCCATGGGCACAACGCCGTTGGTCAGGCCCTTCGCCGTGGTGATCATGTCCGGCGTCACGCCGAATTCCTGCGCCGCGAACGGCGCCCCGACGCGTCCGAAGGCGGTGATCACCTCATCGAAGATGAGGAGGATGCCGTGCCGGTCGCAGATCTGGCGCAGGCGCTCCAGATACCCGCGCGGCGGGATCAGCACTCCGGTCGAGCCCGCGATCGGCTCCACGATCACCGCGGCGACGGTCGAGGGATCGTGCAGCGCCAGCAGGCGCTCGAGCTCATCCGCCAGCTCCGCCCCGTGGGCCGGCTGTCCGCGCGAGAACGCATTGCGCTTCAGGTCGTGGGTGTGAGGCAGGTGGTCGACGCCCGGCAGGAGCGAAGCCGACCACATCTTGCGGGTGCCGCCGATGCCGCCGACGGAGATGCCGCCGAATCCCACGCCGTGGTAGGCGCGCTCGCGGCCGATGAGCTTGGTGCGAGCGGCATCGCCGCGCACCCGGTGATAGGCGAGCGCGATCTTGAGCGCGGTGTCCACCGACTCCGATCCCGAGTTGGTGAAGAACACGCGATCGAGCCCGGGCGGTGCGATCCGCGCGACCGCGTTCGCGAGCTCGAACGCGGACGGGTGGGCCATCTGGAAGGTAGGCGCGAAATCCAGGGTCGCGAGCTGACGCGCGACCGCTTCGGTGATCTCGCTGCGGCCGTGGCCGGCATTGACGCACCAGAGTCCCGCGACACCGTCGAGGATCTGCCGGCCGTCCGGGGTGAAGTAGTGCATGCCGCTCGCGCGGGCCAGCAGGCGGGGCTTCGCCTTGAACTGGCGGTTCGCCGTGAAGGGCATCCAGAACGCTTCGAGCGCATCGCGGGAGAGAGGATCGGAGGCCATGGGGTGCTCGCGGGTGGCCAAAGGGCGGCCAAAGGGTGGCTATATCGGGTGGGGGCCCCATATGATAAGGAAATGCCGCACGTGGAGACAAACTGCCGGGCTCGCTCGCGCGTCCCGGACCCCGCATCGTGACGACCCGTCAATTCCTGGCGAGCGTGCCGCGCGGGCTCGCCGATCTTCTGGCGGCGGAGCTGACGACCTTCGGCGCGGGTGACGTTCGGGAGCGGTCGACCGGCGTGGCGTTCGCCGGCGGGCTCGAGACCGCATACCGCGCCTGCCTCGAGTCAAGGCTCGCCAACCGGGTGTTTCTCGAGGTCGCCCGCTTCGAGGCGGCGAGCACGGAGGGTTTCTACGCCGCGGCCCGGGCATTGGACTGGTCGCAACATCTCGGGCCCGGTGCGACGCTGGCATGCGATTTCAGCGGCAAGCATCCGACGATCACGCACAGCCACTTCGGGGCACTGAAGCTCAAGGATGCCGTCGTCGATGCGCTGCGCGATGCGAGCGGCGCCCGACCCGACATTGTGTTGGATCGGCCGAGCGTTCGCGTGCATGCGCATGCCCACGGCGCGCAGATCACGCTCTCCATCGATCTCTCCGGCGAGAGCCTGCACCGCCGCGGCTATCGCGGCGCGGCCGGCGAGGCGCCGTTGAAGGAGAACGTCGCCGCCGGCATGCTGATGCGGGCCGGCTGGCCGCAGCTCGCGGCCGCCGGCGCGGAATTCCTCGACCCGATGTGCGGCTCCGGCACTCTCGTCATCGAGGCGGCGTTGATCGCCGCGCGCTGCGCCCCGTCACTGCGCCGCGAGTACTTCGGATTTGTCGGCTGGCGCGGGCATGATGCGGAGCTCTGGCGGCGTGTGCGCTCGGAGGCGAAAGCCCGCTGCCTCGCCGACACGCCGCCAACGACTGTCATTCGCGGTCACGACCGGGATCCCGCGGCGGTGCGGGATGCGCGCGCGAATGCGCAGCGGGCAGGCATCGGCGCGTGGGTGCAGCTCGAAGTGCGGCCGCTGGCGAGCGCGGCGCCGGCCCGACCCGGCGGGCCCGAAGAGGAGGATTCCGCTTCCCGGCCGAGTTCGCGCGGCCTTCTCTGCACCAATCCTCCCTACGGCGTGCGGCTGGAGGATCTCGATGCGGCGCGCGCGGTCCACCGCGAGCTCGGCGAGGTGCTGCGCGAGAGATTCCAAGGTTGGCACGCGGCAGTTCTGACGGGCGCGCCGCAACTCGGAATGGAGCTGGGCATCCGCGCCGCCCGCACCCACACTCTCTGGAACGGGGCGATCGAGTGTCGGCTCCTCAGGATGACCGTGGAGGCGGCGAGCCTGCGCCGGCCCGGCACCCTCGCGCGGGAGGACTCGCCGCTGCGGGACACTCCGGGCGCGCGGATGTTTGCCAACCGTCTGGCGAAAAACCTGAAGCGGCTGCGCAGTTGGGCGGATAAGGCCGGTGTGTCGTGCTACCGGCTGTACGACGCCGACATGCCGGAGTACGCATTCGCGATCGACATCTACCACACGGTGGAGCCGCAGGAGACGTGGCTATACGTGCAGGAATACGCGCCACCGGCCGAGATCGAGCTGGAAGCGGTGCGCCGCCGCCGCGGTGAGGCGCTGTCGTCACTGCCGGGCGTGACGGGGGTGCCGCCGGAGCGGATCAAGGTGCGGACACGCCGCCGCACGCCGCGCGGTGAGCAGTATGAGAAGGTCGCCGACCGCTCCGATTTCCACGTGGTGCTCGAAGGCGGCCTGCAGCTCATCGTGAACTTCGACGACTATCTCGACACGGGCTTGTTCCTGGATCACCGTATTACCCGCGCACGCCTCAGGGAAGCCGCCGCCGGTAAGCGCTTCCTGAATCTCTTCGCCTACACGGGCACCGCCACTGTCTACGCGGCGGCGGGCGGCGTGACGGCGACGACCTCCGTGGACATGTCGCGCACCTATCTCGACTGGGCGCAGCGCAATCTCGCGCGCAACATCGGCAGCTCTCCCCAGAGCGCATCCGCGCGGGCGCGGCATGAGTTCGTGCAGGCGGACTGTGTGGAATGGCTGCGCGAGGATGCGCGCTCGCGCGAGCGTTATGATCTCATCTTCCTCGATCCGCCGACTTTCTCGAACTCCAAGCGCATGCAGGGGGTGCTCGACATCGAGCGCGACCATCCGGCGCTGATCGATGCCTGCGCACGCCTCCTCGCGCCGGGCGGGCTGCTCGTCTTCTCGACCAACGCCCAGCGCTTCCGGTTGGACCCCGCGCTGGCGGAGCGTCATGCAATACGTGACGTGTCCGCTGCTACCCTGCCGCGGGATTTCGAGCGCAACCCGCGGATTCACCGCTGTTTCGAGATCCGGCAGTCCTGAGCGGCGCCCGGACAAAATCCCTTTACAGCCGCTCACGCTTCCGGTAGGGTCAAAAGGGTATGTCCCGTCTGATGAAAACGTGCAAGATCACCGTCAAGAAGCCCTGGGCCGGGGCCTTGGTGGATCTCGCGCGCGCTTAGCAGAACCGGAACATCGCGAGTCAACCAGAGGCCCCGCCGGCACCGCCGTCGGGGCCTCGTTCGTTTTGGAGTCCGTCCATGCAGACTGGTCGTTCAGCCGGCTCGGCGCCGGTAGTTGCCATCGTCGGCGCCACCGGCGCCGTCGGTGTCGAGCTCATCCGGTGCCTCGAGGAGAGAAGCTTCCCGCTCTCCGAGCTGCGCCTCTTCGCCTCGGCGCGCTCCGCAGGCAAGACCATGCCCTTCCGGGGCCAGCCGCTCGCCGTGCGCGAGCTCGAGGAGGACAGCTTCCGCGGCGTCAACATCGCGCTCTTCTCCGCGGGCGGGGGCACCTCCAAGCGCTTCGCGCCGCTTGCGGTGGAGCAGGGCGCGGTGGTCGTGGACAACTCCTCGGCCTTCCGCATGGACCCGGCCGTGCCGCTCGTCGTGCCGGAGATCAACCCAGAGGCCGTGCGCGGGCACCGCGGCATCATCGCCAACCCCAACTGCTCCACGATCATTACGATCACGCCGCTCTGGCCCATCCACCGCATCAACCGCCTGCGGCGGCTGATCGTCTCCACCTACCAGGCCGCCTCCGGCGCCGGCGCCGCCGCCATGGAGGAGCTGCGCGAGTCGACCCGCGCCTGTCTCGAGGGCCGCACATACGAGAACCGCGTATTGCCGCACCCCTACGCCTTCAACCTCTTCAGCCACAACTCCAAGATAGACCCCGAGAGCGGCTACAACGAGGAGGAGACCAAGGTCATCCGCGAGACCCACAAGATCTACGGCGACGACTCCATCCGCATCGCCGCGACCTGCGTGCGCGTGCCGGTGCTGCGCGCCCACTCGATCGCCATCAACTTCGAGTGCGAGCGTCCCATCACCCCGGAGCAGGTGCGCGACATCATGGAGACCGCGCCCGGCGTGAAGGTGGTCGATGACCCGGAGCGCAACTACTTCCCCATGCCGAAGGATGCCTCCGGCCAGGACCCCATCCTCGTCGGCCGCATCCGTCGCGATGTCAGCGACCCGAGCGGCCGCTCGATCTCGCTCTTCGTCGCGGGCGATCAACTCCTCAAAGGGGCGGCCCTGAACGCGGTGCAGATCGCGGAGCTGCTCTAGGAGATTCTTGGGGTCATCCGTTACAGCAGGTCTCTCAACCTGTAGTACAGCATTGCCAGCACCAGCGCCGGCCGGCGCAGGAGAGC
>JAGWPE010000323.1 GCA_028870635.1 Gammaproteobacteria bacterium | reverse complement strand
GGCGATATCGATTATCTGATCGTGCGCGAGAACACGGAGGGCGAGTATTCCGCCGTGGGCGGTGTCATGTTCGAGGGCACGCCGCGCGAGGTGGTCGTGCAAGAGTCGATCTTCACCCGGCACGGCACGGAGCGGATCATGAAGTATGCCTTCGAGCTGGCGCGTCGCCGGCGAAGAAGGCATCTGACGGTCGCCACCAAGAGCAACGGCATGGCGGTGAGCATGCCTTGGTGGGATGCCAGGGCGGCGGAGGTGGCGCGCGAATACCAGGACGTCGAGTGGGACAAGCAGCACATCGACATCCTGTGCGCGCGCTTCGTGCTGCAGCCGCAGCGGTTCGATGTCGTCGTGGCCTCGAACCTGTTCGGCGACATCCTGTCGGATCTGGGTCCGGCATGCACGGGGACCATCGGCCTCGCGCCCTCGGCGAACCTCAATCCAGAGCGCAAATATCCGTCGCTGTTCGAGCCGGTGCATGGCTCGGCGCCCGACATCTACGGCCGCAACATCGCCAATCCCGTCGCGATGATCTGGTCAGGCGCGATGATGCTCGATTTCCTGGGGCGGGGGGACGAGTCGGCCCGTGCCGCGCACGATGCGATCGTCGCCGCGATCGAAAAGGTGTTGGCAGCCGGCCCACGCACACCAGACCTCGGAGGCACCGCCTCGACCACCGATGTCGGACGGGCAATCGCTGCATTAGTGGAGGAGGTTGCATGAGCGCGTCATCGATGCAGGTACGAAGCGATCTGCTGCGGGAGCAGAATTTCATCGGGGGTGTCTGGCGTAACGCACGCGAGGATGCCTGGCTCGAGGTGGTCGATCCGGCGAGCGGCAAAGGAATCGCTCGAGTGCCCGACAGCGGAGCGGCGGACGCGCGTGACGCGACACGTGCGGCGAGCGAGGCTCTGCCCGCGTGGCGGGCCACCACGGCCCGCTACCGCGCGCAGCTCCTGAAGCAATGGCACGTGCGAATAGTCGCGAGCACCGAAGATCTGGCCAAGATCATCTCGCTGGAGCAGGGGAAGCCCCTCGGCGAGGCCCGTGGCGAAGTCGCGTACGGGGCTTCGTACGTGGAATGGTTCGCCGAGGAGGCGGTTCGTGCATACGGCGACATCATTCCCGCGGTCGTGGCGGGAAGAAGGATGATGGTGGTCAAGGAGCCGCTCGGCGTGGTGGCGGCGATCACGCCCTGGAACTTCCCCTTGGCCATGCTCGCCCGCAAGGCCGCGCCGGCGCTTGCCGCAGGGTGCACCGTGGTGGCGAAGCCGGCCGAAGATACGCCGCTCACTGCGTTGGCGCTCGCTCGGCTCGCTGAGGAAGCCGGCCTGCCAGCCGGAACCATGAACGTCGTGACCGCATCGCGTGCCAACGCGGCCGGCACGGTTGCCGCGTGGCTCGCGGATTCGCGCGTGCGCAAGATCACCTTCACCGGCTCGACCGCCGTCGGCAAGGAGTTGGCGCGCGGCTCGGCGGACACGCTGAAGAAGTTGTCGCTCGAGCTCGGAGGCAATGCGCCGTTCATCGTGTTCGAGGACGCGGACATCAAGGCCGCCGTGGAGGGGCTCATGCGCGCGAAATTCCGCAATGGCGGCCAGACGTGCGTCAGCCCGAACCGCGTCTACGTTCACGACGCTGTCTACAAGGAGTTCGCTCGGCAACTCGTTGCGCGAGTCGCCGCCTTGCGCGTCGGCCCTGCGAACCTCCCGGGCTCGGAGATCGGGCCGATGATCAATTTCCGCGCCGTCGAGAAGATCGAACGGCACGTACGGGACGCCGTCGCCCGTGGAGCGACACTGCTGACCGGCGGTCAGCCCGTCCAAAACGAAATCGCCGCGGGTCCGAACTACTACGCGCCGACTGTACTGGGCGAAGCGACTCACTCCATGGCCCTGGCCTCGGAAGAGACCTTCGGGCCCGTGGTGGCGTTGTTCCGCTTCCGTAGCGAGGAGGAAGTGGTTCGGCACGCCAACGACACCCCTTATGGACTCGCCGCCTACTTCTACTCGCGTGACGTGTCGCGCATCTGCCGGGTAGCGGAGCGGCTCGAGACCGGGATCGTAGGCATCAATGAAGGGGCTTTCGCCAGCGAGGCGGCACCGTTCGGCGGCATCAAGGAGTCGGGCTACGGCCGCGAGGGGTCCCGCTACGGATTGGATGAGTTCCTCGCCACCAAGTATCTCTGCCAGGGAGGGCTGGCCTGAGCGCCCGTGGACCCACGCGCCGCACACTCACTTCAACGAGCCTCTCAATCAGAAATTCAGGGGAGCCGATAATGATTCGATTCAGCTATCGCAGACGTCGCATTCATTCTCCACTGGCCGCGTTTGTCTCGACGGCCGCGGCGCTCGCCGCGTGCTTCCTTGCGCCGGCCGCCGGCGCCCACGCCGCCTGGTTTGCCCAGCACGCCAACCGGCTCTCGTTCATCTTCGGCCTGGGGGCGGATGACCTCGATACGGTCAAGCGGCTGTCGCACGTGACCAGTGTCGATGGCTACGATTCTTCCTTCAAGCCGGTGCCGGCGCGCCTCGAAGCCGACGGTCCGCTCGTCGTAGTCGACAGCGTGCCAAAGTTGGCCGTGGTGACCGCCGTGATGGATTACGGCCTCTGGAGCAAGCCGCCGGGTGACGCTGAATGGGTGGCAAAGGGCCGCGACGAGGTGCCCAATGCGACGCTGAGTGAGAAGAACTACAAGTTCGCCATCCACATCGCTGGTCCTCTCGCGATGCCCATTCCGCCGTTGCCGCATCAGACGCTCGAGGTGGTGCCTGTCGACGCCAAGCTGCCGACGCTGAAAGATCAGCCGCTGAAGCTGCGCGCGCTGTTTCACGGCAAGCCGATCGCCGGCGTGAAGATATTGCGGGACTTCGTCAACGATCCGGACGGAGAGACCGTCACGACCGGCGCCGATGGCACTGCGACCATTCGGGTGCGCAATCAGGGGTTGAATGTCATTTCGGCGACTTATGACGGGCCGCCCGAAAATCCGAAGAAGGAAGACCACGTCGAGTACGAGGCGACATTGTCCTTCGTGTTGCCTCACAAGCCGGAGTGAAGCGCCTGCGTCTCATCACCGCCGGCATTGCCGTGCTCGCCTCTGTTGCGGCGGGTGCCACGTTGTTCATCTATTCTGGTTGGTACGACATCGGCGCCGACGACCATCACACGAGACCGGTGTTTGCCATCCTGCAAACGTTGCGCGACCGCTCGATCCGCGCCCGATCGCAACACATCGGCGTTCCCAGCCTCGATGAGCCGCAGATGATCCTCAAAGGCGCCGGCCAGTACGCCGCAATGTGCACCGGTTGTCACCTGGCGCCGGGCATGGCTGACTCCGAGATCCGTCCCGGCCTGTACCCGCGGCCGCCGAACCTCTCGCGGGTGCGGGTCAATCCCAAGGACGCGTTCTGGGCGATCAAGCACGGCATCAAGATGAGCGCGATGCCCGCCTGGGGCGCCAGCCACGACGATCCCACGATCTGGAGCATGGTGGCATTCCTGCAGAAGCTTCCGGATATGACGCCGGCGCAATACAAGGAGATCGTGTCCAGAGCGCCGCCTGATGAGGACATGGATATGGACATGGGTGAGGAGAACGGCAACCATCGTCATGATGTCACCAAAGACTGAGGATCAGAATTGAGCCCGAAAGTCGATCACCTGGAGAAACGACCATTGTTCGCTACAAAGGCTCGTGCCGTTCCGGCTTTGCTCGCTCTGTGCGCCGGCATGCTGGTCGGTCCCGGCCACGCGTGGGCGGGCGCCGAGCTGGTTCGCGCCGATCCGGCACCCAACTCTGCAGTGGCCTCCCCAATGCTGATCCAACTGCACTTCAGCGAAGCCATCGACAAGCGATCCTCGAGCGTCGAGTTGACGGATGCCGGTGGCAATGCAGTCGCGACCATGCCGATGGGGGCCAAGGACGTGCAGTCCGTGGCACTGATGCCGAATCAGCAGCTCGGCGCCGGCAAGTACACGGTGTCCTGGACGGCCGTGTCGAGCGACGGCCAGAAAATGACGGGGCGTTTCAGCTTCACGGTGAAATGATCGGCGGTGATGGCAGGCTCGCCGGCAAGCGTCGAGCTGTGCAAACATCGGGGGCGTTACCTGCGAGTCGACTCAATAGCCGCGGGACCGGTCGATGACGTCCCTGAGCGGCTCGCCGCGCTGATGCCGGCGAATATTCTCCAGGAGGATTGCCGCGGCCGTCTCGGGTTGCGTCATGCTCGCGACGTGGGGCGTCAGAAAAATCCGCGGATGCGTCCAGAAGGGGTGCTCGGGCGGCAGAGGCTCGGGGTCGGTGACGTCGAGGATCGCGCGGGATAACCGGCCAGAGTCGAGCGCGGCGAGCAGATCCGCGTTCACCAGGTGCTGCCCGCGGCCGGCATTGATCACCGCCGCGCCTGGCGGCAGTGCGGAAAAGAGCGTGTGGCTCAGGACACCCTTGGTAGTGGAGGTGAGCGGCAGAAGGCAGACCATGATGTTGCAGCCCTCGAGGAAGCGGGACAGCTGGTCGGTGCCGGCGAAACTCTCGACGCCGTCCATGTGGCGCGGCGAGCGGTTCCAACCTCGGAGCCGGAAGTCATAGGTTGCCAGCCGCTCCAGAACGGCGCGGCCGAGGACGCCCATCCCCATGACGCCCACCGTGCGCGTGGAGGCGGGAGGCACTTCGAGGGGGCTCCACCGGCGCGCGGCCTTCGCCGCGACATAATCGAAAAAGTCGCGGTGGAGCGCCAGGACGGCGAGGCTCACGTATTCCACCATCCCGTTGATGATGCCCGGCTCGACCATCCTGACGATTGGGATGTGCGCCGGTACCGTGGAAAAATCGATGTGATCTATCCCGGCTCCCGAAGAGAACAGTACCTTCAACCGCGGCAGCTCCGTCAGGAACTCCGGCGGCACTTGCCAGGCGATCAGGTACTCGATCTTCCGGAGGTCGCGCGCGTCAGGCCAGACCCGGAAGTCCAGGTCGGGGGCATGCTTGGCGAAGTAGCTCGCCCACGCCGCCGCACGCGGCTCATCC
>JAGWPE010000322.1 GCA_028870635.1 Gammaproteobacteria bacterium | reverse complement strand
GACCAGGTATTTCGCGATGCGGCCGAAAGCCTTCGAGAGATGCCCCATGTCGGCGCGGATGCGCTCGAGGAGAGCTTCGGGCTGCCGCTGCGATGGCGGAGCGGCAGCCGATGGCCGGGCAGCCGCGGGTCGGTCTCGACGGGGGTTACGGCTCATGAGCTCGCTCCTGCCAAAGCGGGTGAGCTGGCCATTCTACGGCGCGCGTAGAGAGCGTAACTGAGGATCACAGCATACATGGGCACGAGTGCAAGGTAAGCCATCCGGCTGCCGACCACGCGCGCCAGCAATCCATAGCCCGGCGGCACGACCGCCCCGCCGACGATGGCCATGATCATAATGGCCGCCCCGGTCTTGGTGTGCCCGCCGAGGCCGGTGAGTGCGATCGGAAAGATCGCCGGCCAGAGCACCGCGTTGGCGAATCCCAGCGATGCGACCATCAGTACGCTCAGGATTCCGTGCGTGACGGCGATTGCGAAGGTCAGCACGATGCCGGTGGCGGCGGAGAGCGCCAGGGCCCGCTCCTGGCCGATCCGCTTGGGAATCAGAACGATGCCGAGGAGGTAGCCGATCACCATCGCGGTGAGCGTCAGGCTGGCGAAGAAGCGGGCGGTCTGGATCGGGAAATGCAGTGCCTGTCCGTAGAGCACGATGGTGTCTCCCGCGATCACCTCGAGCGCCATCTCGAAGAAAAGCGCCCAGAAGCCGAAAAGCAGCAGCGGATGGCTCGACCAGCGGAACCGATCTCCTGCATGCCGATCCTCCTCGGCCGGCGGCTCCCGCGGCTCCGGCAGCCCGGAGCGCTCGACGCCTACCGCCAGCGCCACCAATCCGACCGCCAGCGCGAGATACGGCATGATGAGGCGATGCGCCAGGTGGCTCAAAGCGGCCGCGCCGACCGGCCCGCCGCCGGCCGTCGGGATGCGGCCGAAATCGGCGAACACCAGCGCGCCCAGCAACATCGGGCTGATCGCGCCCGCGAGCTTGTTGCACACTCCCATGATCGAAACGCGCCGCGCCGCGCTGTCGTGCGGCCCGAGAATGATCACGTACGGATTGGCCGCCGTCTGCAGCAGGCACAAGCCCGTTCCCTGAACGAACAGCCCCGCGAGAAAGATGCCGTAGGAGCGCATCAGGGCCGCGGGCACGAACACCAGGGTACCTGCGGCCATCACTCCCAATCCGAGAGCCATGCCGTGCCGGTACCCGGTGACCGCCAGCACGCGCGCCGACGGCATGGCCATGACGAAATAGGCGATGTAGAAAGCGAAAGTGACGAGGAGCGCTTCGAACGTATCGAGCCGGCAGACCAGCTTGAGGAAAGGTATCAGGACGCCGTTGAGCCAAGTCACGCACCCGAACAGAGCAAACAGCCCGGCCATGAGTGCCAGGGCCCGTCTCTCCGTGCGCATGGCGGCCACCGTTGCGATCACCTGGGCGAGGCCGCGCCATTGGGCAACGTCCAGATCTGCGAAGCCAGGTTGTGGCCGCAGGCCTGGACCGTGAGCCGGCCGCTCACCGGTCCGGTCAGACAGAGATGGCTGCTCCGATTGATGAGGTTGCCGAGCAGGTTGTAGCTCCAGCGCTGACTGGCGGCAGATCCACATCTCGCCAGAGCCGCACGGGCGCCGACCTGAGTGAGGCACTCCCGGCGCTGGCGCAGCGATTCATCCGGCATGACCCTCCATACCTCCGCCGCAGTGCCCTGGCATCGTCGCACCTCTCCTGGTGCCGCCAGGCAGCGGGTGTAGTCTTCGGCGTCCCGGCGGTTGTCGGGGACGCCCGGCAGGATTCTGGTGACGGCCCCGGCACGGGCCGGGGTACCGCACTCGGCAGCAGGCCGGATCTTCCAGATGCCGGTGTCGTGCGCCTGGATGTCAGAGCTGATGACGGCCAGGGACCGGCTTCGGGCGCCGGTCCAGAGGTCTTCGACTTCGAGCCGGCAGCGCTCCCCGGAGAAACCGAGCTCCCGGGGGACGAGCTCGATGTGCAGCACCGCGGCACCGCGATTGAGGACTGCGACCGCAGCATCGCCGTCCTGCAGCGGTTTCAGCAGCAGATCGAGCGACGCGCTGCGGCGCAGCAGGGTGGCCATGCGGCCCAGTGGGTCCTGGTCCACCGACAACACCGCTCTGTTGCCGAGGACCGCCACCGCCGCCGGCGAGAGCCTGTCGAGGTCAGAGCTGAGAATCAAGGGAGCGGACATCATCGACCAGAGGGCGAGCTGGGAGCGGGTCTCGGCCAGCGTCATGCCGCGGTCGCCGCCGATGATGAAATCCGCATCATTCCAATTGCCGGGCTTCTGGAAGCGCGCAAGCTGCAGGTTGTAGTCGTAATTCCACATGACGCTGCCGAAGCGCGCGCGGTCAGGCTGCCTGCGATCGTAGATCTCCACATCCGTACCTTCGCGCCAGAGCTGGCCGTAACCGCGAGCCCAGCGGAGCACGTCATACCAGTCCGGCGTCCCTTGGAAATACGCCGGCGCGGATTCCGAGAACACGACAGGCTTGCCGGCGCGCTCGAGCGCGATACTCTCGGCCCTGTAGGCGGCGCGGTAGGCGGCCGTCCCTGCTTCCCCTGCGCCGGCTTGGACATTGCATCCGTCGAGCTTGAGATAATCCACGCCCCACGAGGCGAACAGCCTCGCGTCGGCGAGGAAGTGCGGCTTGCCGCCGCTGCGCGCAACGCCGCTGCCGGCAAAGCCTCCGCAGGTCGCAGCTCCCGCATCCTCGTAAATGCCGAACTTCAGTCCCAGGGCATGAATCGCAGCGGCCACCGCGGGCATGCCGTCGGGAAAGCGGCGCGGATCAACCTGCAGGCCGCCGCGGCTGTCCCGGCCCGCGAGCATCCAACAGTCGTCGATCGTGACCGTGTCGTAGCCTCGAGCCGCAAGTCCGCTTCTGACCAGCACCCGGGCATTCGCCAGGATGGTGTTCGCCGTGTAGCCGCATTGGTAGTGTGCCCAATCGTTCCAGCCCATCGGCGGCGCCAATGCCAGGCGCGGCGCCTCGGCCGCCCTCGCCTGCCGCCCGAAGCACAGCGCGGCAAAGAGAAGCGGGAGTATGAAATTTACTTTCATCGTATGGAGTATTCTTCCAGATGCCGTCCCGCCCAGTCAACGGCCCGGCCCGGCCTGTGACTCGATGCGGCGCGCTGGAGAGCCAGCTCCTGCACGGCCGCCCAGGCGGCCGAATCGCTCACGCGCGACAGGGTCACGGGCCAGCCGCTGGCACAGCGGTAACGGCAAAGTTCTTGCTACGGGTGCGCTTCGGTGGACGCGATCTGCATAGGAGTCATCCGTCATGAGCTCCGCTATCTCGAGCTCGAGCTCGAGCCGAACTTCGACGCTGCCAGAGATGGGCGGCCGGGCCGAGAGTCCTGGCCAGGCTCTCCTGCCATCCCGCATCCTGGAATGGCCGAATCTCATGGAGATCGCGGCGGCCCGGGCCGTGGACTACCGCCACGCGAAGCCCTTCCCCCACGTTCTGCTCGATGGCCTGTTTGCGGAAGATCTGCTCGATCGGGCGATTGCCGAGCTGCCCACCGTGGCTCGCTGGGCGAAATACGACACGGCGAATGAGCGCAAGGTCGTATGCTCGGACGCCGGCGCCTTCGGTCCCACGGCCGAGACCCTCGTGCACGGGCTCAACAGCGCCCCTTTCATACGTTTCATCGAGCGGCTGACCGGCATTCAGGGTCTGATCCCCGACCCTCACCTGCATGCCGCCGGCTACATGAAAGTGGCCCCCGGCGGGTTCCTGGGACTGCACTACGACTTCTCGACCCAGCAGGAGCTTCGGTTGGATCGGCGGGTGAACGTGCTTCTCTATCTCAACCGCGATTGGCGCACGGACTGGGGCGGACAACTCGAGCTGCATTCCAATGACCCGCTCGACAGTGACGGACACACGGCCGTCGACATCGAGCCCCTGTTCAATCGCCTCGTGATATTCAATACCCCTCAGGCGCTGCACGGACACCGGCGCCCGATTGCGTGTCCGCCCGAGCGAGCGCGCCTCTGCCTCTCGTGGTACTACTACACCGCTCCGCCGGTGCCCGGCTGGGCGCTGCGCGTCAGCAAGGTGCGCTTCCCCGGCAGCCGGCGCGATCCGGCGAGGCTCGCCATCAAGGCGTTCAACCTGCTCACCCCGCCGGTCCTCATGATGCTGGCTCGAGGCATCAGGGCCACGTGGCAACGTGCACGGTACAAAGGCACGTAAAAAGGTGCAGGCTCAGCTCGCATTCCCGAAGATCGTTCGCTCGAGGCTCCCGTTGTCATTGGGCCGTCATACAGCCATGGTGTACTTCGCGCCGTTACCCTGAGCGAGCCACCCGACGGTGTCCGCCGCAGACGACCACTATCATTTTCG
>JAGWPE010000321.1 GCA_028870635.1 Gammaproteobacteria bacterium | reverse complement strand
GTCAATCCCGACTACAATTATCCCCGTGAAGGCGGTACCCCCTCCCTCGTGGGATACACCGTCAGCAATGTGGTCCGGGTCAGGCTGGATGATTTGCGCAAAATCGGTCCCGTGATCGACGCCGCCACCCAGGCCGGGTCCAATAACGTGCGGGACATCCGCTTCGCATTGCGTGACGAGGCGGCTCCGCGGAGCGAAGCTCTACGCGAAGCCGCTCTGAACGCCCGGCGCGATGCCGAGGCCCTGGCCGGCGCGCTCGGCCTCAGGGTCGTGCGGGTGCTGGCGGTGGACGACGAGGGCGGTGGCGTGCGCCAACCGCTCGTTTACGGGCAGGCCATGAAAATGGCCGTCGCTGCGGCTCCGACTCCGGTCCAGGCAGGCACCCTCGACGTCAACGCCACCATCAACCTGACGGTGGAAGTCGTCCCCGCCAAGCGCTAGGCTGTCTCCGACCGGCTCTTCGCCGTGAACGGCGAGGCTTCCGGCGCGGAGAATTACGATGACTACCGTGCGTCACCTGCTCGATCGCAAAGGTCGGGCTCTCTTCATCATCGAGCCCGAGGATCCCGTGCTGGAAGCGATCCGGTTGATGGCCGACCGCCACGTCGGCGCGCTCCTCGTGATGCGGGGTACGGAGCTCGCCGGCATCGTGTCGGAGCGCGACTACGCCCGCAAAGTCGTCCTGCTCGGCCGTGCCTCCGCGGAGACGCCGGTATGGCAGATCATGTCCTCGCCGGTGATCACGGTCTCACTCGAGACCCCGGTGCAGGACTGCATGCGCCTGATGACCGAGCGCCGCATCCGTCACCTTCCAGCGGTGGAAGATCACCGCGTCGTGGGCATGATCTCGATCGGCGATCTCGTCAAGGCCGTCATCGAGGAGCAGCAGCAGACGATCGAGCAGCTGGAGAGCTACATCCACAGTTGAGAACGAGTCCGTTCGCGGGCTTCTACTTCCTCCAGTAAGTCCTCGTAAACAGCACGATCACGCTGAAGATCTCCAGCCGTCCGAGGAGCATCGCCGCCGTGCAGATCCAGGTTTGCACCGGCGTCAGCGCATGCAGGTTCCAGGCGCTCCGGCCGGGAAGGCCGAAGGCAGTGTTGTTGATGGAGGCGACCACGACACGGAAGGCCCAGTCGAAGCTCATCCCCGTCAGCAGCATCGCGAAGGTGAGGAGCGAGACCATCATGAAGTAGAGGAAGATGAAAGCCAGCACCGCATCCGCCGCGCGCTCCGGCACGGGCCGGCCGCCGACGCGCACCGGCGCCATTGCGCTGGGATGCACCAGGAGCTTCAGCTCCCGCCCGGCCTGGCGTGCCAACACCAGCGTACGAAACATCTTGATGCCGCTGCCGGTGGATCCCGTGTTGCAGACGATTCCGGAGAGGAAGAGCATCCAGATGGGCGCGAACACAGGCCAGGTGGTGAAGCCCGTGGACCCCACCGTCACCCAGCCCGTGGTGGTCGCGAGCGACACCACGTTGAAGGCGGCGTAACGAAGCGACGTGCCGAACGTGGGATAGACTCCATCCCACGTGAGCAGGCCCGCGACGAACACCACGCTGACCCCGACGAGAATGGCGGCTGTCTTGAGCTCCGGATCGTTGCGATAGGGCTTCAGTGAGAGCCGCCGCACCGCCGCGAAGTGCCGCGCGAAGTTGAGCGAGGCGATCAGCATCATGACGATCAGCACGAGCTCGATGGCCGGCGACTGGAAGTAGCCGATGCTGGCGTCGTGGGTCGAGAATCCGCCGAGGGCGACAGCGGAGAACGCGTGGCAGACCGCATCGAGCCAGGTCATGCCGCAGAGCCGCAGCGCGAGAATGCCGCTCAGCGTGATCAACGCGTAGACCAGCCAGAGGGAGCGGGCAGTCTCCGTGATGCGCGGCGCGAGCTTCTCGTCCTTCACCGGACCGGGCGCCTCGGCCTTGGAAAGCTGCATACCGCCGACGCCGAGAAGCGGCATCACCCCGACCGCCACCACGATGACGGCGAGCCCCCCAAGCCAGATGAGCGAATGCCGCCAGAACAGGATCGAAGGCGCCAGCGAATCGAGCCGGTCGAGCACGGTCGAGCCGGTGGTCGTGAGCCCCGACATCGTCTCGAAGAAGGCGCGGGTGAAGGTGAGCCCCGGCAGCGCGAAAAGGAGCGGCAGGGTCGCGGAGGCCGCGAGCAGGATCCAGCCGAGCGTCACCAGGAGGAAACCATCGCGCGGCTTGAGCTCGCGGCGGTGCCGCAGCGTGGCGCCGGCGAGCGCCGCGCCGGCGGCGACCGTGATCCCGGCGGCCAACAGGAACTGCGGCCAGAGTCCGTCACCCGTCGCAAGCGAGCAGCCGACCGGCAGGATGTAGGCGAGGCCGAAGGCGGCGAGAATGATCCCGAGAAGATGCGCGATGCCGAGCAAGGCTACACCCTGATCCGGCTTCAGCGGGCCGACGTCATTGGCCGACGGCGCGCATGAAGAGGCGCTCCACCGCTTCGATGTGGCGGCGGTCGGAGAGGAAGAGGATCACGTGGTCCCCCGGCTGCACGAAAGTATCGTGGTGCGCCATGATCACCTGCTCCCCGCGCACGATCGCCCCGATGGATGAGCCCTCCGGCAGCGGTATCTCGCAAACGGTCTTGCCGACCACGCGGGAGCTGCGCTCATCGCCGTGCGCGATGGCCTCGATGGCTTCGGCCGCCCCTCGCCGCAGCGAGTGCACCCGCACGACATCGCCGCGCCGTACGTGTGCGAGCAGCGAGCCGATGGTGATGCTCTGCGGTGAAATGGCCACATCGATGCTGCCGCTCTCGATGAGATCGGCATAGGACGGCTTGTTGATCAGCGCCATCACCTTGTGCGCGCCGAGACGCTTGGCGAGCATCGCCGAGAGGATGTTGGCCTCTTCGGAGTTGGTGAGCGCGACGAACACGTCCGTGCTGTCGATGTTCTCCTCGATCAGCAGCTCCTCGTCCGCGGCATCGCCCGCGAGCACGATCGTATTCTGCAGCTGCTCCGATACCCGCCGCGCGCGGCGCGTGTCGCGCTCGATGAGCTTCACCTGGCTGGTTTTCTCGAGCGAGCGGGCGAGGCGATAGCCGATGTTGCCGCCGCCCGCGATGACGATGCGGCGAACGCGGGAGCTCTCCTTGCGCAGCTCGCCGATCACGCGCCGGATGTCGTCGCTCGCCGCGAGGAAGAACACCTCGTCGCCTTCCTCGATGATCGTCGCGCCTTCCGGCGGTATGCTGCGGCCGCGGCGGTAGATGGCGACCACCCGGGTCTCCATGCGGGCGAGGTGCTCCGGCAGCTCACGCAGGCAATGGCCGACCAGAAGGCCGCCGTTCACGGCGCGCACGCCGACCAGGCGCACCTTGCCGGCGGCGAAGTCGAGAACCTGCAGCGCACCGGGATGGCGGATCAGGCGCTCGATGTATTCCGTGACCAGCTGCTCAGGGCTGATGAACACATCGACGGCGATCGCCTGCTCGCTGAAGAGCTCCGGCCGCTGGGTGTACTCGGCCGAGCGGATGCGTGCGATCTTGGTCGGGGTGCGGAACAGCGTGAATGCCACCTGGCACGCCATCATGTTGACCTCGTCGCTGTTGGTCAGGGCGACGATGATCTCCGCCTCCGCCGCGCCAGCCGCCTCGAGAACCGGCGGGTAAGCGGCATTGCCGACGACGGTATGGATGTCGAGGCGGTCCTGCAGGTCGCGCAGGACGTCCTCGTTGACATCGACCACCGTGACCTCGTTGGCTTCCTCCCGCGAGAGATGCCGGGCGACGGTGCGGCCGACCTGCCCGGCGCCGAGAATGAGGATCTTCATGCTTCGCTCACGCCGCCGAGTATATCAGGCACACGGACGTGCCCCGCCGCCGCAGGGCGAGGCGGTGCCTCGCAGCGAAGCACTGCTTCGCCCGCCGAGCGAGCTTTGGGCAAAAACCACGCTTTTTGCCCAAAGCCTGCGCTGCGTTCGCGCAGGATGCCCGGATCCAGCGCATCAACAAGGTTCGAGGTTGGCGTACTGCGCCATCAGCCACTTGGTGCCCTGCTGCTCGAAACTCACCTGCACCCGTGCGTGCGGCCCGCTGCCTTCGACGTTGAGCACCACGCCCTCGCCGAACTTGCCGTGCCGCACCCGGGCGCCGAGGCGCATTCCGGGCGGCGGCGGCTCCTCGGTGCGGAATCTGATGGGCGCAGGCTCCGGCTGCTCGCGCCGCGCCCGGGCCGCCGTCATCGCTCGGCTGACCTGAAGGCGCGGCCGCACCTCGGCGACGATGTCCCCCGGCACTTCCTTGATGAAGCGCGACGGCGCGGGGTGAGTGTCCATGCCGTGCAGGCGGCGCTGCTCCGCGTAGCTCAGGTACAGGTGCTTCATCGCGCGTGTCATGCCGACGTAGCAGAGGCGGCGCTCCTCCTCCAGCGCCTCGAGATCCGACATGCAGCGGTTGTGCGGAAAGAGCCCTTCCTCCATGCCGCAGAGGAACACGAACATGAATTCGAGGCCCTTTGCCATGTGCAGCGTCATCATCTGCACGCTGTCCTCGCCGGCATCGGACTGCCTCTCGCCGGACTCGAGAGCCGCATGGGCCAGGAAGGCCTGCAGCGGCGGCAGCTCGAGGTCGGTGCTCTCGCTAGCGAAGCTGCGGGCGGCGCTCACGAGCTCCGCGAGGTTCTCGAGGCGCGCTTCGTTGCGCGCCGCTTCGCCGCGCGCGGTGTCCTGACCCGGTTTCTCGCGGCCGTGATGCTCGTTGAGTCCGCTCTCGTTGAGGACATGATCGATCTGCTCGTGCAGCGCGAGACCTGAGGTCTGCTCCGCCAGGCGATCGACGAGCTCCTGGAAGGCGCGCAGCGCGTTCGCGCTCCTGCCGCCCTGCTGCGCCTCGCTGCGGGCGGACGCCGCCTTCCACAGGGAGACGCCGGCGCTCTTCGCCTCCTCGCGCAAGGCCTCGACGGTCCGGTCGCCGATGCCGCGCGTCGGGACGTTCACCACCCGCTCGTAGGCGGCGTCATCGTCGCGATTCACCAGCAGCCGCAGATAGGCCAGTGCGTCCTTGATCTCGGCGCGCTCGAAGAACTTCAGTCCGCCGTAGACCTTGTACGGGATCCGCCCGGCGATGAAGGCCTCCTCGAAGGCACGCGACTGGGCGTTGGACCGGTACAGCACCGCAATGTCGCTGCGCCGGTTGCCGGCGGCGACATAATCGGCGACACGGCGGGCGACGAACTCCGCCTCGTCGCGCTCGTTGAAAGCCGCATAGAGCTGAAGGGGCAGCCCGGGCTCCCCGTTCGTCCACAGCGTCTTGCCGAGGCGGCCGGAGTTGTGCGCGATGAGCGCGTTCGCCGCGGCGAGAATCGCGGCCGTGGAGCGATAGTTCTGCTCCAGCCGGTACAGCTTCGCCCGGGCGTAGTCACGGCGAAACTGCTGCAGATTCTCCACACGCGCGCCGCGCCAGCGGTAGATCGACTGATCGTCGTCACCGACCGCGAAGGGGTGGCCGTCAGGGCCTGCGATGAGGCGCAGCCACGCGTACTGGATCGAGTTGGTATCCTGGAACTCGTCCACCAGCACGTGCCGGAAGCGCTGGCGATAGTGCGCCAGGAGGTCGGGGCGATCGCGCCAGAGCTCGTAGGCGCGCAGCAGCAGCTCCGCGAAATCCACCACGCCCGCGCGGGCGCAAGCCTCCTCGTAGAGGCCGTAGAGCCGGATCATCTGCGCACGGGTGGGGTCGTTGCCGGCCTTCAGGTCCTTCGGACGGCGCCCCTCGTCCTTGTTGGAGTTGATGAACCAGGTGACCTCGCGCGGCTCCCAGCGGGACTCGTCGAGGTCGTTGGCCCTGATGATCCGCTTGACCAGGCGCTGCTGGTCGTCCGAATCCAGGATCTGGAAGCCCTGCGTCAGACCCGCCTCGCGCCAGTGCAGCCGCAGCAGCCGGTGCGCGATGCCATGGAAGGTCCCTATCCAGAGCACTCCGGGCGGGGCGCCGAGGATCTGCTCGACCCGGCCGCGCATCTCGCCGGCGGCTTTGTTGGTGAAGGTGACCGCCAGGATGGAGTACGGGGAGGCATGCTCCACCTGAATCAGCCAGGCGATGCGGTGGGTGAGGACGCGGGTTTTGCCGCTGCCGGCGCCCGCCAGCACGAGCACCGGCACGAGCGGTGCCGAGACCGCGGCGCGCTGGGCCTCGTTCAGGGGGTTCAGGATGGCGTCGAGATACATGGGGGGCGCATTTTAAGGTATAGCCGCCCCGCGTACCTCAGCCGTGAACCGGACCAGGGCCACCACGAAGCTCAGCAATACCGGCCCGATGACCAGTCCCAGCACGCCGAAGGCGGAGACGCCCCCCACGGCGCCTACGAACACAGCCAAGGTCGAGACGTGTGCGCGATGGGCGGTGAGAAGCGGCCGCGCCACGTTCTCCACCACGGCGAGGAGGGCGGTCCAGAAGACCAGGAAGACCGCGGCGATCCAGTGGCCGCCCACCGCCAGGTAGAGTATCGCCGGAATCAGCACTACGGCCGCGCCGGCGGGCAGCAGGGCCGCGATCGTCGCCAGCACACCGAAGACCACCGGCGATGGCAGGCCTGCCAGCGCAAAGCCCACGGCGACGAAGACGCCCTGGATGAGCGCCGTTGCGGTCGACCCGAACACTACCGCGCGCGTCACCCGCGCCAGGTAGTCGAGCAGCCGCTCGCGGCGCGCCGCCTCGAGCGGAATGAGACGTATCAGGTGATCGAGAATGGCGCGCCCGTCCCGCAGCAGGAAGAAGAGCAGGAAGAGCATCATGAAGAAGCCGACCACGGTGCCGAAGAGGCCGAGCGCGAGACTGCCGCCTGCGCCGGCGGCGGACTTCAACACGGTCTGCATCTCGCCCGTCACCCACCCCTGGATCTGGGTCGCGCTCACCGGGAAATTGGTGCTCCACCAGCGCAGCAGGTTGCCGAGCAGGGGATAGCTCTCCAGCCGCGCCAGAAGCTGCGGATAGGCGAAGCTCTGTCCGCGCAGATACCCGATCAGGTTGGTGACCTGGCCGGCAAACACGACGCCCAGCAGCGAGAGCGGCGCGAGCACCAGGAAGGGGGTGAGGCCGGTGATGATACCCGCGGACAGCATGCTGCGGCCCTTGAGGCGCCGCGACAGCCGCTCGTGCAGCGGATGCAGGAGGAAAGCCAGCACGACCGCCCAGCCGAGCGCGCCCCTGAGCGGCGCCAGCACGGCGAGCAGCAGGTAGGCGAGGATCGCCGCGGTCCCGAGGAGAAAGCTGCGGCGGTAGAAGGCGGAGTAGCTCATAGGTATCGTCACGACCTTAGCATAGGCACATGGCTGTGCCCCGCCGCCGCAGGGCGAGGCGGTGATTTCAGCGAAGCACTGCTTCGCTCCGCCGAGCGAGCCGCGAGCAAAAAACCGCGCTTTTTGCTCGCGGCTCGCTTCGTTCGCGCAGGAGCCCGGATCCAGCGCTTACACGAGCTCGCGCAGCAGCCCGCTGACCAGCTGGGCCATTTCGGCCACCTTGGCCGGCTTGTGGATCACGGTGCGCACCCCGACGGCTGCCGCGCGCTGCGCCTCAGCCGGATCGATCGCGCCGCTCGCGATGACCACCGCAGTGTCCGGGCGTATGGCGAGCACCGCCTGCGCCAGCTCGAGGCCGCTCATGCCTCCGGGCATGGTGAGGTCCGTCAGGACGAGGATGAAGGCCCGCGGCTCGCGGCCGAACGCGGCGAGCGCCTCCTCCGCGCTGGCGAAGCCTTCGGAGGCGATGCCCAGCTTCTGCAGCGCCCGCGTGATCAGAAAGACCAGCGTAGGCTCGTCATCGACATAGAGGACGCGGTGGGATGCCTCGGCTACCACTTGTTCCTCAGCTCCCGCAGCTTCAGGAACACGGTGCGCGCATCCGGCCGCTCGCCGATGTCGGGGAACGCCTCGCGCAGCCGCGCGATGATCGTCGGGCTCTGCAGGCGGAAGAAGGTGTTGATTCGCTTCTCTTCGCTCAGGGTCGTGACGGTCATCGAAGCCGGGGCCAGTTGTCGCGCGTTCTCCAGCAGGCCGCGGGCCGGGGCGTTGTCCGGCTCCCGGTCGAGCGTGAACTCCAGATTGCGGGCCAGGTATTCGTGTCCGGGGAACACTCGCGTCTCTTCCGGCAGGCGCGCGAGCTGACTCACGAACGTCTGGTAGAGCTCCTGCGGATGGCCGCCGTTGTGGCAGTTGCCCGCGCCGGCGTTGAAAAGCGTGTCGCCGCAGAACAGCGCCGGCCGATCTCCGCGGGCGAGCAGACAGATGTGCGCCATCGTGTGACCGGGCGTATCCAGACATTCCAGCTCGACGGTCCGTCCCACGTGCACGACGTCGCCCTTGCCGAGGCCACGGTCGACGCCGCCGATGCGGCTCGCGGCCGCCGCATGTGCCAGGACCCTGGCCCCGGTGGCGGCGACCAGACCCGAGTTGCCGCCCGTATGGTCCCGGTGCTCGTGAGTATTCAGGATCTGGGTGATCTGCCAGCCCCTGGCCCGCGCTGCGTCCAGGCACAACCGCCACTGCAGAGGATCGATCGCCAGCGCCTCGCCTGTTTCGGGGCAGGCGATGAGATAGTGGAAGTTACGGTACGGGTTGCCGGACCAGATACGCTCGATGAGCACCCGGCGAGCATACCGGAAGCGGCCCTGGCGGGC
>JAGWPE010000320.1 GCA_028870635.1 Gammaproteobacteria bacterium | reverse complement strand
CTGAGACCGATCACCATGAGCACCCTCGCGATGATCCTCGCGCTCGTGCCGCTGGGCGCGGCGATCAGCGGGTCGGGCGATCAGATGCTGCAGCCGCTCGCGATCGCCATCATCGCAGGGGCTCTGGTGCAGCTGCCGCTCGTGCTGCTCGCCATGCCCGTGGTGGTGGGGCTCACGCGGCGCGAGCCGCGCACCGCGCCCGAATGAGTGGATGACGGCCGCCCGCCGGCGGTGATATGTTTGCAGGCAAGAAACCACCAACAAAAGGCGCGACCATGAGATTCATTTCGAGGCGTGCAGCGGTTACCGCTGCGTCCGTGCTGCTCGCGGCCGGCCTGGGTGTCGCCAGCGCGGCGACGGTCCGCATCCAATTGACGGGCAGCCACGAAGCACCCCCCGTCAAGACCATGGCGCGCGGCTCCGGGGTGATCGAGGTCGCCGCCGACGGCTCGGTGAGCGGCAAGATCGCCACCCGCGGCATCAAGGGGACCATGGCGCACATTCATGAGGGGGCGCCGGGCCAGGATGGACCGCCGATCATCTCCCTGGCGCCCGGCCCGCACGGGACTTGGGTGGTTCCGGCCGGCTCGAAGCTCTCCCCGCACCAGTACAAGGAGTTCCTGGCGGGCGACCTTTACGTCAATGTGCACAGCGCTGCACATCCCGGCGGAGAGATCCGCGGGCAGCTGAAGCCCTAGAGCGGGAATTTCCCCTAATCCATTGATTCTGCTGGAGCGCTCTTCCGGCAGCGCCTGCGGCTACGCCTCGCTGTCATAATTTGGAGCCGATCACATCGGGCACCACCCGAGGGGCATATTGTCCGCGCATGGTACTGTCGCCACCGACCCTAGAGGGTCTGCCTGACTCGCCCTACGCAGCGGAGCTGCGCAAGGCGCGCCCGAGCGCCCGCTTTGCCGCGGCCATGGAAGCCGAGTACGTCCGCGGCTTCCTGCGCGACAACCGCACTCTGGTGCGGCTCTCCTGCACGCTCGCCGTGCTGCTCCTCGCGCTGCGCGGCTTCGAGGTCCTGATCGGCGGCTCGAGCGGCGAATCATCGCGCCCGGCGTTCCTCGGAGTGGCCGGCACATCGCTCATCCTCCTGTGGCTTGCCTGGAGCCGCGGCTACGAGCGTCGCTACCTGCCCTGGGCGCATGTGCTCATCCCGGTGAGAAACAGCATCGTCGCGGCGCAGCTCGTGCGGGTGGCCGCACACGGACAGCTCGACGTCCTGACGCTCCTTCCGCTCATACTCCTCGGTCCTTTCTACTTCATGGGGCTGCAGTATCGGACGGCACTGCTCGTCGTCTCGCTGTCGGGAGCATCCATGTTGGCTTCGGCGGTTGTATTCCAACTCCCGCCGACCATTGCTTTTCACAGTGGTGCCTTCGCTCTCATCGCGATCGTCGCCTTCGCCGTCACCGCCCAACAGATCGAGAAGCGCTCAAGGCGCGCGTTCCTCGAGAGCCGCCTGGTCGCCGAGCTCGCGCAGCACGACGTGCTCACGTGGACCAAGAACCGGCGCATGTTCGATGAGTACCTGCCGCGGCTGTGGCGCCAGGCCGCCGAGGACGATCGCTCGCTGGCCATCCTGCTCGTCGATGTCGATCACTTCAAACCTTACAACGACCGCTACGGACACCAGGCCGGCGATGCGGCGCTGCGCAAGGTGGCGCAAGCCATCCAGGCCTGCGTGCGCAGGCCGCTCGATCTGGTCGCCCGCTATGGCGGCGAGGAGTTCACCGCCATCCTCTATGACACGGACGGCCCGCGCGCCTCGAGCAGCGCGGAGCACATCCGTAAATGCGTGGAGGCGCTGAGCATCGAGCATCGTGGGTCGCGCGCGGGCCCCGTGCTCACGGTCAGCATAGGTGTGGCCGTGGTGGTACCGGATGCCGGCCGCAGCCCGGGCGGCGCGCTGCAGCTCGCCGACGAGGCGCTCTATCGGGCGAAATCCAAGGGGCGCAACCGCGTGGAGATCATGGACGAGGCGGAGTACCGCCTGCTCGTCACCGGCGTCTTCCCGCAGGAAGTGGCGGACAAGCTCAAGAAGGGCACGAAGCACTAGCGAGTCCTCCGGCCGAAGCCGCAGTGCCGGCCCGCGGCGCGCTCGAGCGTAGGCTGATGCGCAGGATGCCGCGCGCCGTGCGCCGGGGCGCGGTCAATACGTATACTCCGCCCTGGTGCGCGATGAGGCTGCGCCGCTAGCCTGAACCTGGAGGTGCGTGATGGCGGAACCCCTTTCCCCGGATTCGTTGCGGCGGATGGATGCGTACTGGAGGGCGGCCAATTACCTCTCGGTCGGCCAGATCTATCTCTACGACAATCCGCTGCTTCGCCGGCCGCTCGAGCCGCGGCACATCAAGCCGCGCCTGCTCGGGCACTGGGGCACGACGCCCGGGCAGAACTTCATCTACGTGCACCTCAACCGGGTGATCCGCCAGTATGACCTGGAGGCGATCTACATCGCAGGTCCCGGTCACGGCGGACCCGCGCTGGTCGCCAACACCTACCTGGAGGGGAGCTACACCGAGCGTTATCCCAACATCACCCGGGACGAGGAGGGGATGCGCAAGCTCTTCAAGCAGTTCTCCTTTCCGGGCGGCATTCCGAGCCACGTGGCCCCGGAGACGCCGGGCTCGATTCACGAGGGCGGCGAGCTCGGCTATTCGCTGAGCCATGCGTTCGGGGCGGTGTTCGACAATCCGGGCCTCACGGTGGCCTGCGTCATCGGCGACGGGGAGGCGGAGACAGGTCCGCTCGCGGCCGG
>JAGWPE010000033.1 GCA_028870635.1 Gammaproteobacteria bacterium | reverse complement strand
TGAGTGATGAAGATGAACTGCACTCTCTGGGACATCTCGCGCACGATGTCGCAGAAGCGGCCGACGTTGGCCTCATCGAGAGGCGCATCCACCTCATCGAGCAGGCAGAAAGGAGCGGGATTCAGGTCGAAGATCGAGAAGACGAGCGCCACGGCGGTGAGGGCCTTCTCGCCGCCCGAGAGCAGGTGGATGCTGCTGTTCTTCTTGCCGGGCGGGCGCGCCATGACCGCGATGCCCGCATTCAGCGGATCATCGCCGACGAGCTCCAGATACGCGTGTCCGCCGCCGAAGAGCCGCGGGAAGCGCTCCTTGAGACCGGAGTTGATGCGCTCGAAGGTTTCCTCGAAGCGCGTGCGCGTCTCCTTGTCGATGCGCCGCATGGCTTCCTCCAGGGTGTCGAGCGCGGAGGTCAGGTCGTTGAACTGCCGGTCCAGGTACTCCTTGCGCTCGGTCTGCTCCTTGAGCTCGTCGATGGCGGCGAGGTTGACCTGGCCCAGCCGCTCGATGCCGCTGCGGGCCTCGGTGAGCTTCTCCTCCCAGCCCGCTATGGAGGCGTCGGCGGCGAGACCCTGCTGCACCTCGGCGAGCTCGAAGCGCGTTTCGGCGAACTGCTCGGCGAGCCCCTCGCGCCGCACCCGGTTTTCCTGCGCGGCAAGCCGCGCCGTCTCCATGGCCTCCCGCGCCTCGCCGACGCGGCGCTCCGCGAGCATGCGCTGCTCATCGAGCGTGCGCAGCGCCGCGTCCGCTTCCTCCAACGCCCGGCGCGCCTCGCCGAGCTCCGCCTCGACCTCGAGCCTGCGGGCGAGCGATTCGTTCAGGCGCGCTTCCAGCTCGAGGATGGGGGCATCGCCGCCCGCGAGCTCCGACTCCAACGCCCCGCGGTTCTGCTCGAGCTGTGCACGCTGCTCGATCATGCGTCCCAGGCTCACTCTCACTGACGCCTCGGTCGAGCGGCGCGACTCGATGCGGATGAGCAGATCGCGCGCGGCTACCTGCGCCGCCTGGGCCCGCGCGCGTGCGCCGGCCAACGCCTCCCGGCGCATCTCGCGCTCGCCCTCGAGCTCCTCGCGCCGCAGGTTGAGATCCGAGCCGACGGCGAGCCCCTGCTCGAGCGTCTCCCCGGCGCGGCCGAGACCGTCCTCGGTGGCCGTGATCTCGCGCGTATGCTCGGCGACCTCGGCCTCGATGCGCTGGCGGCGCAGCGCCGTTTCCTTCGCGCGGGCGCGCGCGGCCTCGAGCTGGCCGGTGATGTCGGCGTGGCGGCGGTGCGCCGCCTGAATACCGGACTGCGCGCCATCGCGCTGCGCCTCCGCCTGGGCCAGGCTCTCGCGCAGGGCGGCGAGCCTGTCCTCGGCCTCGCGTACGCTCCCTTCCGATGCCTCCACCTCCGCACGCAAGCCCTTGAGGCGGTGCTCGCGCTCGATCACTCCGAGATGATTGTCCACGCCGCGGCTGACGCGCAGCCAGTCGCGGCCCAGCCACTCGCCGCCGCGCGTGATGACTGACTGGCCGCGTGCGAGCGTCACGCGCACCTGCAGCGCCTGCGCCAACGATTCCGCCGTGAGAACACCGGAGAGCTGTGCGAGAACGGCCGCCGGGCCGGATACCCTGGCGGCAAGCGCGGAGGCCTGCGTGTCGGGCCGCTCGCCGCTGGCGGCTCGCGGCTCGCTCTCGACCAGCGCCACGCGCCCGCGAGCGAGCCGCTGGAGCGGCTCCGCGAGGTCATCCAGGCGCTCGACGCAGACGGCCTCCAGGTAATCGCCGAGCGCGGTCTCGACCGCGAGCTCCCAACCGGCCTCCACCTCGAGCGTCTGCGCGATTCGCGCACGGCCCGCGAGCCCGACCTCGCCCAGCCACTCCGTCGCCTGGCCGGCGCTCGCCGACAGGGCGGCTTTCTGCACCGCCTCCAGGGACGTGCACTCCGCGCGCGTGCGCTCGCGCTCGCGGCGGGCGGCCTCGAGCGCCTCATCGGCAGCCATCTGGCCGGAGCGCGCGCTCTGCACCCGCTCCAACGCCACGCGCAGCGCATTCGCCAGCGACTCGCCCGCGCCGCGCGCCTGCGACTCCTGCTCCGTGAGCTCCGCGAGCAGCTCGCTCGACTCCTGCGCCTCGAGCGCCTCGCGCTCGAGCGTGAGCCGCTCGACCTGGCTCTTCAGCCGCCGCAGCTGATTCTCCAGCTGCTCGATGCGCGCCCGCTCCACCTGGGTGGTGCGGTCCGCCGCGCCGAGCGCCTGGTTCAGCTGCTCCCAGCGCTCCTGCCAGGCGGCGAGCTCCCGCTCGGCCGCCTCGAGCGCCTCCGCCGCGGCGGTCTCCGCGCCCTGCGCGCGCTCGAGCTCGGGCGTCGAGCTTGCGATCTCCCCGGCGAGCTCCGCGAGCTGCCGCTCGTCGCGCTCGATGTGCGCGCCGAGCTCCGCGAGCGTCGCGCGCGTCTTGGCGAGGTCGGTGCGCTGGCGCTCCCGCAGCTCGCGTGTGTGTTGGATCGTCTGCTCGAGCCGCGAGATCTCGGCGCCGATCTCGTAATAGCGCCCCTGAACCGCGGAGACGCGCTCGCTGGCGGCGCCATGCCGCGCGCGCTGGCTCTCGATGGACGCCTCGGCGGCTCGCTGGTCGGCGAGCGCGGCCTGCATCTCGATCTCGCGGGCGCGCGTCGCGCTGTCGTGCACCTGCGCGCCGCTGTCGAGCTCCTTCAGCCGCAGGGCGAGCAACTCCGCGGTGAGGCGCCGCTCCTCCTCCTTCAGAGCCTGATAGCGGCGCGCCGTGGCAGCCTGCCGCTGCAGGTGCCGGATCTGCTTCTCCACCTCATCGCGCACATCCTGCAGGCGCTCGAGGTTCTCGCGGGTCTCGGCGATGCGGCTCTCGGTCTCCTTGCGCCGCTCCTTGTAGCGGGAGATGCCCGCGGCCTCCTCGACGAAGGCGCGCATGTCTTCGGCCTTGGCCTCGATCACACGGGAGATCGTGCCCTGCTCGATGATGGCGTAGCTGCGCGAGCCGAGGCCCGTGCCGAGAAAGAGCTGGGTGATGTCCTTGCGGCGGCAGCGGGCGCCGTTGATGTAATAGCCGGAGGAGCCGTCGCGCGCGACCTGGCGCTTCAGCGAGATCTCGTTGTAGCTCGCATAGGCGCCGCCGATCTTGCCGTCGGAATTGTCGAACACCAGCTCCACCGAGGCGGTGCCCACCGGCTTCCTCGCCGCCGAGCCGTTGAAGATCACATCCGCCATGTTGTCGCCGCGCAGGTGCTTCGCCGAAAGCTCACCCATCACCCAGCGCACGGCATCGATGACGTTGGATTTGCCGCAGCCGTTCGGGCCGACGACACCGGTGAGATTGCTGGGAAAGCTGACTTGCGTGGGATCGACGAAGGATTTGAAGCCGGCGAGCTTGATCTTGGTCAGCCGCATCTATGCTGTCTTCCGCACTCTGATGACCGCCCCGTAGAGGCCAGAAAAAAACGACAATACTAGTGTAGAGTAAATCGCCATGCCCTCACAGCCTTGCAGCGATCTCGAGACCTTCGCCAATCCGCGTCCCGAGCACGACTACACGATCCGCATGCGGATCCCGGAGTTCACCTGTCTCTGTCCGAAGACCGGGCAACCCGACTTCGCAACGCTCGAGCTCGAGTACGTGCCCGACCGCGTGTGCGTGGAGCTCAAGTCCCTGAAGCTCTACATCTGGTCCTTCCGCGACCGCGGCGCCTTCCACGAGGCGGTGACCAACGAGATCGCCGATCACCTCGCCCGCACGGTCTCGCCGCGGTTCCTGCGCCTGAAGGCGCGCTTCAAGGTCCGCGGGGGCATCTACACCAGCGTGATCGTGGAGCGGCGGCAGCCCGACTGGCACCCTGAATTCCCCCCGTTCGAAAGCAAGTGAATGAGCGGGCCAGGGCCGCTCCCTGGCCCGCGGGGGCGAAAGGGCCCCGCCGCCGGCTGCGCGAAGCGCCTCGGCGGCTTTCCGCCAATGAATACACCGCCGCAGGCGGCTTTTGGCCAATGCGAGGATTTACAGGCCAGCCTTGGCCGGTATAATCGCGCGTCCTTCACGAGGCTCATGCTTTTGAGGAGCGACTGATGCCGGCCAAGAAACCCGCGCCCAGGTCCGCGAAGGGTAAGAAGGCGGCAACTTCGAGGCCCGCGGCCAAGAAATCCGCGGCGACCCGCAGGCCGCAGGCCGAGCAACGCGGCAGGGAAGTCGAGCGCGCCAAAGTGGCGGCTGCTCACGTTCACAAGACGGCGTCCGCGCCGGCCAGGGCATCGACCCCAGCCACGGGCGCCCCGCCCATTACTCCCACGACTACGGAAACAACCATCGAGATGCGCAAGGCCGCCCATTCCACATCACAGGCCACATCCCCGGCGACATCCCACACCGGCAAGCCGCCGGCTGCAAATTCCCGGGAAGAGATCCACGCGCCGCCGGCCGTGACTGCCTCTCCCGCCCCGGTCGATCCGGACGAGGTCGAAGGCGCTGAGCCAGGAAGCCTGCTGGCAGGCCCTCGCAACGTCCAGCCCTACATCGCCAAGCGCGGCGAGCAGTACATGAGCAAGGAGCAGCTCGAGCACTTTCGCCTGATCCTCAACAGCTGGAAGCGCGATCTGATGGTGGAAGTCGACCGTACCGTCACGCACATGAAGGACGAGGCGGCGAACTTCCCCGATCCCAACGACCGCGCCACCCAGGAGGAGGAGTTCAGCCTGGAGCTGCGCACCCGCGATCGCGAGCGCAAGCTCATTCGCAAGATCGACGAGGCGCTGAAGCGCATCGAGGACGGCAGCTACGGCTACTGCCTCGAGACCGGCGAGGAGATCGGCATCAAGCGCCTGGAAGCACGGCCCGTCGCGACCCTGAGCCTCGAGGCCCAGGAGCGGCGCGAGCGGCGCGAGCGGCAGTACGGGGACCGCGACGACCGGTATCGATGAGGGCACCGAACCGGCCTACGCCGGCCGTTTCGCCCCTTCCCCGACGGGGTCATTGCACCTCGGATCGCTTTTGGCTGCCGTCGGCAGCTTTCTCGATGCCCGCAGCCGCGGCGGGCGGTGGCTCGTGCGGATGGAGGACCTCGACCGGGCGCGTGCCGTACCCGGCAGCGACTCCGAGATCCTGCGAACCCTCGAGGCGTTCGGCCTCCCGTGGGATGGCGAGGTCGAATACCAGAGCCGCCGCACGCATCTTTATGCCCAGGCGCTGGAGTCGTTGCGCACGGCGGGTCGCGCGTTCGAATGCAGCTGTTCGCGCCGGGAGCTGAGCACCGAGGAATCTGGCTATCCAGGCACCTGCCGTGAGGGGCCGCGCAGGCACGGCGATACGGCGACACGATTCCGGGTCGACGAAACGCAGACCGTCGAGTTCGACGACCGCTTCCAGGGGCCGATTGCGCTTGCGATGGGCAAGTTGGGAGATGTCATCGTGCGGCGCCGGGACGGGGCGTTCGCCTACCAGCTTGCGGTAGTCGTGGACGATGCACTGCAAGGCATCACCGACGTCGTGCGGGGGGCGGATCTCCTCGAGAGCACCGGTTGGCAGATCGCTCTGCAGCGCGCCTTGAGCCTGAGGACACCGCGCTACGCGCATCTGCCGCTGCTGCTCGAATGCACGGGCGGGAAGCTCTCGAAATCGCGCCGCTCAACGGCACTCGATGCGGGCCGCGCCGGCGCGCAGATGCTGCAGGTCCTGCGGCTCCTGAGCCTCTCCCCTCCCCAGGAGCTCGCCGGTGCGACGCCGCCCACCCTGCTCGAGTGGGCGACGGGCCGGTGGCGGGAACAGCCGCCGCGGCAATTGCGCGAGGTCATCCTGCCGGAGACTCGACTGCCCGGCCGCTTGTGACCCGAGGTCGCGCCGTTGTGCGCGTCTTCGCGGTGATCCTGGACGCAACCGATCAGGAATTCTTCGGCCATCTCGATCCGGACACGCGCGCACTCATCGTGTCCATCATGCGCGACATCGTCTACCGGCGCGGCTTGCGAGCCGCGCCGGTGGACTGATCGCTTCGCACCGCCGGCGTAGTGTCAGGCGGCGTCGACGTCGCGCATGGACAGGCGGATCCGGCCCTGGCGGTCGACCTCCAGCACCTTCACCCGAATGACGTCGCCTTCCTTCAGCTTGTCACTCACACGCTCCACACGCTCGTTGGAAATCTGCGAGATGTGCACCAGGCCGTCACGGCCCGGCAGGATGGTGACGAAGGCGCCGAAGTCCATCAGCCGCGCCACCTTGCCCTCGTAGATGCGCCCGACCTCGACGTCGGCCGTGATCAGCTCGATGCGGCGCTGCGCCTCGCGGCCGGCGGTGCCGTTCACGGAGGCGATCTTCACGGTGCCATCGCTCTCGATGTCGATGGTGGTGCCGGTCTCCTCGGTGATCTGGCGGATCACCGCCCCGCCCTTGCCGATCACGTCACGGATCTTCTCCGGGTCGATCTTCAGGGTGATGATGGACGGAGCCCACTCCGACATGCGGGCGCGCGGCTCGCGGATGACCTTGTTCATCTCACCGAGGATGTGCAGGCGGCCTTCGCGCGCCTGCTCCAGCGCGACCTTCATGATCTCGGGTGTGACGCCCTCGACCTTGATGTCCATCTGCAGGGCCGTCACGCCGTCCTTCGATCCGGCCACCTTGAAGTCCATGTCGCCCAGGTGATCCTCATCCCCCAGGATGTCGGTGAGGACCTGGTAGCGGTTGCCTTCGAGCACGAGGCCCATGGCAACGCCGGCCACCGGCGCCTTGATCGGCACGCCCGCATCCATCAGCGAGAGCGAGGTGCCGCAGACGCTCGCCATGGAGCTCGAGCCGTTGGATTCCAGGATCTCCGACACGACCCGGATGACATAGGGGAAGGTCGCCATGTCGGGCATCGCCGCGTTGACGCCCCGGCGCGCAAGGTTGCCGTGGCCGATCTCGCGGCGCTTGGGTGAGCCCATCATGCCGGTCTCGCCCACCGAGAACGGCGGGAAGTTGTAATGCAGCATGAAGGGCTCGCGGCGCTCGCCCTCCAGGCCGTCGATGATCTGCGCATCGCGGGTGGTGCCGAGCGTCGTCACGACGAGCGCCTGCGTCTC
>JAGWPE010000319.1 GCA_028870635.1 Gammaproteobacteria bacterium | reverse complement strand
GGCGCGCCGAGCTCGTACACGTGCTGCCGGCGCTGTGGCAGCCCGCGGACGTCTGGGCCGTGACCAAGATCCGGTCGGAGAACTCCAGCCGCACCCGCCTCTGCATCCGCCACCTGCGCGCCCGCCTGCGCACCGGTCCCTATGCGCTCGAGACCCCGGGGTGACGCGGCGATCAACGTCAGGACTTCGTCAGGAATACATGGGATGGTGCGGCCCTCCAACACACAAAAGGAGAGCAGTCGTGCCGAAATCGACCTCCGTGATCTCGCTGCTGGCCGCGACCCTCGCCAGCCTGTCGCTGCTTCCCGGCATCGCCCTGGCGGGACCCTCCGCTGATCCTCCCGAGCGGGTCGCGACGCTGCATGTTCCCGGCCAGCCGCTCGCGGTCTTCGACATCGGGTTCGTGAACGCTGAGGGGATCTACGCATTGGCCGACCGCTCGAACGCAAGCCTCGACTTCTTCGACGCGGCCAGCGACAAGTACCTCGGCCGCGCCGGCGGCTTCACCGGATTCAGCAAGGCCACCGGCACCAAGCTGACGGGTCCCAACGGCGTCGTAGCCGTCGGCACGCACGAGTTCTGGGCGAGTGACGGAGACAGCTCCGTCAAGGTCGTTGACGCCCGCACCATGAAGGTCATAGCGAGCATCGCGACTCACGGCCAGAAGCGCACCGACGAGATCGCCTACGATCCGCGCGACCATCTCGTCATCGCGGTCAACAATGCGGACTCGCCCCCTTTCGTGACCTTCATCTCGACCCGCACGCGCAAGATCATCGGGCGGCTCGAGCTGCCGCACGCCACCGACGGCGCGGAGCAGCCGCTCTATGATCCGATCACCAAGCTGGTTTACCTGAGCATCCCCGTGGTCGACAATGTCGATGCGAATGGGGCGGTGGCGGTCATCAGCCCGAGCAGCCACAAGCTCATCAAGATGCTGCCGGTGCAGAAGTGCATGCCCGCGGGTCTCGCTCTCGGTCCACACGACAACCTGCTTCTCGGCTGCAGCGACGATGGAGTGGACGCCGGCTTTCCGGCGCACTCGGTCGTCATGAACGCCCGCTCCGGCAAGATCCTCGCGGATGTGCCGGTCGGCGGCTCGGACGAGGTCTGGTCCGACATGCGCCACGGCCGCTACTACGCCGCGGCCGTCGCCAACAAGGGCGGACCGGCCCTCGGGGTGATCGACTCGCTCGACAACCACATGATCGCGACCATACCCACGGGCCCGCGCGCCCACTCCGTGGCCGCGGATGAGAAGACCGGCAAGATCTTCGTGCCGATCCAGGCCGACACTTCCGTGGCCGACTGCGCCCAGGGGTGCATTGCGGTGTTCGCGCCCAAGGGCCAGTGATCGGCGCCGAGTGCGCAACGCAGCCGGCACCGCAGCCATATACGGCGGCAGCGGTGCTGCCTGCTCTTGCTGGCTGACTCACGCGGCCCGCTCCATGGCGTGCGCACACGCTGCGGGGCAATTTCCCAGCGCAGAGCGTGTGGATTGGACAACTGATGGCCTTCGCGCGCGTGAGTAGGTGGCGAGCGGCCCTCGTCGCGCTCATCACCGCGGCAGCCGTGGCCGGCGCCTACGCCCTGCTTGCGCAGCACTCGAAGGCAGGTGCCGGGCGTTCGCAAGCGCCTCCCACGCCGGTGGCCGTGGCGACGGTGGTGCGGCGGAATGTGCCTGTCGTGGTGGAAGGAATAGGGACCACGCAGGCGTACAACACGGTAGTCGTCAAGCCCCGCATCGCCGGCCAGATCGCTGACATCGACTTCATCGAAGGCCAGCAGGTACGCCCCGGAAACGTGCTGGTGCGACTCGACTCGAGGCTGCTCGATGCGCAGCTACAGCAGTCCGAGGCGGTGCGCCTGAGTGATCGAGCAAAGCTCGACTACGCTCGGCAGGAGCTGGCGCGGCTCGAGTCCGAAGGCGCCCAGGGATTCGTTTCCCGTCAGCTCGTCGACTCGCAAAGATCCCAGGTCGCCGTTCTGAAGGCCACGGTAGTGGCCGACCAGGCCGCGGTGCGCAATGCAAAGGTGCAGCTCAGCTACGCCGTCATCAGGGCGCCCATCCTGGGGATCACCGGAATCCGCATGGTCGATCGCGGCAACATGATAGCGCCGTCCGATGCGGGTATCGTGGTGATCACGCAGATCAAGCCGATCGCGGTCGTCTTCACGCTGCCCGCGAGCGCGCTGGCCGGCCTGCCGCAGGGCCGCAGTACCCGCACTATCGCGGTCGAGGCGTTCGATGCGCAGGACCGCAAGCCGCTCGCCAGCGGCACGCTGGCGCTGGTCGACAACCGCATCGATCCCGCGAGCAACACGGCGCGCCTCAAGGCGATCTTCGCCAATGCCGGCGGCACATTGCGGCCGGGCGAGTTCGTCAACATTCACCTGCGCAAATCGCTTCTGCGGGGCGTACTCACGGTTCCGAACCGCGCGATCCAGCATGGACAGGCGGGCCCGTTCGTCTGGCTCGTGCGGCCGAACTCGACGGTCGAGCTGCGCCCGGTCGCAGTCGGCACGAGCGGCGGAAGCGCAATGGAGGTGACACACGGACTCGCCGCCGGCGAGCGCGTGGTGATCGCAGGTCAATACGGGCTCACCGCCGGCGCGGCGGTGCGTGTGCAAGCGCTGGCGAGCGCGCCCTCGCCGTCGATGACCGGCGATCTCGACGTGCCATGATCATCGCGCCACGGTGCCGCGGATGAGCCTCGCTCAGCGTTGCATCCAGCGCCCCATCGCGACCGCTCTCGCCACCGTCGGCATCCTGCTTTCGGCGTGGCTCGGCTGCCGGCTCCTGCCCGTCGCGGCGCTGCCGCAGGTTGATTTTCCCACCATCGAAGTGACCGCGCTCCTGCCCGGCGCCAGCGCGGAGACGATCGCGGCAACCGTGGCGGCGCCGCTCGAGCAGGAGTTTCAGCGCATCCCCTCGCTCGCGGAGATGAGCTCCACGAGCACGGTCGGGATCACCACCATCACTCTGCAGTTCGGCTTGCAGCGCAACATCGACTCGGCGGCGCAGGATGTGCAGAAGGCCATCAACGCCGCCTCGGCGCTGCTGCCGAAGGATATGCCCTCGCCGCCCACCTATGACAAGGTGAACCCTGCGGAGCTGAAGGTGCTCACCATCGCGCTCACCTCCGATTCCGTGCCGCTCAATGTCGTCGATGAGTACGCGACCACCTTCATGATCCGGCCGCTGTCGGAGCTTGCCGGTATCGGCCTCGTGGACCGCAACGGCGCGCAGAAACCGGCGATCCGGGTGGAAGTCAACCCGGTGAAGCTGGCCTCGATGGGCCTCACTCTGGAGGATGTGCGCGGCGCGCTCGCCTCCGCCACGGTCAACAGCCCGAAGGGCACGCTCGAGAACGCCTACCGCGAAGAGACACTGGACTCGAGCGATCAACTCCTCGATGCACGCGCGGCCGATGAACAGATCATCGGCTATCGCGGCGGCGCCCCGGTGCGGGTGCGCGATATCGGCCACGCCGCGAGCTCGGTGGAGAATGTGCAGTCGGCCGGCTGGTACCAGCGCCGGCGCGCCATCCTGGTCGACGTGCACCTGCAGCCCGGTGCAAATCTCGTCGACGTGGTGAACGAGGTGCGGGGCCTCCTTCCCTCGCTCGAGGCGCACCTGCCGCGCGCCATCGAGGCTCACGTCCTCGGCGATCGATCGCACACGGTACGCGCCACGGTCACGGACATGAAGCTGACCCTCGGCGTGACCATGGCCCTGGTGGTCATGGTGATGTTCCTCTTCCTGCGCAGGATCTGGGCTACGCTCATCCCCAGCTTCACAATCCCGGTGTCGCTCGTCTGTGCCGGCGGCGTCATGTATCTGCTCGGCTACAGCCTCGACAACCTCTCGTTCATGGCGCTCGTCATCGCGGTGGGATTCGTGGTGGATGACGCCATCGTCATGATTGAGAACATCAGCCGGCACGTCGAGGCCGGGGAGCCCATCCTGGCAGCGGCCGCACGCGGGGCCGGGGAGGTCACGTTCACCATCATCTCCATGACCGCCTCGCTGATCGCGGTGTTCATTCCGCTGCTCTTCATGGGCGGTATGACCGGCAGAATGTTCCGGGAATTCGGGATGACGGTGACCGTTGCGCTGATCGCCTCGGCGATGGTGTCGCTCACCCTCATCCCGGCGATGTGCAGCCAGCTCCTGCGCCACGAGCCGGCCGAGGGCAAGAGTGCCTTCAGCCGCTCGGCGGGAGCCGCCTTCGAGCGGCTGCTCGACGCCTATCGCCGCAGTCTGGAATGGGCGCTCGCGCGCGCTCCGCTCATGCTCGGAACCTTTTTAGCGCTGTTGCTGCTGACGCTCGGCCTCTTTCTCGTGATACCGAAGGGCTTCATTCCCGACCAGGACGTGGGAATCATCGTCGGCTCGACCCAATTCGCCGCGGACGACTCCTTCGAGGAGGTCGCTCACCTGCAGCAGGAGGTCGCCGACGCCGTAATGACCGACCCGGCGGTGGCGGACGTCTCGTCATTCATCCAGACCGATCATCGCACCAGCGGACGCATGTACATCGACCTCGAGCCCTTCGGCTCCCGACCCGAGATCTCAGCGGTCATCGCCCGCCTCCGGTCGAAGGTCGCAGGCATCATGGGAGTCACTCTCGACATGGAGGCCGCGCAGGACGTGCAGATCGGGACACACCTCTCCAGTACGGAGTACCAGTACACGCTGGAAGACGCCAATCTGACGGAGCTCTACTCCTGGGCTCCGAGACTCACGGCGCGTCTTGCCGGGCTCCCACAGCTGCGCGATGTCGCCACAGACCTCAAAGTCAACGCGCCCCACATCAGAATCGTCATCGACCGCGACCTCGCCGGCAGGCTCGGCATCACGGCGCAATCCGTCGATGAGACCCTCTACGATGCCTATGGTCAAAGGCAGGTCGCGACGCTCTACACCCAACTCGACCAGTTCCACATCGTCATGGAGGTCGACCCGGGCTTCCGGCTGGATGCAGCGGCGCTCGATCGCCTCTACGTACGCGCCGCAAGCGGCGCATTGGTGCCGCTCGCCGCATTCAGCCATCTCCAGCATTTCGTCGCGCCCGAAAGCGTGTCCCACCTCAGCCAGTTTCCGGCGGTCACGCTGTCCTTCAACCTGGCTCCCGGGGTATCGCTCGGACAGGCCGTCGCGGCGGTCCAAGCCGCGGCGCGAGCGCTGGGAATGCCCCCTTCGGCGCACGCGAGCCTCCAGGGGGCGGCGCAGGCGTTTGAGACTTCCCTGCGCAGCGAGCCTGGGCTCATTGCCGCCGCCATTCTCGCCGTCTACATCGTGCTCGGCATCCTGTACGAAAGCCTGCTGCACCCGCTCACCATCCTCTCGACCCTGCCCTCCGCGGGCGTCGGCGCGCTGGCGGCGCTGCTGCTGACCGGCAATGAGCTCAATCTCATGTCGCTGGTCGGCATCATCCTGCTCATCGGAATCGTCAAGAAGAACGCGATCATGATGATCGACTTCGCCATAGCCGAGCAAAGATCATCCCGATGCTCCGCGGCGCAGGCGATCCATCGCGCAGCGCTGCTGCGTTTCCGTCCCATCGTGATGACCACGATGACGGCGCTGCTCGGAAGCCTGCCGCTCGCGCTCGGCACCGGGGCAGGATCGGAGCTGCGGCGGCCGCTCGGCATCGCCGTGGCCGGAGGCCTCCTCGTATCGCAGCTCCTTACCCTCTACACCACTCCGGTGGTCTTCATCTGCATGGAGCGCCTGCGCGCGGCATCAACAGCCGGCGCCACGGCTACTCGACCATCGCTTCCATGACAGCGCACAGCTCCTTCTTCGCCTCGAATCCGATACCGGGGATTTCCGGCAGCCCGACGTAGCCATTCTCGACGGCAATCCCGTCCGCGAAGCCGCCGAAGGGCTGGAAGATGCCGGGATAGGACTCATTGCCGCCGAGTCCCAATCCGGCCGCCATGTTGAGCGACAGCTGATGACCGCCATGGGGGATGCAACGCTGCGCCGACCAGCCGTTCTCCTTCAGCATGTCGAGGATGCGCAGGTACTCGACGAGCCCGTAGCTGAGCGCGCAGTCGAATTGCAGGATGTCGCGATCCCGATTCATGCCCGCGTAACGGATGAGATTGCGCGCATCCTGCACGGAAAAGAGATTCTCCCCCGTTGCCATGGCGCCGGGATAGTGCTCGGCGAGTGCCGCCTGGAGCGCGAAGTCGAGCGGATCGCCGGGCTCTTCGAGCCAGCGCAGGCCATAAGGAGCGAGCGCGTGTGCATAGGCGATGGCAGTGTCGAGGTCGAAGCGGCCATTCGCATCCACCGCCAACTGGTCCGGCCTCTCCAGCACCTCGAGCACGGAGTCGATCCGACGCAGATCCTCGGCGAGCGGCGCGCCGCCTATTTTCATCTTCACGAGGGAATACCCGAGCGCCAGATACCCCCGCATCTCATCCTGCAGGGCACGCAGACCCTTGCTCGGATAGTAATACCCGCCGGCGGCGTAGACGAACACCCGGCTCCGCGCGACTCCACCTCGATAGCGATCCGCGAGGACACGATACAGCGGCAGACCCGCTATTTTGGCGACGGCGTCCCACACCGCCATGTCGAGGACCCCTACTGCTACGGAACGCTCGCCGTGTCCGCCGGGCTTCTCGTTCTGCATCAAAATGGCCCAGACACGCCGCGGATCGAAGTTTTCGCCGGTGTCATCGAGCAGCGATTGCGCGGGCGCGGCTTTGAGACGCGGAATGAAACGCTCGCGCAGCAAGCCGCTCGGAGCATACCGTCCGTTGGAATTGAACCCGTAGCCGATGACCGGCTTGCCGTCGCGTGTGACGTCCGTCACCAATGCGACGACGCTGACCGTCATCCGACTGAAGTCGATGTAGGCATTGCGAATCTCCGAGGCGATCGGCACGACCTTCTCGCGAACATCGACGATTCTCACCACGTCACTCCCGCCCGCGCCGCAATCCGTTCAAGTGCGCTGCAGCAAGGGCCGCAGCTCCCGAACGTCGCTTACGAGCTCCAGTTGAAATACCTTCTCGATCAGTTTCGAGCATCGCTGCGCACCGATGACCGGCCCGCACAGGTCGCTGGCCTTGGCGATGACCTCGGCCCTGGTCATGGGATTTTTGGGTGTGCCGCGCACATCGTCCACGCGCCTGCTCAGGCGGGAGCCGTCGACCAGCGTCACTTCCACGATCGCCACGCGCAACGGCATCAGACGCTCCAGTCCCTCGTCTGGAACCAGCTTCACCTTCGCCCGCGCTCGCAGCGTTGCCGGGTCCTTCAGCCGTGCCCTGTCGTGAATCGAAGCGAACGTCACCGTGTGGTCCAGCAGCGCCACGGCCATCACGTGCTGCAGGCAGATGTCCGGTATGTCGCGGTCGTTCACGATGGCGGCTTCGTCGCTCGCGAGCCGCACCACTACCTCGCGCACCTGCGCCGCATCGAAGGGCCGCTTCGAGCGCAGGTCCTTCAGGGCATCGAGCGCCGCCTGGATCGGCGAGCCCACGGCCCACTTCTTGATGTTGGTACGAGTGATCTCATAGCGCACGCCGAGCTGGTCCACGAGGCCGGCCGGATCGCAATGGGGATCGTAGGCGGCGAAGAAATTGTCGTTGCCCGACAGGATGTCCTCGACGCCCGTCCAGCCCGCCTCCACCAGCAAGGCGGAAGTCACCCCGTCGCGCGCCGTCATGCCGCCAAAGCAGAAAGCCTTCTGTACGTGCTCGGGGTCACGGCTCCACGCTGCGAGTCCCGAGGACTGCTGCGCCGTGTAGCCCAGCATCCAGCGCATCTGGCGCGCATTCAAGCCTGCCGCGCAACCTGCGGCGGCAGCCGCCCCGAAGAGCGGCGCGATGCTGTGCGTGCTCCAGTGGCTTCCCGCCTCGAATGCCTGGCCGCCCAGTGTCATCGTGAAGCGCGGGCCAATGTCGTAGCCCAAAGTCACGGCGCGCAGTAGATGCGTTCCGTTGATCGCGAACCGCTCCGCGGTCGCAAGCGCCGCAGGAATCACCGCGCAACCCGGATGGCACTGCGAGGGAGCATGGGAGTCGTCGGTCTCGTCGGAATGCGCGAGCATGCCGTTCGTGAGCGCCGCCTCGATCGGTCCGCAGAGGAAGTCGGCCGCCACGACCGTGGCGACCTTCTGACAGGCGCCGTACGCCCGGGAGAACCGCAAGGCGGCGCGTCCGGGAGGCAGGGTCGACCCCGAGATCATTGCCGCCAGTGTGTCGAGCAGATGCTGCTTCGTCTTCTCGACAACCTCGGCGGGCAAATCACGGCCGGCGGCCTCGCTCATGTAGGCGCTAAGCCTCTCCATGACCGGACTCACGTCGTGAAGGGTGCCCGCCCGCGACGCGTGCGTGCCGGCGAGCGCTCTTGCGGATGGAAGCCCCGCCGCCGCCCCGGCCAACCCCGCCAACGCCCAGAACTCGCGCCGGGTCAGGCCCTGATTCGCACCGACCTCGTCGTCTTCGCCGCTGCCTTCGTGTGTCATGGTTGTACCCCGCTACCCCGTCCTCTACCCACTCGCATCAGACGCTCGCGCTCTGGATGGCATCGACTACGGCCTCGGTCACTCGCCTCGTGGTCGCGTTGCCTCCGAGATCCGGCGTCAGGATCCCGGCCGATGTAACCCGCTCGACGGCGTCCATCAAGTGGTCGCATGCCGCCCTTTCTCCAAGGTGGTCCAGCATCTGCGCCGCCGTCCAGAAGCTCGCGATCGGGTTGGCGATGCCCTGGCCCGCAATATCGAAGGCGGAGCCATGGATGGGCTCGAACATGGAGGGGAACCGCCGCTCGGGATCGATATTGGCCGTGGGTGCCAACCCCAGGCTGCCGGCGAGCGCTCCCGCCAGATCCGACAGGATGTCGGCGTGCAGATTCGTCGCCACGATCGTATCGAGGGTCTGCGGTTTCAGGGTCATCCGCACGGTCATGGCGTCCACCAGCATCTTGTCCCAGACCACGTCCGGAAATTCCCGCGCCACCTCCGCGGCAATCTCGTCCCACAGCACCATGCCGTGGCGCTGGGCATTCGACTTCGTCACGACGGTCAGCATCTTGCGCGGGCGAGACTGCGCCAGACGAAATGCGTAACGCATGATACGAGTGATGCCGGACCGCGTGAAAATCGCCACATCGGTGGCGACCTCCGCCGGCAGTCCGCGATGGGTGCGGCCCCCCTGGCCGGAATACTCGCCCTCCGAGTTCTCCCGCACGATCACCCAATCGAGATCGCCCGGACCGGCACGGCGCAACGGGCAAACGACTCCCCGCAGGATCCTCGTCGGCCGCACATTGGCATATTGGTCGAAGCCCTGGCAGATCGCGAGCCTGAGCCCCCAAAGCGATATGTGGTCGGGAATGTCCGGCGCGCCGACCGCGCCGAAGTAGATGGCATCGAAGGCCTGCAGTCTGCGCAGCCCGTCCGCCGGCATCATGACTCCGTGCCGCCTGTAGTACTCCGAGCCCCAGTCAAAGCGATGGAAGCTCAACCGGATGTCACCCACCCGCTTCTGCAGGCTTTCGAGGACGGTGATTCCCGCCTCGATGACTTCGGGCCCGATGCCGTCCGCGGGAATGGCCGCTATCGAATACTCACGCATGCGTCGTTCTCTTCGGCCCCGCTGCGCGGGATCGCGGGCAATGTGCCGGTGCACGTGAGCGACAAAGGTAAAGCGAGGCGGCGCCCGCCCTCAACGCCGCGGGATTGTACAAAGAATTGATATAATGCCCGGCGGTGGACCTTTACCAGCTTCGATGCTTCCTCGCGACCGCGGAGGAGCTGCATTTCGGACGGGCTGCCCAACGGCTGGGAATCCTACCGTCCTCGCTCAGCCGCCAGATGCGCTTGCTCGAGGAGGATCTGGGGACAGCCCTTCTCGCCCGGACTACGCGCAATGTCGGCCTGACCCGCGAGGGAGCCCTCCTGCTCGAGGAAGCGCGCGCCCTGCTCGCCAAGGCCGACGACATCGCCGAGCGCGTGCGCCAGAGCGGCCGGAGCAAGTCCGCCGCCATCAGAGTGGGCGCGATCGACAGCGCAGCCGCCGGCCTGATTCCGTCACTGTTGCATGATTTTCGCAAGCGGCGGCCCGACGTCCTGGTACAACTCCTCGAGGAGAAGACCGCTCGGCTCTTGCCGCGCCTGCTGTCGGGCCGCCTCGATCTCGCGTTCGTGCGTCCGCCCGACCGTCCCGACAGGAGACTGGAGGCACTCTTCCTCTTCCACGAGACCGCTGTGGTGGCGGTGCCGCTCGCGCATCGATCGGCGCGTCGCAAACGCTTATCGATCGAGGATCTCGTCGATGAGCCGCTGATCGTCCCGGCGCGCCGGTCGCGCCCGCACAGTCACGACCTGACGGTCAAAGCGTTCAGCAACGCAGGACTGCGCGTGCGCGTGGCGCAGGTGGCCGATGAGAAACAGACCATCATCAATCTCGTGGCGGCGGGGCTCGGCGCAGCGATCGTGCCGCGGTGGACTTCGCGACTGGCTCCCACGGGCGTCCGCTTCATCCCCCTGGCGGCGCCCGCGGACTCGCTGAACATGCTGCCGCTCGCGGCAATGTGGGTCCGCGGGGCGCGCGATGAGATTCGCGATGAGATGCTCGATCTCATCAGGGCGAATTTGAGCGACTATTCCCGGCTGGTGTGACGGCTGGCCGCAGCCGCGCTTGCCATCGCGCCGAAGCCATTATTCACGAACTGTGTTTTCCGAGAACACACGCACGGGGGCGCTTGCCGCCGGCTGCAGGGGTACTCTCCGTCATCACTGTTGGCAATTACACGGCGGAGATGAAACGGAAAGGAGCAGCAGGGATTCCGAGCTGCGGTTGATCAGCAAAAACAGCACGAGGGGGAGAGCCTAATGTCAGACCGGCCGATTCGCAGCGTTACTGCAGTCATCGCTTCCATTCTGCATCGGTTGCCGATCGCGGCCGCCGCTGCAGCTCTCGCAGTGAGCGTTCCGGCGCTGATTGCGCCGCTCACCGAAGCATCGGCGGCGGATGCGACCGACACCACCGGGCAGGCGGGTCCCGCGCAGCCGGCCGCGGATCCCGCACAGCCGGCCGCCGGTCAGGCGACGGGCACCGCTCCCGCTGCTCCGCAGCAAATCGATCAGGCCACCTCCCTGAGCCAGGTCGTCGTCACCGGCACCCGCTTCAAGACGCCGAACGCGAGCAGCCCCGCCCCGATCACGATCGTCGGCGGCGCCGACCTGCTGCGTCAGGGCACGGCGAAGGTCGAAGACTTGCTCGACAGCCTGCCGCAGGTGAACGCGGGGTTGATGGATTCCGACAACGGCGCGGGTGTGACGCCTCTCACCGGCACCGCGACCGTCGACCTGCGCGGCCTCGGGTCGTTCAAGACTCTGGTGCTGATGAACGGCCGCCGCATCAATCCCGGCGACTCGGTCCAGCCCTCGCCCGACCTGCATACCATCCCGGAAATCCTCCTCGAGCGCGTCGAGGTGGAGACCGGCGGCGCCTCCTCCATCTACGGCTCGGATGCGATCGCGGGGGTGGTGAACTTCATCGTCGACACGCAATTCGTCGGCAACAAGGTGTTGGTGCAGGGTAGCGGCAACTACTACGGCAACAGCGACTCGCAGATCCAGGCGATCGACAGCGCGAGCGGGGTGAGCCCGCCGACGGGCAGCACCTTCGACGGCAGGACATTCAACATCGCCGGCGTCCACGGCTTCAATTTCGCGGGCGATGCGGGGCACATGGAGGTGTACGCCGGTTACCGCCACAACGCCGGCATCCTGACTTCGAGCCGCGATTTCAGCGCCTGCACGCTGACCGAGACCGGCCCCTCCTTCCAGTGCCAGCTCGATGGCACCACCCCGGCCGGGCAGTTCGTCGATGCGGCGGGCAATTCCTGGGCGCAGGGACCGGGGGCGACGCTGCATCCATTCGATCCGGCGGCCGACGGCTACAACCCGGGCCCGATCACCCTCCTGCGTCCGGATACCCGTTACACGGGCGGCACGTTCGCCCAGTACAAATTCAGCGATCACGCGCAGGCCTACCTGGAGGGCACCTTCACCCACGACTACACGACGGTGTTCTACAGCGGTCCTTCCGGCACCAGCCCGACGGGTGCAACCCCTGGAAACAGCTTTCAGATCCCCTGCAATGATCCGCTGCTGTCCGCCAATGAGGTGGGGACGCTGTGCACCGCGAACGGCTTGGGTCCCACCGACGTCGCAACCATCGGCATCGGCCAGACCACGGGCGGTCTCGGTCCGCTCGAGGACAGCTTCCGGCACACATCCTGGCGTGTCTTGGTCGGCATGAAGGGCGATATCACCGAGAACTGGTCCTACGACACCAGCGTGCAGTACGGCAAGGTCACCGCGCACGAGAAGGTCTTCAACGACGTCTCTCTGACGCGGGTGACCAATGCGCTCGATGTGGTCAGCGTCAACGGCACGCCGACCTGCTCCTCGGTTGTCGACGGCACGGATCCGAGCTGCGTTCCGTATAACATCTGGGGTACGGGTGCGGTGACGCCCGCGTCCCTCGCCTACATCCGCGAGAACGGCGCCGAGAACGGCTATGCGAAAAATATCGTCGCCGATGTCCAGGCGGTGGGTGATCTCGGCTCTTACGGGCTGAAGAGCCCGTGGGCGACCGACACCTTCGGACTGGCGGTGGGCGCGGAGTACCGCGACCAGCGCATCAGCAACCAGCCGGACCAGGCGTATCTGACAGGCGACCTGGTCACGATGGGCACGATCCATTCCACCCTCGGCACCTACCATGTGTCGGAGGGATTCGCTGAATTGAAGGCCCCGCTGGTGAAGGACAAGCCCGGCGTCTACGAGTTCAACCTCGACCTGAGCGATCGGGTGGCCGAGTACAGCCCGCAGGGCACGGCGAACGCCTACAGCTTCGATGCGGTTTTCGCGCCCATCCGCCAGGTTCGCTTCCGCGGCAGCTACAGCCAGGCGGTGCGCGCGCCGAACGGGCACGAGCTCTTCCTGTCGGAATGGCTGGTGCAGCAGCAGACCCCGGACCCGTGCGCCGGGGCGAGCCCGACCGCCACCCCGCAGCAGTGCGCGCTGCTCGGCGTCAAACCCGGCCAGTACGGCAACATTCCGGCCGCAAACACGGTCAACGTGATCTTCGGTGGAAATTCCAATCTCAAGCCCGAGACCTCGCATTCCATCACCGCCGGCGTGGTGCTCACGGGCTTCAGCTGGGCCCCCACGCTGCTCTTCAGCGCGGACTACTGGCGCATCAACGTCGATAGCTACGTCGGCGCCGTCGCGCCCAGCTCGTCTCTCGCCGGCTGCATGAGCACGGGCGCGCCAGTGTTCTGCAATCTGATCGTGCGTGATGCGCAAGGGTCGCTGTCGATCGGCAACTCGCCCACCACCTCCGGTCACATCATCGCCACCGACATCAACACCAACAGCTACGAGGAGAGCGGCATCGATCTGGCCGGGCAGTACATCGTGGGGCGGGGCTCCGCCGCCGGGACTCTGAGCTTCACCTTCAATGGCAGCTATGAGATCGATAACACCATCTCCGTGATTCCGGGGCAGCCGGTGGTCGACTGCACCGGGCTCTACGGTGCCGGCTGCACGCAGATCGGCCCGACCTCGCCCATCCCGAAGTGGCGCCACAACCTGCGCACGACCTGGACGATGGGCAAGTACCAGGCGTCGCTCAACTGGCGCTTCATCGGCGCGATGAAATTCGAGGGCACGAGCGCCGCGTACGGCCAGTACCTGACCTCCAATCCGTCGTTCCCGGTCGACGACCACGTCCCGAACTACAACTACTTCGACCTCGACACCGGGTACAGCTTCACGCCCGACGTGAGTCTGCACCTCGGCGTGAACAACCTGCTCGGCAAGATGCCGCCCATCATCGGCTATCAGGCGAACCCGCTGCTGCAGAACGGCAATCTTCTCGCGGGAGTCTATGATCCCTTCGGGCGGGAGATCTTTGCGGAGCTGACGGCGACCTTCTGAGGCGAACGGCGCCTCGCCAGCGGCCCGCCGCTGGCGAGGCCGGTCGCGAGCCGGAGCGTAATCTGGTTATGCGCCAAAGGCGCTGCGGACATGGCGAACGCGGCGCCGTTGAGGTACTCGTGCCTCACCTCGGACTCGTCCTATAGCTCGAGATACTCCTCCTCGGTCATCAGCGGCAATGCCGGCAACGCATAGTGCGCGCGAGCCTCATCCACGCGGCCGCCTCATGAGCCCTCCCCGGCCGTACGGGTAGCGCGGCAAGGAACGTGGGGCTTACTGCGGCGGGCCGCCGTTGCCAGCCCTCAGCAGCGCATCGACTTCCGCCTCCGCGGCCAGCCAGTCCTCGACCTCGCCTCCCGCGGTGAAACCGCGCCGCTGCGCGCGCAGATACGCCGCCTGCTCGATCATGGCGCGTCGCGCGTCCCCGGATACGGTGATGCGCGTGGAGGCGCCGGATGCTGCAGCGGCGGGCTGCGCGGGCGCCGGGTTGCGGCGGGCCGCTTTTTCGGCTGGCGGAGTGGCTTCGGAGGTGCGACCGGACCCTGTGGTGCGACGAGTGGCCATGAATACTCCTGTGATTATCAGTGCGCTTCGAGCGCGCCGAGAGCTTGCCGGCTGGGCGCCTGTCCATGCAAGCCAGGCCCCAAGCGCGGCCGCGGTGTCCGCGCGAGTGTCCGCTGTCCGCCGGACGGACACGCGCGCAGCGCGGCATCCGCGCTCCCCGGCAACAAAATCGACATGCATTTCAGTGCCTTGTACGCACCCTCGCGTGCTGGCACATGACATGCAGAAGACGGCTCGAGAGCCCTCATGAGCATCACCAATCTCAAGTCTCCCTCCTCCGCCGCGAGCCAGGCGCCGGCACCGATTCGCAGCACGGCGGCTCAGGATATCGCGCGTCAGGGATCCGCGCATGTCTGGTACCGGCGCAGGGCGATCCATGCGACGGCCGCCGGCGCCGTCGGGCTCATCCTCATTCTCGCCTGGCTCGGACACAGTTGGGCGCGCTCCGGACATGTCGTCTCCGCCCAGACCCTCGAGATCGCGACGGTGACCCGCGGCGACTTCGTGCAGGATGCGGCCGCGCGGGGCACGGTGATCGCCGCCGTCAGTCCGACTCTTTCCTCCACGGCGGCCGGCACGGTCACTTATCTCGTGCACGCCGGCGACCGCGTGACCAAGGGCGAGGTGCTGGCGCGTCTTGCGAGTCCCGAGCTGCAGAACCAGTATGAGCGCGAGCGCGCCACCCTCGAGAGCATGGACGCGGCGCTCGCGCAGCAGCAGATCGAGCTCAGGCAGCAGCTGCTCGACAACCGCCAGCGGGCGGACCTCGCCGCGGTCACGATGAGCCAGCAGCTGCGCGAGCTGCAGCGCCTGCAGGCGGCATGGGCTCTGCACGTCATCAGCGAGCACCGCTACGACGCCGCCTACGACACCTATTCGATCGCGCGGTTGAACTACGAGCACGCGAACCAGAACGCCCGCCTCGAGCGCGAGCGGATCATGCTCGAGCTGCGCAAAAGCCAGCTTGCGCGCAACGCCCAATCCCTGCTCGTCGACGGCCTGCAGCAACGGCTCGATGAGCTCACCGTCCGCTCGCCCGTCAACGGCATGGTTGCCGACCTCGCCCAGCCCGATCAGTCCCATGTCGGCAGCAGCGTACCGCTCGTGACGGTGATCGATCTCTCGGCGCTCGCCATCGAGTTCCAGGTCGCGGAGTCGTTCGCGAACGGAATCAAGCCGGGGCTGCCGGCGGACATCACCCTCGATGGGCAGACGGTGCACGGCCTCGTCACCGAGGTGTCGCCTGACGTGCGCGACGGCTGGGTAACCGGCCGCGCGAAATTCGCCGGCGCCCAGCCGGTGGGCCTGCGCCAGAACGAGCAGGCCGCCGTGCGCATCGTGATGGGCGAGCACGACGATGTCCTGATGGTGGAGCGGGGAGCCTTCCTCGGCCCCGCCACCCGCTTCGTGTACGTCGTCCGGGGCAATGAAGCGACCCGCACACCCGTCGAGCTCGGCGCCGCCTCGGTATCCGAGATCCAGGTCCTCGGCGGCCTCGCCGCCGGCGATCGGGTGGTCATCTCCGACACGCAGGATTTCAACGATGCGCCCGAGCTGAGAATCGCGCGCTGAGCAGACACGACGATCCGACCCAACGCCCACGAGAGGCTCACATGCTGAAGATGCAAGATGTCAGTAAGGTCTATCGCACCGACCTCATCGAGACGCACGCGCTGCGCAACTTCTCGCTGGAAGTCAAATCCGGCCAGTTCGTGGCCGTGAGCGGTCCTTCCGGCTCCGGCAAGACCACCTTCCTCAATGTCGCGGGCCTCCTCGAGACCTTCGACACCGGGATCTACGAGCTCGACGGGCAGGACGTGAGCCGGCTCTCCGACGACGCTCGCTCTCGCATGCGCAACGAGAAGATCGGCTTCATCTTCCAGAGCTTCAACCTCATTCCCGACCTCGACGTCTACGACAACGTCGACGTCCCGCTGCGCTACCGGCGCATGAAGGCGGCGGAGCGCAATCAGCGCATCACCAAGGCGCTCGAGCTCGTCGGCCTCGCCTCGCGCACGAAGCACATGCCCTCTCAGCTCTCCGGCGGACAACAGCAGCGAGTCGCCATCGCCCGCGCCATTGCCGGCGACCCGGCGCTGATCCTCGCCGATGAGCCCACGGGCAATCTCGACTCGCTCATGGCCCGCCAGGTCATGGATCTGCTCGAGCAGATCAACGAGATGGGCACCACAATCATCCTCGTCACCCACGACCCCGAGCTGGCGAGACGCGCCCAGAGGAACATCCACGTCGTCGACGGCCTGGTGATCGATTCCGCCCCCTACGAGCGGCGCCTGGGCGCGGACGAGAGAGCCGGCGCCGGCGGCTCGATGCCGGCCTGAGCCCGCGAGGAGAGCGGACCGTGCTTGCATACTACCTGCGCCTCGCCGCGACCAGCTTCAGGCGCACGCCCGGCCTCACCGCGCTCATGGTCTGCGCGATCGCGCTCGGCATCGGCGCGTGCATCGTGACGCTCACCGTCTACCACGCCATGTCCGGCAACCCGATCTGGTGGAAGAACAACGTCCTCTATGCGGTCACCATGGACTCCTGGGACCCGGCGCAGCCCTTTGACACCGACCGTCCCGCCCTGGCGCCTCCCCAGCTCACCTATCGGGACGCCACCTACCTCATGACCTCGAGCATCCCGAAGCACAAGGCGATCATGACCCAGCTCCTCGGGATGCTGAGCGGCGCCCCCGGCCAGCGGGCGCCGGTGCCCGTCATGACTCGAGCCACGACCGGCGATTTCTTCCCGATGTTCGCCGTCCCCTTCCAGTTCGGGGGCGGCTGGGATGCGGCCGCGGACCGGGGTCCGCAGCCGGTCATCGTGCTGAGTCACGCCGAGAACGAGAAGCTCTTCGGCGGGATCGACAGCGTCGGGCGGACCATTCTCTGGAACGGCCGGCAGTTCCGCATCGTCGGCGTGCTCGCGGACTGGGAGCCGGTGCCGAGGTTCTACGATGTCGTCAACAACCCCTTCGCCGGTCCCGAGGACGCCTATGTCCCCTTCAACTGGGGACCGGCTCTGCAGGAGCTTCCCGCCGGACCGAGCAGCGGCTGGGGCTCGCAGCCGGTCCAGAGCTACCAGGACTTCATCAACGACGAGGACGTCTGGATCGAGATGTGGGTCGAGCTGCCGACGGCCGCGAGCCGCGCGCGCATGCTGGCCTTCATGAATTCCTACTGGGCCGCGCAACGCAAGGATGGCCGCTTCCAGCGGCCCCTCAACAATCATCTGACCAACGTCGGTGACTGGCTGCAGGTCAATCATGTCGTCAACGACGACAACAGCATCCTGCTGCGCCTCGCCTTCGCCTTTCTCGCGGTCTGCCTGATCAACACGGTCGGCATCCTGCTCGCGAAGTTTCTGCGCCGCTCCAGCGTCACCGGTCTGCTGCGTGCGCTCGGCGCGAGCCGCGGCCAGGTCTTCTGCCAGCACCTCGTGGAGGTCGCAGTGATCGCCACGCTCGGCGCCGCCGTCGGTCTGCTGCTCGGCGTCATCGGACTGAAGGCGGTAGAGGCGCTCTATACCGCTGCAAGCGCCATGGACGCCGGCTCCACCAACTACGTCGCCCTGACTCACTTCGATCCGATAGGCATAGGCTGGGCCCTCGGGCTCGCCGTCCTGTCCACCGTGGCCGCCGGACTCTACCCCGCCTGGGCCATCGGCCGGCTGCCTCCCTCCCGGTATCTGAAGAGCCAGTGACGGCCCGGAGAGCTCGATGACGCTGAACCTTCGACCGCTGCTCTCGAGCCTGCTGCGCAGCCGCACCGGCGCGATTCTGGTGGCCTTGCAGATCACCATCGCGCTCGCGGTCATGGTCAATGCCGTGTGGATCGTGAGTCAGCGCATCGCGGACATCGAGCAGCCCACCGGCATCGATGATGACCACATGTTCGTCGTGGCGATCGCCGGCCTCGGCAGCGGGTTCGACCTCTCGAGCGCGCTCGCGCAGGACCTGGCGTATCTGCGCGGCCTGCCGGGCGTGGTGGCGGCCACCGCCACCGAGTCGGCGCCCCTGACCGGCGACGGCCAGGGCACCCAGCTCTTCCTGCAACCGGGGCAGCGCGGGCGCTCGGCCGCACTCGGGGTGATCCAAACGGACACACAGGGCTTGCGGACGCTCGGCGTTTCCCTCATTGCCGGGCGCAACTTCCGTCCGAATGAGATCCAGCCGTTCTCCAAGCACAGCCTGGAGCAGTCCGTCCCGGAGATCATCGTGAGCCGGGCGCTCGCGCAGGCGCTCTTCCCCGAGAGCGATGCCCTCGGCAAGGTCGTCTATGACGGTGCCGGCAGACCGATGACCATCATCGGCGTCACACATGACTTCATGGGCCCCGTCGGGCTGGGCAACCCCAAGTATCAGACGGCGCTCTACCCGAAGACCCCGGGCGAGTACGGCGCCTACTTCCTCCTGGTGCGCACCGTCCCGGGCCGGCTGGATGTGCTCATGCAGACGGCGGAGCGGCACATCGGCGCCTCCAACCTCGACCGGGTGATCTTCTTCGCGCATCCGCTGCAGTTCTATCACCAGCGCATGATCGCGGAGAACCGCAACATGGCGATCTTCCTCAGTGCGATCACCGCGATGATCCTGGCCGTCACCTGTCTCGGCATCTTCGGGCTCGCCACCTACAACGTGAGCGCACGCACCAGGCAGATCGGGACCCGGCGCGCGGTGGGCGCGCGCAGGCGCGACATCATCGCCTACTTCATGGTCGAGAACGCCTTCATCCTCTGCGCCGGCGTGCTCGCCGGCTGCGCGCTGGCATTGGCTACGGGTTACTGGCTCTCCGTGCGCTACGACCTGCCCCGACTGGACCTGTATTACCTCGTGGGCGGCGTGCTCTTCCTCTGGATCGTGGGCGAGCTCGCCGCCTGGCAGCCCGCGCGGCGCGCCGCTTCGGTGGCGCCGTCCGTCGCGACCCGAACCGTTTGAGACCTCCGGGAGGATCCGGTGCTTCGCTACTACCTTCGACTCTCCCTCAAGAGCCTGCGCCGCACGCCCGGCCTCACCGCGCTCATGGTCTGCGCCATCGCGCTGGGCATCGCCGCCTGCATCGTCACGCTCACGGTGTATCACGCCATGTCCGGCAATCCGATCTGGTGGAAGAACAACGTCCTCTATGCCGTGACGATGGATTCGTGGGGGGCGGATGAGCCGCACGACCCGCAGCACCCCACCCTGGCGCCTCCCCAGCTGACCTACACGGACGCGACTGCGCTCCTTCGGTCGAGCATCCCCCAGCGCAAGGCCATCATGACCCAGATGGACGGGATGCTGAGCGGGGCTCCCGGTCAGACAGTGCCGATGCAAGCACTGACGCGCGCCACCACCAAGGATTTCTTCGCCATGTTCGACGTGCCCTTCGAGTATGGTGGCGCGTGGGGCGGAAACGATCTCGATGCGCTGCCGGAGATAGTGCTCGGCAAACGCGCGAATGACACGCTGTTTGGGGGCACTGACAGCGTCGGGCGGACGATTCTCTGGAACAACAACCGGTTCCGCGTGGTGGGAGTCCTGCGCGACTGGCAGCCCCTGCCGAGATTCTATGACGTGGTCGACGGCGCCTTCGAGCCGCCCGAAGATGCATACGTGCCGTTCTCCTGGATCACCACCCTGCGCTCGGTGCCCAGCGGCAACATGGACTGCCACACATCGGTCGCGATCAGCAATTACCAGCAACTCCTCGGCTCGGAATGCGTCTGGATCGAGATGTGGGCGCAGCTGCCTTCCGCCGCGCGGCGCGAACGCTTTCGGGCATATGTGGACTCGTACTGGGCTGCGCAGCGGCGCGCAGGGCGATTTCCCCGTCCCCTCAACAATCACCTGACCAACGTCAGCCAGTGGCTTCAGGTCAACGGTGTCGTGAGCAGCGACAGCCGCATCTTGCTGCGCGTCGCATTCGCCTTTCTCGCGGTCTGTTTGCTCAACACGGTCGGCATCCTGTTGACAAAATTTCTGCGAGGCGCGCCGATCGTCGGTGTGCGGCGCGCTCTCGGGGCGAGCCGGCGTCAGATTTTTCTGCAGCACCTCGTCGAGGTCGCGGTGGTCTCGATTGCAGGTGGAGTGCTGGGTCTGGCGCTGGGCGCGGCCGGCCTCGTAGGCGTACGGGCGATCTACGCGCAGGACAGCGCCTACGGGCTGCTCGCCCATTTCGATCCCCTGGGCGTGGCCTGGGCGCTGGCTCTGGCAGCGCTGTCCACACTGGCGGCTGGCTTCTACCCGGCTTGGAGCATCGGCAGGCTGCCGCCGGCCGGGTATTTGCGGGGCCGGTAGGAGTTGCGAGACATGATGAGCCTCAATGTGCGACCCGTGCTCTCGGCGCTATTCCGCAATCGTACGGGCGCCATCCTGGTCGCCCTGGAGATTGCGATCGCGCTCGCCGTGATGGTCAATGCCGCCTGGATCATCGCCCAGCGCATCCAGCAGATGGAACGGCCCGCCGGATTCGATGTGCGCGATACCTTCGCGATAGGTGTCGCGGCGCTCACCAGCCGCTCCGATCTCGGCGCCGCGCAGCGCGAGGACCTCGCTTATCTGCGCAGCCTCCCTGGGGTCATTGCCGCGGCGGCGACGTCCTCGGTCCCCTTGAGTGGTTATGGCCAGGGGGGCTCGATATCGCAGAGGCCCGGCCCGCGGGCCCCGTCGGTCGATGAGCGCTCGATGCAAGTCGATGAGTCCGCTCTCGCCGCCCTGGGCATACGCGTCATCGCCGGCCGCGCTTTCAGCGCCACGGACATCCAGCCGCTGTCCCATGACATATTTGCCGGGGCGCCGGCAGCGCTCATCACTCAGTCGCTCGCCCGCAAGCTCTTTCCAGACGGCAACGCGCTCGGCAAACCCATTTACGGCGGTGACAACAACACCCCGATGACTGTCGTCGGCATCACCAACGACTTCATGGGCTCGGTCTGGGGCTCGCCCTCCTACTACACCGTGCTTTATCCCCAGACTCCGGGAAGCTTCGGCGATTACTTCTGCCTGGTGCGGACCCAGCCCGGGAAGACCGAGGCGCTGATGCGGACCGCGCAGCGGCATCTTGCGATCTCCAATCCCGACAGGGTGGTCATCGTGGCGCAGACGCTCGAGTACTACCATCGACGCCTGGCTGCCGAGAATCGCGCCGTGGTCATATTCCTGACGCTGGTCACCGCGCTCATTCTGTCCGTCACCTGCCTCGGCATCTTCGGCCTTACCACCTTCAACGTCAGCACCCGCACGCGACAGATCGGCACCATGCGCGCCGTCGGCGCCCGCAAGCGCGACGTCGTCGCTCACTTCCTGATCGAGAACGCGATCGTCCTCGCCATCGGCGGCCTCGCCGGCTGCACTCTCGCACTCGGCGTGGGTTATTGGCTCTCCGATCAGTATCAGCTGCCCCGCCTGGATCTGCGCTACCTGGCCTTCGGCCTCGTCACTCTCGCGGTCATCGGCCAGCTCGCGGCCTGGCAGCCTGCGAGGCGGGCTGCGGCCATCCCGCCTTCGGTGGCCACCCGCACGGTTTGAGGTCCTTCGGGTACCATCACCGCCATGACTCCCGTCCCCTCCAAGTCCGCGCGATCGAGCCTTGCCGATAGCGTCATTCTCATCATCGATGACAACGACGCGGTGCGGACGGCGCTCGAGATCCTCATGTCGCTTCACGGCGCGCGCGTCCTGAGCGCGGCATCGCCGGTGGACGGGCTGGCCCTGCTCGAGAAGGAGCCGGTGGACGTCGTCATCCAGGATATGAACTTCCGGCGCGAGGCGACGAGCGGCGAGGAGGGAGTGCAGCTCTTCCACGAGATCCGCAGGCGGCATGACGACGTGCCGATCATCCTTCTGACCGCATGGACCCATCTCGAGACCGCCATCGAGCTGGTGAAGGCAGGGGCCGCGGACTACATCGCCAAGCCATGGGACGATGCACGGCTGCTCACGACCGTGCGCAATCTCCTCGACCTGCGGCGGGCGCGGGAGGAAAGCACGCGAATGCACGCGCAGCGGCGGCAGGCGCGCCGGGCTCTCGCGGAGCGTTTCGATCTGCGTGGAGCGATATATGAGAGCGAAGCCATGCACACCCTGGTCGCCATGGCGACCCAGGTCGCGCACGCGGATGTGCCCGTGCTCATCACTGGACCGAACGGCGCAGGGAAGGAAGTGCTCGCCGACATCATCCATGCGAACTCTTCGGTCCGCTCCGGACCCTACCTCAAAGTCAACCTGGGCGCCTTGCCGCAGGAGCTCATCGAGGCGGAGCTCTTCGGCACCGAGGCCGGGGCGTTTACCGGCGCCAAGGCTCGCATCGGAAGATTCGAAGCGGCCAACGGCGGCACGCTTTTCCTCGACGAGCTGGGCAACCTGGCGCCCGCCGGCCAGGCGAAGCTGCTGCGCGTATTGCAGACCGGTGAGCTGGAGCGGCTCGGCTCGAACGTCACCCGCCGCACGCAGGTGCGGATGATCGCGGCGACGAATACGGATCTGCGCGCCGCGATTCGCGAAGGCCGGTTCCGCGAGGACTTGTACTACCGGCTCAACGTCATCGAGCTGGAGCTGCCGCCTCTTTGCCGGCGCCGCGAGGACGTCCTGCCGCTCGCGCGGCATTTCCTCGGCGGCGGGCCCGAGCTCTCGCCGGAAGCGGAGCGGGCGCTCATGAGGCATTCCTGGCCGGGCAACGTACGTGAGCTGCAGAACGTGATCCGCCGGGCCTGCCTGCTCTCGGCGACGCCCGCGATCAGCGCGGAATCCCTTGGCCTTCCGGCCGCGGAGCAGATGGAAGCCGCCGGCGAGCCGGCCGTCGACCGCGCCGCCATCGAGCAGGCGCTGCAGCGGGCCGCCGGGGTGGTCGCGCACGCGGCGCGCGAGCTCGGTCTCTCCCGTCAGGCACTCTATCGCCGCATGGAAAAGCTCGGCATCAAGCCGGACTGAATGGGCCAGACCTCTCTCCGGTGGAAGATCGCCGCAACCATCGCACTCGCGGCTGCGGTTGCCGCCGCTCTCGGAGCGCTCGCGACGCACTGGCTGGCATCCGTCGCGCTGGGATTCCTGGCCGGTCTGCTGCTGGCCACGCCTTGGATCGTATGGCTGGCGGTGCGCGTCACCGGACCATGGACCCGCGTGCTGGATGCCGTCAGCAGCGGCATCGGCAGCCTCCGCGATCGCGATTTCAGCGTGAGCATCACACCGGGCGGCAGCCGCGAGCTGGTCAAGCTCGTCACCGCCTACAACTCCCTCGGCGACCTGCTGCGCCGGGAGAGGCTCGACATCTATCAGCGCGAGCTCCTTCTCGATACGGTGCTGCAGACGACACCGCTCGCACTCACGCTGACCAACGTGTCCGGCCGGATCGTGTACGGCAACATCGCCGCGCGGCAGCTCCTTCGCGGTGGACGCAAGCTCGAGGGACTCGCCCTCGAAGCGCTCCTCGAGGAGTCCCCCGCCGCCCTGCGCGAAGCGCTCAAGGGGGACGGTGACACGCTCTTCACCATGGAGATCGGCGGCGAGTCCGAGGTCTACCACCTCTCCAGGCGCGGCTTCGTCCTCAACGGCCAGCCGCACGAGCTGCTGCTCCTCAAACAGCTGACGCGCGAGCTCGCGGCCCAGGAGGTGATCGTGTGGAAGAAGGTGATCAGGGTCATCGCGCACGAGCTCAACAACTCACTGGCCCCCATCCGCTCCCTCGCCCACTCCGGAACCCTGCTGGCCGTCGGCGCCGAGAGCCCGGAGCTCGAGCGGGTGTTCGCCACCATCGGCGAGCGCGCCTCCCATCTCGCCACGTTCATCGAGGGGTACGCCAAGTTCGCCAAGCTACCGAAGCCCAGGCCCGGTCCGGTCGCCTGGCCGGCCTTCCTGGCGCGGATCGCGGCCGCGCAGCCGTTCAGGGTCGAAGGACCGCTGCCGCAGCGCGAGGCCAGCTTCGATGTCGGGCAGCTCGAGCAGGTGATGATCAACCTCCTGAAGAACGCCGCCGAGTCCGGCTCGCCCCCCGAAGCGGTCAGCGTGAGCGTGCACACGCGCGCCCAGGGGTTCGTGCTCGAAGTGGCCGATCGCGGCACCGGCCTTTCAGAGCAGGTGCTGCGCGATGCATTGCTGCCGTTCTTCTCCACCAAGCCGTCCGGCACAGGCCTCGGCCTCACCCTCTGCCGGGAGATCATCGAGGCGCATGGCGGCCGCCTGACCCTCGCCAACCGCCCGGGCGGCGGCGCGGTGGTGTCGCTCCACTTGCCGTGAGGATCAGCTGAATTCGCGTATTCTCGCGGGCTGAGATGATGCCTCCTCGCGACTCCCTGCGGGCCAGGATGCTGGCCACCCTCCTTCAGACCAAGCGCGCCGAGGTGCCGTGGCGGGTATTGCTGCGCAATACCGCGGCGGTCATCGTACCGCTCGCGCTCGGCATCGCCGCCCACCGCGTGAGCATCGGCATCGCGATCTCGGTCGGCGCGATCGTCACCATGTATTCCGATCAACCCGGGCCGTATCGCCAGCGCCTGTCACGGCTGCTGGCGGTGTCGGCGGCCGGAGGCTTCGCCGCCTTCATCGGCATGGTGCTGGGCGGTGCGCTGCCGGCGCTCCTCGTCGCGACGCTGGCCATCGGTTTCGCCGGAGCGTTGCTCGTCGTCTTCGGCGATGCGGCCGGGCGAGTCGGCATGGCGGCGATGATTCTGCTCGTCATCACCGCCGCGCACCCCGCGAGCGGTCCCTGGGCCGCCCTGCAGTCGGCGGCGCTGATCGCCTGCGGCGGCCTCCTCCTCACCCTCTTCTCCATCGCCGCCTGGCCGCTGCAGCGCTACGGCCCGGAGCGGGAAGCGCTGGCCGGGGTCTATCACGGACTCGCCGCGCTGGCGCGCCAGCGCAATGTGGATGCCGGCGCAGCCCCCGGGCTGAGCGAGGCGATGACCTCGCTGCAACATACGGTGCTCGGACCCCACCGGGCGCGGGGTCCCGTCACGGATAGTTTCGGCGTGCTGCTCGAGTTGGCCGAGCGCATCCGCCTGGAGTTGACCGCGCTCACGAGCGGCGATGCCGGCGAAAGCATAACCCTGCCCGTCAACCGAGAGGCCTCCGCACTGTTGGATGGCATCGGCCGGTCCATCGCGGCCGGGACGGATGTCGATCAGACGATGGCCCGCTCTCTGCAAGAGCTGCGGCTGGCTGAAGTCCGCGTTCCTCGCGCCGGCGAGCCGGCAACCGACCCCGCCGATACCGCGCACGCACGTCACTTTCATGCCCTCTGCGGGCAACTTGCCGCCGCGGCGCGCAACGCCGGCCGCGCGAGCGCCGCCGGCGCCCGCCGCGCCGAAGAGGAGGATCTGCAGCTGCCGCGCGCGCTGCGTCCGCGATCGCCCCTGGCGATGGTGATTGCGAGCCTGACGCCGCGATCGGCAGCGTTTCGCCACGCGATACGGACCGCGATTTGCCTGGCCGTCGCGCTGTGGCTCGGGCGGCTGCTCGCGCTGTCGCATGGCTACTGGATTCCGATGACGGTCGCAATCGTGTTGCGGGCCGATTACGGGGCAACGTTCTCATACGGCCTCCTGCGCGTCGCCGGGACCGTAGCGGGACTCTTGCTGACGACTGCGCTGCTGCACTTTCTGCCGGCGGACCCGTGGCCGCGCCTTGCCGTCATGGCGGTGCTCTGCGCGAGCTTTCGTTACTTCGGCACCGTGAACTACGGAGTGGCCGTCACCGCGCTGACCGGCATGGTCGTGCTGCTCCTCGCTCTGGCAGGCGAGCCGGCGGAGCCCACGATGGTCAGCCGGCTGATCGCGACCGTGGTGGGCAGCGCCATGGCGCTCGTGGCCTATGGACTGTGGCCGACGAGGGAGCGCGAGCAGATCCGCCCCGCGCTCACTCGCCTCCTCGAGGCATATGCGTCCTATGTTGGAAGCTTGGGCTCCCGCGCCCGCGGCGGGGAGCGGCGCGAAGCGCGCCAGGCCGCGCGGGTCGCGCGCGCGAACGGCGAGGCGGCCATGGCCCGCCTTCTTGCGGAGCGGAATACCCCGCCGGCGCTCGCGGAGCTCGCGCAATCGCTGCTGGGCAACGGTAATCGCCTCGCGCGCACGGCCATGACACTCGATGCCGCTTTGAGCGACCCCGCCGCCCTGCCGGCGCCGCGCGCGCTCGACCGGTTGCTGGACCGATCCGCGATGTCACTGCGGCAGATCGCAGCTTCGATCGGCAGCACGCAACCGGCGCCGCCCTCGGAGCTTCGCGGCCTGCAGAGGCAATGCGCACGCAGCCTCGGCGCAGAGGGCAGCGGCCTGGCCGCGGAGCTCGCGACGCTCACCGACAGGCTCGTGGATAACATCAACACGCTCGCACACATCGTGGATCGGGCGCAGGCGGTCAGAGTGCGGGCGGCCGCGGCGCAAGCACCGAGAGCCGGCTGAGAGCGCCGGAGCGAGCCGTCAACCGGCCGCCAGAGCCTGGCGAGCGGCCGCGAGCTGGCGCCGCAGCGCGGGCACCCGGCGTGCCGCGGAGCGGAATGGCCGCAGCGCTGCCGAGCGCCGGCGCCGGCAGCGGCGCCTCTCCCCTGGTCATCTCCGGCCTGCAGATGATGCTCAGCTCGCCGGCGCGGCATTACTATCGCGGCACCCTTACGCG
>JAGWPE010000318.1 GCA_028870635.1 Gammaproteobacteria bacterium | reverse complement strand
CCGAATCATCCGCTTCGACCGGCGCGGCTTCGGCCTCTCCTCCGGCAACGCCTCGCTCGGCGCCGACGTGCAGGACGCGCTCTCGCTCTGCGACGAACTGCGGATCGGGCGGCTCGCGTGCGTCGGAATGTCGCAAGGCGCACGTGTGGCCTTGCACCTGTGCCGGATCGCGCCCGAGCGGCTGTCGTGCGTCGTTCTCGACGGACCCCCGCGCATGCTCGGGCAGGACGCCGCTCAGGAAGTCGAGGACGTGCCGCTCGCCGAATATCGCAGCCTCTTCGTCCGGGGCGAAGTCGAGACATTCCGCCGCCGTTGGTCGAGCCATCCCCTCATGCAGTTGGAAACCCGCTCCTTGCAGCACCGCGCTCTCCTCGAGCGCATGATCGCCCGCTATGGCGGCAACGACCTGCTGCAGGATCTGCCCGCGCCGCAGGACCATTGGGATCGCGCCGCCATTGCGTCCCTGACCACGCCGGCGCTGATCATCACCGGCGAGCACGATCTGCCGTCCCGCCTGCGGGCGGCGGATGCGCTGAGCGAGGCGCTTCCCGGCGCGCAGCGGGCGAGCATTTCCGCCGCCCGCCACCTTCCGAATCTCGACAATCCCCCCTCGTACGATTCCGTCCTGCGGGCGTTCCTCGAGCGCCACGCCGGCCCAAACCCCTAGGAGAGCAGTAATGCCGAACGTCCTCGTTCTCTACTACAGCAGCTACGGACACATCGAGATCATGGCGCAGGCGCAGGCCGAAGGCGCGCGCAAGGTCGCGGGCGCGACAGTCGAGGTCAAACGCGTACCGGAGATCGTGCCGCTCGAGATCTGCAAAGCCTCGGGGTTTCGCCTGAACCAGCCCGCCCCCGTTGCCGAGCCGGCCGAGCTCGAGCGGTACGATGCGATCATCTTCGGCACCCCGACCCGCTTCGGCAACATGGCGGCGCAGATGCGCAACTTTCTCGACCAGACCGGAGCGCTCTGGGGGAGCGGAGCTCTCGTGGGGAAAGTGGGCAGCGCCTTCTGCAGCACCGCAAGCCAACATGGAGGCCAGGAAACGACTCTGACCTCCTTCCACACGACCCTATTGCATCACGGCATGATCATCGTGGGACTGCCCTACACCTTCAAGGACTTGACGACCCTGCGGGAAGTGACGGGTGGAACGCCCTACGGCGCGAGCTGCGTCACCGGAGCCGGCGCGGAGCTGCGCATGCCGACCGCTCTCGAGCTCGAAATGTGCCGCTTTCAGGGGGAGCACGTCACCCGGATCGCGGCGAGACTCGCGGGAAAATGAGCGCGGCCGCACTCATTGGCCCTCCCCGCTCCCACCGGCGATGCGGTCAGTGAGCCGCCAACTGCTCGGCGATGACGGCCCGCTTCTCGGCGCGGATGTGCTCGCGATCCTTCGCCTCGCTCCATGATTTCCATGCCGCATCGGCGCTCAGCTCCTTGCGTGTCTGCTCGACGACGGCTTCCCGGTGCGACAGGGCATCGAAATCCTTGTATTCGATGAGGAGCAGAGACTGCACCGGCTCGTCCGGGTAGAAACGATTGACGTACAGCCCGTAGCTCGAAATGTTGCCATGCCTCAGCCAGCCCGCCGTCTCCGGCAGGATGTAGCCGCGCGCGTACTGCAGATACCGCTCGAGGGGCGTCGGAGAGAACACATAGGGAATCACCAGGAACACGCCTGGCCGACTGCTCGCGCCCGCCGCTCGGGATTGCCCGACGATGTCCATGAGGTATTCGCTGCTGGGAGTGAGGACGCGCAACTCCTGCGCGGTGAGCCCGCCCGGAGAGGACCGCTCCACATCCCGCCACTTCCCGATGGCGTCAAAATCCTTGAACGTGAGGATGGCGAGCAGGTCCCATGTATCCCGATCGGGGAACGAATTGAACAGCAGCCTGTATCCGGCAAGCGTTCCGTCCCGCTGCCACCGATCCAAACGGGGCAGGAGCGTCTGCAGCACTTCGCGGCGCAGCAACGGTCTGCTCGCCACGGTGCTGCGGTAGGTGATTACGATGGCACTCTGCGGCTCGGCCGCAGGGAGCGTCCGAGCGCGCTGTGCCGCGATACTCTGGGTCACCGGCCACACGCTCAGCACGGCGAGCGCGCCGACTGCCGCACGACGCGTGATCAGGGCCACTCTCGCTGCCAATGTCTTCACTCCGGACTGCGTTGCCGAAAGCGGCGCGATTCTAATATGCCCTGGTCCCTCGACCCTAACCGAAGCGATAGCTGGAAAGAGCTATTGCGCCGAGGAAGTCCTCTTCGCTATAGGCGATCCGTCCGGGCTCCTCCTCCGCTGCTCCAACGACGACGTGCAGGGGCATCAGGTGATCCTCCCGCGGATGCGCTTCCCGTGCGGCCGGAGCGCGCTCCCATTCGAGCAAACGCTGAGCACGCCCGGCCGGTGAGGAATCGACGAGCGTCTCCCGCAGCCACGAATCGAACTGCACCGAGTCCTCGCGGCGCACGCGCGGGCCAAAGAAGCGGCGGAGGTTGTGGTAGCTGCTGCCGCTGCCGACGATCAGTACCCCCTCATCCCTGAGCGGCGCCAGTGCCCGTCCGAGCCGCAGGTGAGCCTGCGGATCGTAGTCGCTGCGGATCGAGACCTGAAAGACCGGGACGTCCGCCTCCGGATGCGTGACCGCCAGAATCGCGTAAGTCCCATGATCGAAACCCCGCTCGGCATTCAGATGCGTAGGCAGCTGCGCCCGTTGGATCAGGGAATGTGTCCTTTCCGCCAGCCGCGGCGAGCCGGCCGCGGGATAGCGGATGTGGTACAGCTCCTCCGGAAAGCCGCCATAGTCGTAAACCATGGGCGGCTGCGCGCCGGACATCACTGCAAAGTCCCTCTCTTCCCAGTGGCCCGAGACGACGAGGATCGCCTCCGGCTTGCGCGGCAGCTGCCGCGGCAGGTCCCGCAGGGACTTCTCCAGCCTGGCGTACGGCCGGCGCGCCTCTTCATTCATATAGGGCCAGGGGCCGCCCCCGTGGCTGAGATAGAACGTCGGAAATCTGGAGCTCACGGCCGTCACCTCGAATCAGGTCCCCCGCCCGGCGCGGCGGTAATCGAAGCTCAACGGACCGGCGCCGTTGGCCACCAGCATGAGGAATGCGCCGGCGATGGAGACATCCTTCAGAAACATGATCATCTGAATCTGGTTGCCGAAATCGTTGTGAAACAGAGCCGCGGCGAGCAGGGTGAAGCCGGCGAGCAGAAACGCGGCGACGCGGGTATGCCAGCCCGCGATGACGGCCACCGAGCCCAACACCTCGGTCGCGATGACGATCGGCAGGAGCATGGCAGATACGCCGGTGGCAGTCATGTAGGCTGCCGTCGCGCCATAGCTCGTGAGCTTGGTCAGCCCCGAAAGAAGGAAGAGCGAGACCAGCAGGACGCGGCCGCCGAGCTCGAGGACTTTGCCGAAGGCGGCGGCGTCGATCGACGGCCGGCTGCGGACGGAGGGGTTCACGGAAATGCTCATGATGAAGGGCTCCTCGCGGGGGACAGTTTGCGGAACTCGGGAGGAACTGTAGGCCCTCGCTTCATCGTCCACTAGACTGTAAAATATGGAAATACTGTACAGCATACTGGACAATAGTGGACCTCGACGCCATTGCCGTTTTCGTGCGGGTCGTGGAGAGCGGCAGCTTCTCGGCCGCCGCGCGGCGCTTGGGCATGCCGAAGGCGACCGTCAGCGCCAAGGTCGCCAGGCTGGAGAAGCGCCTGGGACTCAGCCTGATCCAGCGGACGACCCGCAAGCTGCGGGTCACGGAAGCCGGCGAGCAATATTTCCGGCATTGCGCCGAGGCCATCCGCGAAGTCGAGCTGGCCGAGGCAGCGCTGCAGTCGACATCGGGCAAGCCCTCCGGTGTGCTCAAGGTCACCACCCCCGTGGATTTCGGACACACTCTCCTCCCCCGCATCGTGCACGCGTATGCCGCCAAGTATCCGGAGGTATCGGTCGAGCTGCTCGTCACCAACCGGATCGTCGATCTGGTGGGCGAAGGTATCGACCTCGCGATTCGTCCTTCGCAGGCGCTGAAGGACTCCTCGCTGATCGCCCAGCGTTACTTCGAGATGGGATCGAATCTTTGGGCTTCGCAGCACTATCTGCAGCGGCTCGGCGCAGCAACGCATCCACGCGATCTCAAGAAGGCGCAGTTCGTGGGATTCCTGGCGCGCACCTCCGTGGTATTGACGAATGGGAGGACAGACGTCGAAGTCCCGATCACCGGGCGCATTCGCACCGATGACTTCGAGACGACGAGAGCCCTGCTGCTGTCGGGCGATGGGATCGCGTGGCTGCCCGATTTCCTGGCCGAGGAAGCCGCGCAAGCCGGCACGCTCGTGCCGGCCCTGCCGCAATGGCGGCCGAAGGCGCAGGCGGCCTTCTACTTCGTGTACGCCGGCCGCAAATACGGCTTGCCGAAAGTAAAGGCCTTCATCCAGACGGCACTGGAGCTCGCGCCCAGCAACCGCCGGTAACGCCGGCGCCGCCGAGCGCCTCCAGCAGCAGCCGCGCGAATTGCGGCCCCTCGAGGAAGTACCGCAGGGACTGCGCACAGTCGCGCAGCCGCGCGTCATGGGTGATCCGCTTCGGCGCCTTCAGCGTGAACCTGAAACCGGGAGGCGTCTGGCGGCTCCACCCGGCGAGAATGTCCGGTTTGGGCGAGCGATAGAAGGTGTAGTTGATCTCGACGGTCGCCAGGCGCTCGGCGTAGTACGCCAGCATCCTGGCCGTCGCGAGCTTCTCAGGATAGAAGCTGCCTCGCCACTCGGGGTAGTTGTATCCGGACGTGCCGACCCAGATGGCCATTGCGTCCCCCCGGCACCCTCAGTGCTCGTTCCGCGTCATCAGACGCCGGTACTGTCCGAGATGGCGGATGGCATGCTGCGTTTTTCCCGCCGACTCATACAGCCGGGCCAGGTTGTAATGGCAATCGGCCAAGTTGGGATCTTCCGAGATGGCGGCGTGGTAAACGGCCAGGGCCTCGTCCTTCTCTCCCAGATCCTCGAGCGCGACACCCAGATTGAACAGCAGCAGGGAGTCGGCGCCGCAGCTCGCGAGCGCGCGCCGATACACCTTCTCGGCGGCGCGGGCATCGCCTCGCTCGTGCAGCAGTCTTCCCCAATTGATCCATGCGGAGGAATCGCCCGCATCCGCCTCGGCCGCGCGCGCATAAGCATCGATGGCGGCGGCCGGATCGGAGCTCTCGAGGCGCAGTGCATGGGAAAACCACTCGTCCGCGCTCACGGCCCCTGCGGGTGTCGCGGCGCGATTCCCGGCGGCTTCGGCTTCGGCCTGGGCCGCGGCGGTGGCCCGCGCCTGCTTGTGCTCGATCACCCGCAGTGTCCCGTTCTGCACACTGACATCGAGCCCGAGCAGGTACTGGCCGTCATCGGCCTGCCAGTGATTCGCCCCCTCGCGCACGACGACCCGGTCGCCCACGGCGCAGATGGCGAGTCCGGACAGCGGCACGGCCTCCGGCAGACGCTCCCGCAGCTGCCCCAGCGAGCGGCGGATCCGCCGGCGCGGAATGTTGGCCTGCATGAGCGCGCGGGCAGCGCGCAGGATGATCAGATCCTGGAACGAGAAAAGATACTGCCGCCGGGCGCCGCGGGCCGGACGCACGAAGCCGAGCCTCACGAGTCCCTGCAGCGTGCTGCGCGGCAGCTGCAGGACCCGCTCCACGTCCCGCATGCTGTAATTCATCGAGGAGCCCTGGGAGAGCCCCTAGCGCTTGCCGGCTTTGCGCGCGGGCTTGCCCTGCTGCGGTTGCTCGGCGCGCTTCGGCGCCATGCGCGGACCCAGCTTCGCGGCAGCCGCACGGCCCGCATCCGCCTTCTCGAGGCTGGCGCGCAGCGCCTCCATGAGGTCGATGACCTTGCCGCCGCCTTCGGCGGGGAAGTCCGACACGGAGATCTGGTGGCCCTCGACTTTCTTGTCGATCGCCGCCTGGATGCGCGAGCGCAGCTCGTCGGTGTAGGCCGCCGGGTCGAACTTCTCCGCGGCCTGTTGGTCGATGAGCTGTTGCGCGAGAGTGAGCTCCGCCGGCTTCACCTCCTGCTTCGCAATCTCGATCTCGCTCGCCGGCCGGACATCGGCGGCGAAATGCAGCTGCTGCATGCTGAGCATGTCGCCGACCGGCCGCAGCATGACGATGTAGGCCTTGCCCCTCGCCGCCCAACGGCCGACCGCGCAGCGCTTCGCCTGCCTGAGGGCCTCCGTCAGCAGAGCATAAGGCTTCGCACCCCCCTTATCCGGGGCGAGATAGTACGTCTTGTCGAAGTAGACCGGATCGATGGACTCGATCGGAACGAACTCAGCGATCTCGATCGCGTGCGTGCCCGCCTCCTCCAGGGCCTTGATCTCCTCCGGCTCGAAGGTGACGTACTGGTCCTTGGCGAACTCATAACCCTTCACCATGTCGTCCCGCTCCACGATGGAGCCGTCCTTGAGGCAGACGTACTGCTGCCTCAGGCGCGAGCCGCACCCCTTGTGCAGCAGGTTGAAGGAAATGGCGCTCGCAGTCTGCGTCGCGCTGTAGAGCTTGACGGGAATGGCGACGAGCCCGAACGAGATGGTGACCGATCCAATCGACCGTGCGGCCATGATTGCCTCCGGAGTCCCGGGCGAGACGCCCCGCCTACCGGGTGGATTTCAAGATTCGTGCCAGATTCTGCTTGGCCGAAAGCCAATCATGCCACCGGTCGCCCGTCTTTTCCAAGCGGGCGATCACGCTTGCCACGGTGAAGTCCTCCGGACCGGCCCTTTCCAGCTCGTCCCAGGTGAGGGGCATGGAAACCGGCGCCCCGGCGCTGCCGCGGGGCGAGTAGGCGGCGGCGAGGGTCTTGCCGCGCACGTTCATGTTGTAATCGATGAAGATCTTGCCGGTGCGCTTGCCGACCGACCATTCCACCGTGACTTCCCTGGGGTGGTCCTTGAGGACGTGCCGGCCCACCCTCTCGCAGATGTCTCTCACCGTGTCGAAGGTGACCGTGCGCTCGATCGGCACGAACACGTGCAGGCCGGTCTTCCCGGAGGTCTTCACGATGGCGCGCAGCCCCATCTCCTGCAGCAGCGCCCGCAGCCAGAAAGCCACCTTCTTTCCGGTCGCGAAACCCCTCTCGTTGAGCTCCGGCTCCGCCCCCTGCGCCTCATGGCCCGAGTAGATGTAGGGGTCGATGTCGAAGACGAGGAAATCGGGGTAGTTGAGCGCGGAGCGCTCGAGCGCCGCGCGCGAGCCGGCGTAGTCCTCGCCCTTGCCGGCCCCATCCGCCTCGATGTTGGCGCGGGAATGCCAGACGTGAAACTCCAGGGTGCCGTTCTGGCCCAGCCAGAGAAGCGTCGGCAGGTTGTTGACCAGGATGTAGCGCTCACTCCCGCCCCGGTGCCCGGTGAAGATGGGGATCGTCTGCACGAAATCCGGCAGCGCCTGCTCCCAGTGCTTCTGATAGAAGCGCTCCCCGGTGATGCCCTCGGGCATGCGGATCATCGTGAGCGGCCGATCCTTGAGATGCGGCAACATGAAGCGCGATACGGCGGCGAGGTAGCGGAGGAAGTCCCGCTTGCCGACCGCCGGGTGGCCGTCGGCCGCGGGCCAATAGACCCGGTCGAGATTCGTGAGCCGAAGCCGCGCACCCCCGACCGTCAGGTCGAGGCGGGAACCCGTGCCCGCCAGCTGCTGCAACACGGCATCGCTGCCATCGGTCTCAACCGACGCTACTTCCGTCTTTCGGCTCCGAGTCCGGTTCCCGGAGGTTGCCGCTGTCGATACGCCGCCGCCTTGCCTCGCCTCCTCGGGCCTGCCGATCGACTGCGCGGGAACATCGTCCCGCAGCCGGGCGAACACCGGCGCCCGCAGCAGGCCCGCAGGTGTCCAGTCGATGAAGTTGACTTCGGCGACCAGCCGCGGCTCGAGCCAGGTCGTCGGCCGATGGATCGGCGGTTTCTCCGCGAACGGCGAGCGCTGGCGTTTCAGCTCGCGCGTCCGCCGCGTGAGCTCCGTCACGGTGGCATCGTCCAACCCCGACCCGACGTGACCCGCATACTTGAGGGATCCGTCCTCCCAATATCCCAATAGCAGCGCACCCAGCGGCTCGCGGGCGCCCTTCCCCTGCGTGCATCCGCCGACGACGAACTCCGCCGAGCGAACCGGCTTCACCTTGATCCAGCCGCCGACGCGCTGACCCGGCTGATAGATGCTGTCGAGCCGCTTGGCGACGACTCCCTCATAACCGCGCGCGAGCGCCGCGGCATACAGCGCTTCGCCGTCTCTGCCGGCATGAATGAGTTGGATGTGAGCTGACGGCAACAGGCATTGCGAGAGATAGCGCCGCCGCTGCGCGTAAGGCGCACCGCGCAGATCGACGCCGGCGAAATGCAACAGATCGAAGCACACCAGGATCGCGGGGGCCTGCCGCTGCGCGTCGGCGATATCCTTCTCGCCGCGCCGTTGCGCCCGATTCTGCAGCGCGTTGAACGAGGGTCGACCGTCCGGCCCGAGCGCGACGATCTCCCCGTCGAGGATCAAGTGATCAGCACCCAGGGCAGCCAGCTCCGCGGCGATCTCGGGGAACTGAGCCGTGAGATCGAGGCCGCGCCGGGACTGCAGCCGCACCGCCGCGCCGGCCACGAAAGCAATGACACGATAGCCGTCCAGCTTGGGCTCGAAGAGCCAGTCAGGGCCCGAGCGTACAGCTTCGCCCGTCATGGCGAGCATCGGTAGCAGCGTGTCAGGCATGACTTCCGCCGGCCCTGTCGGCACCAGCGCCGCCGCAGCGCGCCTCGGCGGCGCCTCGCGCAACGGCAGATCATCGAGTGAGACGCCGCAGAGCACGGACCTGTCCTGAAGCGTCACATCCTGCTCGCCTGCGAACCGATCCTTGTGCTTGATCAGCAGCCACTGTCCCGGGGCGGCCGTCCTCACCAGCGCGAAGGAGCCCTTCAGCTTCTCACCGCGCAGAAAGAAACTCAGCTTGCCCTGCTCGATTGCGGCGCGAACCCGCTGCTGCGCCTCATCGCGATCGTCGAACGAGTACTTGCGGTCCTCATCGGGTGAGTAGACGCCGCAATCCCACACGATCACCCGGCCGGCGCCATACTCCTTCGCGGGAATCACGCCCTCGAAGGAGGCGTAATCGAACGGATGATCCTCGACGGCCACCGCCATGCGCTTGTCCGCGGGGTTGAGCGACGGTCCCTTGGGCACCGCCCACGACTTGAGGACCCCATCCAGCTCCAGCCGGAAGTCGTAGTGCAGCCGGCGCGCGGCATGTTTCTGCACGACGAAGAGGAGCGGCCCCCGGCGCCCGGCCGCGATCGCCGGTCCCGGCTCGGGCGTGCGCGTAAAGGCGCGCTTGGCGGCGTACGGGGCGAGCGGGCGGTCCGCCCTTCGGGGAGAGGTTGCGCGGCGGCTCTTCGGATCGCGACTGGCCACACCTCCAAGATCGCATACGCCTCCCTGTCCGACAAGCTGCGGCGTGTCGCGCCGCGGCGCGTCAGGCTGAGGAAGCCAGCTTGTTTTCGACCAGATCGAGCGTCGGCCCGGCGGCCTGGCGGCGCACGAGCGTGCTCTTGCCGAAGAGCGACTCCAGCAGGCTCACCGCCAGCAGCGCGGTCTCGTTGCGCACGTCGAGCGCCGGATTGAGCTCGACGATATCGAGTGAGCCCACCAGGCGCGTATCGGCGATCATCTCCATGCAGAGCTGCGCCTCGCGGTAAGTCGGCCCGCCCGGCACCCGCGTACCCACTCCCGGCGCGATGTCCGGGTCGAGAAAGTCGACATCGAAACTGACGTGCAGATGGGTGTCGCGGTCGAGGCCGGCCAGCGCCTGCTCCATCGTCTGGCGCATGCCCATCTCATCGATGTAGCGCATGTCGAACACGTCCACCGCAAGATCGTGCACGAATCGTCTCTCGCCCTCATCGACGCTGCGCACTCCTATCTGCCGGATCCACTGCGGATGCAGGCTCGGCACCGCGCCGCCGAGCTGCGCCAGGGCTTGCGGCCCGAAGCCGCACAGGCATGCGAGCGGCATGCCGTGCAGATTGCCGCTCGGAGAGAGCTCCCCGGTGTTGAAATCCGCGTGTGCGTCGAGCCACAACACACGCAGCTTGCGGCCGGCCTCCCGACAGTGCCGCGCGACGGCGCTGATCGAGCCGATGGCGAGCGAGTGGTCGCCGCCGAGCAGGATGGGCAGCCGCCCGGCGCCCAACTCCTGGTACACCTCCGCGTGCACCAGGCGGTTCCAATCCAGCACCGCCTGCAGATTCCGGTAGCCCGCGACCGGCGGCTGCCGCGGATTGGCCGGTCCGGCGAGGTTGGCGCGATCCGCCACTTGCAATCCCCGCCGCTCGAGCGCGCGCTCGATTCCCGCGACCCGCATTGCCTCCGGACCCATGGAGGCACCGCGCTCCGCCGCCCCCACGTCAGTGGGCGCACCGATCAAGGACACCGTGCGAGTGGTCACGCGGTCAACTCGGCAACAGGAAGCGCGCGCGGGCGCACCGGTGCGCCCAGGAGCGAGAAGAGGTCCTTCGGATCCTCGAGATCCGGGATCAGGTCGATGGCGGCCCGTGTCCCCCGGCGCTGCCGATGCAGCCGGTGCAGATAGCGCAAGGCCGAGAAGTCCTGCAAAGCGAAACCAACCGAGTCGAAGACGGTGACCTCGGCATCGCCGGCCCGGCCCGGCTTGCGCCCCGTCACCACTTCGGTGAGCTCGGTGACCGGGAAATCCGCGGACAGCTGCTGGATCTCCCCCTCGATGCGCGACTGGGGCTCGAACTCGACCACCACGCGGGCATCGGAGCGCAGCAGGATGCCGGCATGCAGCTCCGTCTTGCCGGGGCAATCCCCGCCCACCGCATTGAGGTGCATTCCGGGCACGACCATCCCGGGTGTCAGAATGGTGGCATTGCACTTGTCCGCGGTGACGGTCGTGACGATGTCCGCCCCCTGGACGGCCTCCGCCGTGGAGCGGCATCGCACGATCCGCAGACCCGGAAGCGCAAGCGCCGCGAGGTTGTCTTCGAGCTTGTCGGTCGCCGCCGGGTCGACGTCGTACAGCCGCAGCTCGCGAACGCCCTGCATCGCGTGGAAGGCGATGGCCTGGAATTCGGCCTGCGAGCCGTTGCCGATCAGCGCCATGACACGGCTGTTCGCACGCGCCATCCAGCGGGCTGCAACTGCTGAAGTCGCAGCCGTGCGCAACGCGGTGGTCAGCGTCATTTCCGAGAGCACGATCGGATAGCCCGTGTCCACATCCGCCAGCATGCCGAAGGCCGTCACCGTCAACAGGCCTCTCGCGGTGTTCTTCGGATGACCGTTCACGTACTTGAACGCATACTGACGGCCATCGCATGCCGGCATCAGCTCGATGACGCCGACCGACGAATGGGTCGCGTGGCGAGGCGATTTCTCGAACTCAGCCCAGCGCCGGTAATCCGCCTCGATCTCGCGCGCCAATCCTGCGATGAAGGCCGCGGGACCCAGATCGCCGACGAGCTCCTGGACACGCCGGATGCCGATGAAGTCGACCATGATCACTCTCCCGAGAACACATGGCGGTACGCCGTGGAGGCGTTGCCATCCAGAGATGATGAAGATGATCCACGCCGCCGCAGCCAAAAAACAGCCAGAACTTTGATCAAAAGTGCGGTGCGATCGGGCAAATCGCCAAATCGGTTGAGCGATTTGCTAGAGTCATGCGCCTGATCGCGTAGAACAGGCAACGCTGCGATGGACGACCTCGATCACCGGCTGCTCGCCCTCCTGCGCAGCGATGCGCGCGCTTCCGTGGCCTCCCTGGCCAAGAAGCTGGGGGTGGCGCGCGGCACGGTGCAGAACCGCATGGCGCGGCTGCAGGCCGATGGCACCATCGTCGGCTACACGGTGCGCCTGAAGCCCGACGTGCAGGACCACCACATCCGCGCGCTGATGACGATCGCCGTCGAAGGCAATCAGGTCGATGCCGTCGTCAAGACATTGCGCGGTGAGCCGAACGTGGCCAGCATCCACAGCACGAACGGCAGGTGGGATCTGGTCGCGGAGCTGCGCACCGACAGCCTGGCCTCCTTCGACCGCCTGTTGGCCAGGATCAGCCGCATGCCCGGCGTGTCGAGCAGCGAGACGAGCCTCCTGCTCACGACGTTCAAGCTCTGAAGCGGCCCGCCGCAGCGGGCCGCAGCGACCGCCTCTTCAGAATTTGTACTTCGCCTGCACGTTCCAGAAAGCTCCAGGCAGATCGTACGTACCGGCGTCGTAGCCGTTCAGCGTGCAGCTGTAGCAGACCGGCGGATTGACGCCGAACAGGTTGTTGACGCCCGCCTGGATCATCAGGCCCTGGAGCCTGAAGGCGTCATAGTACGCGGCAGAGATGTCGTTGTAAGCCACCGCATTGAGCGTGTGCATGTCGGTAGTCGTCGCGCAGCCCGGCACGCCGACGAACGTCGCATCGCTGCAGTACTCCGTCACTGCGGATAGATAGCGGACCGTCCACGTGACCTGGAGATCGGCGATTCCATAGCCGATCTGCGCGTTCATCCGGTAGCGGGGGATGGCGCTGTTATTGACCTCGATGCCGGCGGCCCGTTGCGAGACATTGCCGAGGCTGTCGACGGCCTTGTAGCCGTTGACGCGCGTCAGCATGACGGAGAGCGAGAGGTTCCCGAAGGGCAGCGGGCTCGAGCCCCAGTTGAGCTTGATGTCCTCGCCGTCGGTCGTGATCTCACCGAGGTTCTCGAGGAAGTTGTCCGGCGGATTGAGGTTGCCGCCCGCGCCGCGGGTAAAGCCGGAGCATAGCGTCGGATTGGTACCGCCGGCGGCGAGGCAGGCGTTCAGGAGCGACTGGATGTCCGCTGCCTCGATCGCGCCGGTGACCTTGTGATGATAGTAGGTCGACTCCAGCGTGAGTCGATCCGTACCCGGCAGGTTTTCCGCCCAGCTGGCGTTGTACACGAACCCGACCGTGAAGCTCTTCGACTTCTCCGGGCGCAGGTGGGCATTACCTCCGGTAAAGGTCGTGATCTGCGTATTGGCTTGCTGGAAGTTGTTCGGCACGCCCTGTGCGCGGCACGCTTGCGCAAGGGGCGAGGTGCTGCCCGGCGTCACGACGATCGTTCCGGTCGGGCCGCAGGGATCCACCAGGGTCGCACCGAACTGCGTCAGCCCGTAGAGCTCGCCGAGGTTCGGGGCGCGGAAACCGGTGGAGTAGTCCCCGCGCAGTCCCAGGTCGCGGGTGGGCTGCCACCGCAGCCCGAACTTGTACGTGGTCGTGCTGCCAAAATCCGAGTAGTCGGAGTAGCGCGCCGCCGCGCTCGCGCCGAGCGAGGCGAGCACGGGCACGCCGAACTCCACGTATCCCTCATTGACCCGGTAGCCGCCGAATACCTTCTGCGCCGGCGAGTCCTGCGACAACCCGTTCTGCCGCAGCGGATCGGGATTGAACGCGCCGACATACTGACGATGCTCGGCACCGACCGCGATACCGACGGGACGGTCCTCGATGCTGAAAGGATGGCCGGTGATGTTCCCGGAGAAGATCTTGAGGTCCTGCTCGCTCTCATCCCGCTGCACCGCCTCGATGAAGTTCAGCATCCGCTGCGTGATGGGGCGGCCCTGGCCGCCGAAGAGGTCGAGCGGTACGCAGTTGGGAACCGCGGCGCAGACGGCGGGATCGCCGAGCGCGATGCCGATGTTCCCAATGTTGTAACCGCCGGTGAATACCTGCTCGGCCTTGTTCGTCGAATCGACGAAATTGAGGTCCCAGAGGTAATCATCGTGGCCCGCGCCCCCGAAATGTCCTTTGAACCCCGAGGCGAAGTACCAGGTGTCGACATTCTGGGTGAAGATGCGGGGACCCGCCTCCAGCGGCCGCCGGGTGACCCAGCCCAGGTTCGATGCGGCGTTGAGGTCGATGCCGAAGGGGTTGTACGGATTCAGCGCGGAGACCGAGATATTGTCCGCAAAGCCGCCCGTGCCGGCGTAGGGACCGACGAAGATCGGCTCAGGCGCGGCCTGGTTCACCGACTCCCTGGTGTTGTAGAGGCCCTTGGCGTAGACGTCGAGGTTGTCATTCACCGTGTAGGTGAAATTCGTGAAGATCGACTTGCGGTTCTGCGGGGTGAACAGCAGGTTGTATGCGGCGTAATTGAACCGATCGGAATTGCTCCAGTTGTGGTAGGTCCCGCCGGTCGGGTCGTTGGGATTCCACACGGGAGTGGCCGTGCCGTCATTCAGCGTGACGTCGAAGAAGTTGCTCTGATCCGGCGTGCACGAGCCGTAATTCGGCACCGGCACGCTCGGGTCGCAGAAGGTGAACCGGCCCTGCGGCGTCGCCGAGCTGCCGGCCTTGACGCCGGCGTAGGGCTCCGGCACGGCCGACTGCCACCACTTCGAGGAGCTGATCGAGTCCTGCTTGTAGTAGCTCGCGACGAACATTCCCGCGAAGCGGCCGCTGGTCCCGCCTACGGTCAGGCTCCCCTGCGTCGTGCGGCCGCCCTTGCTGTACTGGCCCGTGTAGCCGGAGACCTCCACGCCGTCGAAGCGCTTCTTCGTGATGATGTTGACGACGCCCGCGATGGCATCGGAGCCGTATATCGCGGAAGCGCCGTCCTCGAGCACCTCGATGTGATCGATGATCGAGAGCGGTATGGTGTTGAGGTCGGCGCTGCCGCTCACGCCAGAGGCGGATGTCTCGTTCACCCAGCGCATGCCGTCCACGAGCACCAGCGTGCGCTTGGCATCGAGGTTGCGCAGATCGACCTCCGCGGCGCCGGCGGCGATGCCGCCGCCGTCGGGCGGGTAGCCGAAATTGCCCGAGGAGTTGAATTTAGCGTTCAGCGCGGAGCCGCCGGTCGTGAGCTGCTGCAGCAGCGTGCCGGTATCGGCAAGACCCGTCTTCTGGATGGCGGCGGTGCTGATCACCGATAGCGGCTGCTCGCGTTGCGCCTCGCTCTGGGCGATGCGCGAGCCGGTGACGAT
>JAGWPE010000317.1 GCA_028870635.1 Gammaproteobacteria bacterium | reverse complement strand
TGGAAGAGGTCGTACTGCATCCGCCCGACGATGCGGCCGAAGGCCGGAATGTAACGCCCGAGTACTCCGTAGGCGTTCATCCGCCGCAGCTCGTGGGTGACGCCGGCCGGGGCGCGCACGATCTCGAGGAACAGCCGATGGTGGCGCGGATTCTGGCGGAACTCTTCATCGATCAGCCAGAGGCTGCGCGCGACCGCGCGCATGGTGGCGGCGCGCACGCCCTTGATGTCGGGATTCTGCTGCAGCAGCACGAAGATCTCGAGGAGCGCCGACGGCGTGCGCGCGAAGACATCCTCGCTGACCGCCTCGAGCGAGCCGTTGCGCACCTGGAAGCGGGCGTTCAGCGGCCGGGGCGGCTCGCTCTCGGTCTGCAGCGCCTCGCGAAAGAGCTGCAGCAGCAGCTCGTTCAACAAAGTGACATCCTTGACCGTGCGGTAGTAGCGCTGCATGAGCTGCTCCACCGCGAGCGTATAGGAAGCGTCCTCGTAGCCGAAGGTCTGCGCGAGCTTGAGCTGATGGTCGAAGAGCAGGCGGTCCTCGCGCCGCCCGGTGAGCACATGCAGGCCGAAGCGCACTTTCCAGAGGAAGGACTGCGCCTGCTTCAGCCGCCGCAGCTCCGCGAGCGTCAGAAAGCCGTTGGTGACGAGCCCATCGAGCGTGTCGGAGCCGAAGCGGCGCTTGGCGACCCAGGCGATGGTCTGGATGTCGCGCAGGCCGCCGGGGCTGGTCTTGACGTTGGGCTCCAGGTTATAGGCCGTGTCGTTCGCCTTCAGGTGACGCTCCGATTGCTCGCGCACCTTGGCCTCGAAGAACTCCTTCACCGGCCAGACCCGGTCCGGCGCGAGAGCGGCCTGCATTTCCGCGAGTAACGCCGCGTTGCCGGAGAGCAGGCGCGCCTCGAGCAGCGTCGTCATGACGCTGACGTCGGCGACGCTCTCCGCCGCGCATTCCTCCACCGTGCGAACGCTGTGACCGACCTCGAGGCCGATGTCCCAAAGAAAGGCGAGCAGCCGCTCGATCGCTCCGCGCTCCCCTGCATCCGGCGCTCGGGGCACGAGGAGCAGGATGTCGATGTCGGAGCAAAGGTGCAGCTCGCCGCGGCCATAGCCGCCCACGGCAACGAGCGCCCACGAGATCATCGAGGCGATCGAGTGCGTGCGCCACGACTCCCGCAGCACGACATCGACCAACGCCGCGCGGGCGTGCACCAGTGTCTCGACCGGCTCATCGGCCAGGAAGCGGGCTTTGAGCTCCTCGTGCGCCTGGCGAAGCAACTCGAGCCACGCGGCGGGTGAGCCTTGCGCCTCCGCGAGAAGCGCCGGCAGGCGCTGCAGCCAGGGCCAGCCGGGATCGGCGGGCGGAGCGGGCAGCGCTTCCTCGAGGAGGTCGACGTCTCCGGCGGCCATCGTCGCGACTCAGTGTGTCCGCCGGTCGGCGGATCCGAGCGTGAGCACCTCATAACCCCGGTCGGTGACCAACACCGTGTGCTCCCACTGGGCCGAGAGCGAGTGATCCTTGGTGATCACCGTCCAGCCGTCGGGCAGCAGGCGCACGTGGCGCTTGCCGGCGTTGACCATCGGCTCCACGGTGAACGTCATCCCGGTCTTGAGCTCCAGGCCCGTGCCGGGCTCCCCGTAATGCAGGACCTGCGGGTCCTCGTGGTAGATCCGCCCGATGCCGTGCCCGCAGTACTCGCGCACCACGGAATAATTGTTCTGCTCCACGAAGGTCTGGATGGCGTGGCCGATGTCGCCGAGCCGCGTGCCCGGGCGCACCGTCTCGATGCCGCGCCACATGGCTGCGAAGCAGGTCTCGGCGAGGCGCTGCGCATGCGCTGGCGGCTTGCCCACGAAGTACATGCGGCTGGTGTCGCCGTGAAAGCCATCCCGGATCACCGTGACGTCGATATTGACGATGTCGCCCGCCTTGAGGCGCTTGTCGTTCGGAATCCCGTGGCAGACCACGTGATTGATCGAGGTGCAGATCGTCTTGGGAAACCCCCGGTAATTGAGGTTGGCCGGCACCGACTTCTGCACGTTGACGATGTAGTCGTGGCAGATGCGGTCGAGCTCGTCCGTGGTGACCCCGGGCACCACGTACTCGGTGATCATGTCGAGCACATCGGCGGCGAGGCGCCCGGCGATGCGCATCTTCTCCTGCTCTTCGGGGGTTTTGATCGTCACGTGCATGGTGTCTCGATTCATGGTATAAAGCGCGGCCTTTTTTGGCAATTAACCCACACGCGCATCTTTAAACCCGTCGGCTGGGTGTCCTCGAAGCGGCTTCGAGGATGGCTGCGGGGATGCGCGGAGGCTCAACCCAAACAGGAGTTTTTCATGGCCGGCGTGTCCATGCGACAGATGCTGGAAGCGGGCGTCCATTTCGGACATCAGACCCGCTTCTGGAACCCGAAGATGGCCCCCTTCATCTTCGGCGAGCGAAACAAGATCCACATCATCAATCTCGAGAAGACGCAGCCGATGTACTCGGAGGCTGCGAGCTTCATCAAGGGCGTAATCGCCGACGGCGGCACGGTGCTGTTCGTCGGCACCAAGCGCTCGGCGCGCGACTCGATCCAGAAGGAAGCCGAGCGCGCCCATCAGCCCTACGTGAACCAGCGCTGGCTCGGCGGCATGCTCACGAACTTCAAGACCATCCGCCAGTCGATCAAGCGGCTCGGCGAGATCACCGAGCTCGCCGCCTC
>JAGWPE010000001.1 GCA_028870635.1 Gammaproteobacteria bacterium | reverse complement strand
CTGAATGGATACGGCGGCCCGCGCATCGCGATCGACAGCGCGACCCTGCGCGCTCGCGAGGTCACCGGCGTCATCCAACTCGACGATCCGGACTCGTTCTTGTCCTTCCTCGCCGACGCTCCGGGAGTGGTGGTTCGACGCGAGAGCGACGGCACGCGCACCGTGACGCTCAAGCGGGACGCGGCTCCCGCGAGCCGCCCGCGGTAGCAAGTGTGTTGGATGGATCGCTGAGCCGGCAGGCCGCCGAGTTGCACCAATTTTGCGCTCCGCGAGCCGTGCCTGCCCCCATCTGGAGCGGATGGCGGGCGCCGCGATTTTTTTTCCGCCGGGAGGGGGCCAACGCCGAAAAAGCCGGCTCTATTCTCCCCAAAGATCACCCAAACGCGTCCACAGTCTCTTCACGGGGAGGATTCTCATGCATCGCAGCCGTCCGACGCTGACTCCGACTCTCGCTCTGCTCGCCTGCATGGCGGCCTCGGGCCCGATCGCAACGGCCGGCGAAGCAAAGGCCATCGACGTCGAGATCGTCAGCCAGCCGCTTGCCGCGGCTCTGCAGGAGCTTGCCAAGCAAAGCGGTGTGCAGATCATCTTTTTCTCGCGGATCGCCGACGGATACAACGCGCCGTCGGTCGAGGGCCACGTCACTCTGGATGCCGCTCTGCACCGACTCCTCAGCGGCACCAAGCTGACCTATCGGCGGCTCAACCCGACGACGATCGAGATCCGGCGGCCCTCGGACCTCGGCGATGCGAGCGGCGCGAGCGCGGCGCCGCGGGGGGCGAGCGGTGCCCCTGCAGCGAGCGCTTCGGCCGCACGCTACATGATGGCGGACGCCGGCGATCCGCCACCAGCCACGGGCCCCGCCGATGCAGTGCAGGCCGGCGCAGGTGCCCAAGATCCCGCCGCTGTTCCCGCAGGGTCCGCGGCCCCTGGGAACCTGCAGACGGTGGTCGTCACTGGCACTCGGGCTGGAAATCGGACGGTGGCCACCTCGCTCGCACCGATCGATGTGCTGACACCCAGGGATCTGGTCGGCACCGGTGCGCCGAACCTCGCGACGGCGCTGCGTACGCTGCTGCCCTCATTCAACTTCCCGCAGCCATCGGTCACGGATGCCACCGATGCGTCGCAGCCTGCCCAGTTACGGGGCCTCTCTCCGGATGAGACGTTGGTGCTGATCGACGGCAAGCGCCAGCACACCACGGCCATCGTCAACGTCAACGGCTCCCTGGGACGCGGCTCCTCGCCCGTCGATCTCAACGCAATCCCGATCGATGCCATCGATCACATCGAGGTGCTGCGCGACGGCGCCGCCGCCCAGTACGGCTCGGATGCGATAGCGGGCGTCATCAACATCATTCTCAAGCACGGTGCGAAGGGGGGCGCGGCGAGCGTGACCGGCGGCCGTTACAGCAAGGGCGATGGCGCCACGTGGCAGGGCGGCGCCGACGGCGGGCTCGCACTCGGCTCGAACGGCTGGTTGCGCCTGAGCGCCGACGGGACGCACCAGAACCCGACCAACCGTGCGGGTCCCGACACGCGCTACCCGGCCGATCCGACTTACGGCAAGGTCACTTTCCATTACGGACTGCCGGCATTGCAGTCGGAGCAGGGCTCCCTGAATCTTCAATACGACTTCACCCCGCACGCTCAGCTCTATGCATTCAGCCTGCTGAATCACCGCAACGTCTGGGCGGGCGGCTTCTTCCGCTCACTGTCGCAGTACGAGAAGAGCACGCCGGCCGCGGCGGCGGTCTACCCCGACGGCTACCTGCCGATCGAGGAGAGCACGCTGCGCGATGATACGGAAGTGGCGGGGTTGCGGGGCACGGCGGCCGGCTGGCGCTACGACCTGAGCGTCGACACCGGCGGTAACCAGTGGCGGCTCAACACGGCCAACACGTTCAACTATTCGCTCGGCGCGGCCTCGCCCACCGATTTCTACGTGGGCACGCTCGAGAACCGCCAGACCCTGGTCAACGCGGACTTCAAGCGGGCATTTGCGCCGGGGTGGCTGCGCAACGGGCTGCTGGTGGCATGGGGCCTGGAATATCGGCACGAGAGCTTCACCATCGATGCCGGCGATGCGGCGTCCTATGCCGGCGGCGGCTCACAGGTCTATCCCGGCTATACCCCGGGCGATGCCGGCTCGCACTCGCGCAGCAGCCAGTCGGTCTATCTCGATCTCGAGAGCGATCTGACCGACAAGCTGTCGACGGAGGCGGCGGTGCGTCACGAGCACTACGGCGATTTCGGCGGCACCACCTCGGCGGAGCTGTCCGGCCGGTACGCGTTCGATCCGGTGGTGGCGGTTCGGGCGACGGCTTCGACGGGCTTTCGCGCACCGTCCCTGCAGCAGGAGTATTACTCGAGCACGGCGATCAACTTCATCAACAGCGTGCCGTACACCATCCGCACCTTCCCGGTGACGAACCCGGCCGCCCAGGCATTGGGGGCTCAGCCGCTGCAGCCGGAGCTGTCTCACAACTATACGGTCGGCCTGGTGCTGACCCCCCACAATGGCCTCTACACCACGATCGACGCCTACCAGATCACGATTGCCCACCGGATCATCCTGAGCGGCAATCTGATCGGCGCTCCCGTGCAGAACTATCTGACGTCCGCGGGCTTTCCGTTCGTGACCGGCGGCCGGTTCTTCACCAATGCGGTCGACACGCGCACCCGCGGCGTCGACCTCATCTCGAGCTATGCGATTCCGTTCGAAGTGTCGTCTCTCGCGCTGACGGGCGGCGTCAACTACAACAAGACCGAGATCCTTTCGATCGCGCCGAATCCGCCCCAGGTCGGGCTCGCCGGTCTCAGCCTGCCGATCATCACTCGCGACGAGCAGGGGCGCATCAGCGAGGGGACGCCGCTCACGAAGATCTTCGCCGCAGCCGAGTGGCGCATCGGAGCATGGACGCTGCACGGGCAGGTCACCCGCTACGGCGAGTGGACGGACCGGAGCCTGACGACTCCTGCCAATGATCAGACACATGGTGCACTCGTCGTATTGGATGCCAGCTTGGGATATGAGTGGCGGTCGTGGTCCTTCTCGGTCGGCGCCAACAATCTCAACAACGCCTATCCCGACAGGGTGAAGCCTGCGAACAGCGTCGGCGGCATACTGAACTATCCGCAGACCTCGCCCATCGGCTTCAGCGGCGCGTACTACTATGGGACCGCGGCCTATCGGTGGTAGGAAGGATGAGGATGCGTGAGCGAGTGATGGCGCGGGCCGCAGCGGTGGTAATGGCTGCGGCTCTCCTGGCGCGGGCCGGCGTCGGTCGGGCTGCCGGCCCCGGTATTGCGAGCCAGGCGCTCGACTCCAGCGGCCCGGCGACGACTCTGGCGGGGCTGGCCGCGGCCGAGCCGGTGAGCGCGCGCCATGCGATGGTGGTGACGGCACAGCACCTGGCAACCCGGGTGGGTGTGGAGATCCTGAAGCAGGGCGGCAACGCGGTAGATGCCGCGGTAGCGGTCGGGTACGCCCTCGCCGTGGTGCATCCCTGCTGCGGCAACATCGGCGGCGGCGGCTTCATGATGATCCACCTGGCGGACGGGAAGGATGTATTCCTGGACTTTCGCGAGAAGGCGCCGCTCGAGGCCGGCCCGGCCCTTTACCAGGACTCCAAGGGCAATGTGATTGCGGGCTTGAGCACCAAGACGTACCTCGGCGTCGGCGTGCCCGGCACGGTCATGGGCCTCGATACCGCCTTGCAGCGGTATGGGACTTTGCCGCTCGCGAAGGTATTGGCTCCGGCCATCCGGCTGGCGAGCGACGGCTACGTGCTGGAGCAGGGCGATGTCAACATCCTCGATGTGCGGGCCAAGGACTTCGCAAAGCACCCCAACGTCGCCGCGATCTTTCTGAATCATGGCAAGCCATACGTGGCGGGCGATCGTCTGCGGCAACCGCAGCTTGCGGCTACTCTCGAGCTGATCGCGCGCGGCGGAACGGAGGCGTTCTATCGCGGGCCCATAGCACGCGCGGTCGTCGCGGCGAGCGAGGCTCATGGCGGCATCCTCTCCATGAAAGACTTCGCGGATTATTCGGTGGCCTGGGATGAGCCGGTGCGCTGCGGGTATCACGGCTACACCATCGTCTCCGATCCACCGCCGAGCTCGGGGGGCACGAGCATCTGCGAGATCCTGCAGATCCTCGCTCCCTATCCGCTCGCCAAATGGGGCTACGGCTCGGTCGACACGCTGCACTATCTGGTCGAGGCCGAGCGGCGCACCTTCGCCGACCGCAACAGCGACCTCGGCGACCCGGCCTTCGTGCACGATCCGGTCGCGAAGCTGATCTCGCCGCAGCACGCGGCCGCGCTGCGAGCCGGCATCAGCCCCGGCGAGGCGACTCCCTCATCGCAGATCAAGGGCAATCTCGGCCCCACGGAAGGCGCGGACACCACCGACTACTCCGTGGTGGACGCCCGGGGCAACGCGGTGGCGGTTACCTACACGATCAACTATCTGTTCGGCAACGGCCAGATCGCCGGCGACACGGGCTTCTTCCTCAACGACGAGATGGACGATTTCACGTCCAAGCCCGGCGTACCCAACGGCTTCGGGCTGGTACAGGGCACGGCCAACCAGATCGAGCCCGGCAAGCGCCCGCTGAGCTCCATGGCGCCTACGATCGTGCTGCGCGGCAAGCGGCTCTACATGGTGACCGGGAGCCCGGGCGGCTCGACCATCATCTCGACGACCCTCGAGAGCTTTCTCAACGTCGCGGACTTCGGCATGAACGTACAGCAGGCCGTGAACGCGCCGCGCGTGCACCAGCAGTGGTATCCGGATGAGGTGTTCGTCGAGCCGGGGCTCATGACCGCCGCGGTGCAGCGGCGGCTCGAGGCCATGGGCTATCGCTTCAAGCAGATCAAGTCGTGGGGCGCTGACGAGGCGATTCTCGTCGATCCGAAGACTCATCTGCTCGAGGGCGCAAACGACCGCCGCCGGCCGGCGGGGCTGGCCGCGGGCTACTGAAGGGAAACGGGCGATGTCGACCCGGCGGGCTACCTGAGCCGGTCCATGGCGAACAGAACGGAAACCAGGGGCACGCGCCGCTTCTGATCCAGCGCCATGCCTATCGGACCCTGATAGATGCCGTAGGCGCAGAGCAGCCGCCCCGGCGTGTATGGGTGGAGCATCGTCGCGTGTCCACCGGCCTGCTGGGCCTCATCCTGCTTCTGCGCGTACTCCGCCGTCTCGACGGCCTGAACCTCGCCGCCGTCCTTCAGCCTCAACGACCAGACGGAGCCGCCGGAGGACAATGACCGCCCGGCCTTGATCACTCCGGTGATGAACACCTCGGCATTCTTGGACAGGCCGCCCGGCACGCCCGAGAGAACATAAGTCATCTTCCCGTTGAAGGGACCGGCCTTCACGTCGGGTGGCCGGTTCCAGCGCATTGCGATCCCGAGGTCGTGGCAGGACTTGGCCTGCTCCAGATGGTCATACACCGGCCGCCCGTCCGGCCCCTTCGCCTGGGACATGTAGCGGATCGCTTTGAGCTCTCGCGGCGTCGGCAGCTCTTTCGATTGCGCAGATTCGCCGCCCAGCCCGAGCTTGTCGCAGCCCGTGAGCAGGGCGGTGAGCACAAGGGCGGCACCGGCCGACCGGAGGATAAGGTTACGCATGCGGTATGACAAACGGTCGAGACCCGGCTATCGATCCGCGCGGCCGTGCGCGGCAGCGCAAGTCTAGCGCGAATGAGCGAGCGTGCGCGTGAGCGCTGCCAGGTCGACAGGCTTGACGAGGTGATCGTCGAACCCGGCCGCCTCGGTTCTCTGGCGATCCTCGGACCGGCCATATCCGGTCAGCGCCACGAGCCGAATGCCGCGCAATTGCGGCATGGCGCGGATCCGGGCGGCAAGCTCGTAGCCGTCCGGCTTGGGAAGTCCCAGATCGAGCAGCGCCACGTCGGGCCGGAACGTCTCCATTGCCTCGAGCGCCTCGCGCCCGCTCAACGCCACTCGCGTCTCGTGGCCCTGCAGGCTCAACAGCATGGCAAGAGACTCGGCGGCGTCAGCATTGTCGTCGACTACGAGCACCCGTTTTGGCGCCGTTTCCGTCTCCGCCGCTTGCGAGGCGTCCGCATGTGGCCGCTCGATGCGCGGAAGCCGGATCCGGAAGGTTGCCCCCAGTCCGAGGCCGGGACTTTCGGCGGTGACCTCGCCCCTGTGCATCTCGATGAGACGCTTGACGACGCAGAGCCCGATGCCGAGGCCGCCTTCCGCGCGATCGAGAGTGCGGTCCCCCTGGACGAAAAGGTCGAATATCCGCTGCAGGAGCTCCGGCGCGATGCCCACACCCGTGTCCGTGATCTCGATGACGGCGAGCTCGCCTTCGGCGCGGGTCTGCAGGCGGATCTCCCCGGCCGCATCCGTATACTTGATCGAGTTGCCGAGGACGTTGACCACGCACTGGACGAGGCGCGGGAGGTCGCCCTCGACATAAAGCTCGTAGCTCGAGGTCGTGCTGGAGAGCCGCAGGCGCTTCTCGTGCAGGAGCGACTCCACCGTCTCGATCGCCTGCGCGATGACGTGCGCGATGTTGACCGGCGAGCGCTCGAGCTGGATTCGGCCCTGGGTGATGCGCGAGATGTCCAGCAGGTCATCCACCATGCGTGTCAGGTGCAGGGCCTGGCGCCTGATCATCTCGATGGCGATCCGCGCGCGGCCCTGGTCCTTCACCGTGTGCAGCAGCAGCTCGCTCGCGTTGGTGATGGGAGCCAGGGGATTGCGCAGCTCGTGCGCCAGCATGGCGAGGAACTCGTCCTTCTGCCGGGCCTCCGCGCGCAGCTTTCCTTCCGCGCGCGCGATTTCGGCCTCCGCGAGCTTGCGATCAGTGATGTTGGAAGTCGTGCCGAACCATTCGATGATCTCGCCGGCCGCATCCTCGATGGGCACGGCGCGCGAGAGCGCCCAGGCGATGCTGCCGTCGGCCCGAAGCACACGATGCTCGAGGCCGGGACAGCGGCGCGTCCGCAGCATTTCCCTGACGGCCGCGAGGATCTGCGGCCGATCGGCCGGCGGGATGTAGCGCTCCATCCAGTCGTGCGCGGGTTCGCGCGTGTCGGCAATGAAACGATTGCCCTCGAGGTGGCGCATCTCGCTGCAGTCGGCGCTCATCCTGAAGACCGCATCCGACGTTGCGCCCACGAAAGCCCGGAACTGGGCGTCGCGCTCGGCTCGCATGCGGGTGAGCTCGAGCAGCGTACCGATGCGCGCGAGCAGCTCCCGGCCGGAGAAAGGCTTGACGAGGTAGTCGTCGGCGCCCGCATGAAGTCCCTCGACCCGCGCTTCCTCGCCTGCGCGGGCGGAGAGGAGCACGATGGGGATGTCGCGGGTTTGCTCATCGGCGCGCAGCCGATCGAGAAGCTGCAAGCCGTTGCAGCGCGGCATCATGACATCCGACAGAATGAGGGCGGGCCGGGCGCGCTGCACCGCTTCGAGCACCTCCTCGCCATTGCTGACGGTCTCGACCGCATATGTGGGTGAGAGAAGGTCCCGGAGGTAAGCGCGCATGTCGGCATTGTCGTCGGCGACGATGATGCGCCCGGCCAATCTGCCGTTTGTGCGCCTGGGAGGAGGCTGCCACTCTCCGCTCGGAAGCGCTTCGCCGGAGCCCTCGCTGTCGGCCGATAGCCACCGTTGCGCTTCCTCGAGATAGGCATGGCTGCCCATGTCGGGAGATGCGGACCCGCGTGGAGAGCGGATGCGGTCGGCAGCCAGATGGGCGCTGCCCACGGGCAGCCGCACCTCGAACGTGGTGCCCGCGCCGAGCCGACTCTGCACGGCGACCATGCCGCCGTGGAGCTTCACGAGCTCCTGCACCATGGCGAGGCCGATGCCCGACCCCTCCTGAGTGCGCGCCTGCGCGCCCTCGATGCGGTGAAATCGCTCGAAGAGCCGCGGCAGCTCGCTTTCCGGTATGCCGCAACCCGTATCCGTCACCTCGAGCACGACTTGCGCGCGCTCCTGCCGCAGGTGGACCGAGATTTTTCCCGCGAGCGTGAACTTGAATGCATTCGAGAGGAGGTTGAGGACGACCTTCTCCCACATCTCGCGGTCCACGTATACCGGCTGCGCGAGCTGCGGGCAATCGACGGTGAAGCGCAGCCCCGCGCGCTCGATGGCCGAGCGGAAAGTGCTCGCCAGATCGCAGGTGAGGGTGGCGAGATCGGTCGGCTCGAAGGACGCCCCGATGCGGCCCGCCTCCAGGCGCGAGAACTCGAGCAGGTTGTTGACGAGCTTCAGCAGACGCAGCGAGTTGCGGCGCGCGACGGCGAGCTGCTCTCGGGCGGCAACGGACAGGGAGGGATCCGCCGCGGCTTCCGCCAGCGGGCCGAGCATCAGAGTGATCGGGGTGCGAAATTCGTGGCTGATGTTGGAGAAGAAGGAGGTCTTCGCGCGATCGAGCTCGGCGAGCGACTCGGCGCGCTGGCGCTCGCCCTCGAGCGTCTGGGCCGCCGCGACGGCCTTGGAGACCTGAGAGGCGACGAGCTCCAGAAACTGATGCAGCCGCACTCCATCGGGTGAGTCGGCTGCGGCGGGCGTTGCCACGGCGAGCGCGCCGGCCAAAGCTTCTCCCGCGGTGATCGGCAGAAGATCGATGCGACCGGCCCCTTTGGGGCCTTCCCGGATCAGGAGGTCCGCGGGGAGATCCCGGCTCTCACCTCGGCGCAAAGCCTCGATGATCGACTTGACGACCGTCGACTCGGGAGAGCCCGGACGCAGGGCCTCCGCCCTCGGCTCCGCACCGTAATGGATGGCGAGCCGAAGCTCCTCGCCCGCAGCGAGATAGATGAGGACGGAGGGCAGATCGGCCGGGTTCTCCGCCGCCATGGCCGCGAGCGCAGCCTGGCATACCGTCTCGACTGATCGTGCCGGCGTCGTCCTCGAGCCGATCTCGCGCAGCGTCCGCAGGCGCCGTTCCCCAACGACGCGTTCCGTCGTCTCGACAACGATCGCGAGCACGCCAGCTGGCTTGCCCTCGTCATCGAGGACCGGGCTGTAGCCGAGATTGGTCCAGACGCTCTCGGCGCGGCCGTTGCGGTTCAGGACGAGGTGCTGGTCGCGGTATTCGAGGATCCCGCCCGCAAGGCCGACCCGCATGACATTGGCGTTGAAGTCGGCCACCTCCGGCCAGCCCTCGAGCACCCTGGAGCCGAGAAGGCGCGGATGGCGTGCGCCGCCGAAGACGGCGTAGGCATCGTTGTAAATCATGATGCCTTGCGGGCCCCAGAGGAGCACCATCGGCACGGGCGAGCGCAGCAGGATCGCGGTCGCCGTCTTCAGGCTCTGCGGCCAGTCCTCCAGCGGCCCGAGGGGTGTTCTCGACCAGTCATGGGCGCGAATGAGGCGGCCGAGCTCGCCGCCCCCGGAGAGAAAATCAACATCGTTCCGCCCTTCCCTGGCCTCGAGCACGGCGATGGCGCCGCCACCTTCTGACATCGAAACCTCTTGCGAAGCCAATGCGTGCGGCCGTGCTCGAGTTTGTGGTTATGTCCCCTCGGCAAGTCACGGTCGCGAGCGAATGCCGGCGATTATGTCCGATGCGTATGCTTCGGGCCAGCTCGGCGGCGAAGTTTCAAACAGCTGCCACGCTCACGTGGCGCTCGAGCGGAACCCGATCTTCGCGTGCGTGCCGTCGCAGAAGGGCTTGTTGCCGCTGCCGCCGCAGCGGCACAGCCGTGCCTGGGTCGCGCGCGCCACTACTCGGCCGGTACCGGAGATGATCTCGAGGTTGCCGCGCACGCGAAGCGGACCGTCCGTCTCGGGATCGATGGCAAGAACACCGTCGCGCACCGCGAGCATGTCGGTCTTCCCCGAGGACGGCTCGCCGGAGGCCGTGAACTTCACCTGGTTGTGGGAGCCGTCGCAGAAGGGCTTGTTCCTGGAGGCTCCGCAGCGGCAGAGCGTCGCGCGGAATACTCCGCGCTCGCCGTCGAGCTGGATGTTGGCGCGCACCGCATAGGGGCCGTTCT
>JAGWPE010000316.1 GCA_028870635.1 Gammaproteobacteria bacterium | reverse complement strand
TATCATAAGTCACGCCGGAGTCGCCGCATGCGCACTCGATCTCGAATCGCCTTGGCAATGGCACTGCTCCTCGGCTCATTGCAATGCCTCGCCGCGCCGGACCCCGGCCTGACGCTGAAGGTTACCGACAGCGGCTACCTCGATGCGCCGGGTGTCAGCGTCATGCTGTACGACGACAACTACAGCCCCATCTTCTTCGACCAGAAGGATGCGGCGATGCAGATCATCCTGCACGGGCACCGCATCGCCACCAACGGCAGCGTGCGTCTTCTGCCCACGCCGGAGCAATGGGACGCCATTCCACATCTCATCTCACGGCAGGCCGACAAGGCGCATGAGCGTCTCACCGCCTTCGTCTCCTATCCGGCCTTTCACTTCTACTATCATGTCGTCGTCGCGGCCGAGCCCGGCGGAGTACGGGTGAGCATGAACCTCGAGAAGCCCCTGCCGCAGGCCCTGATCGGCCGGGCCGGTTTCAACCTCGAGCTTCTGCCTTCCATCTACATGGACAAGGCGTACGCGGTCGACGGCAAGGCCTTCGGGGTGTTCCCCCGCAGCCCCGAGGCCGAGATGACCGTGGCTCCGCCCAGGCCCGGCGACCCGAGGAGTCTGGGGTACGTGCAGCAGTGGCACGAGGCCAAGGGCTACACCCAGCCTCTGCCTTTCGCGACGGGCAAGAGCATCACGATGGCCGCGGATGACCCGCTCAACCGGATCAGCGTGACTTCGGACACCGGACCCCTCCTCCTCTTCGACGGACGCAACGAGGCGCAGAACGGCTGGTACGTGCTGCGCACGCTGATTCCTGCCGGGAAGACGCAAGGCGCGGTGGTGTGGCACATCCGGCCGGACTACATTCCCAACTGGACCCGGCCGCCCATGATCGCGCACAGCCAGGCGGGATACGCCGCCGACTTCCCGAAGGTCGCCGTGATCGAGCTCGACCGGAGGTACGAGGCGCCGCGGACCGCGGCGGTGTTGCGACTTTCGGACGACGGCAATTACCGAAAGGTCTTCGAAGGCCCTGTCTCGACGCCCAAGCCATGGCTGCGCTACGACTATGCCAAATTCGATTTCTCGGCCGTGAAGGAGCCCGGCCTGTACGTGATCGAATACGCGGGCCGGCGTACCGACGTGTTTCCCATTGCGCAGGACGTTTACGGCAAGACGTGGCAAACCACTCTCGACGGATTCCTGGCCGTGCAAATGGATCACGTGTCCGTGCGCGATGCCTACCGCGTGTGGCATGGCATCGCACACATGACTGACGCTCTGCAGGCGCCTCCCAACATCACTCATTTCGACGGCTACTGGATGGGTCCGAACACCGAGTCTCCGTACCAGCCCGGACAGCACATCCCCGGCCTGAACGTGGGCGGCTGGTTCGATGCGGGCGACTTCGATAACGATGCCTTCGGCCAGTACGGCACCATCCAGAACCTGGCCCTCACTTATGAGACCTTCCACACCAAGTGGGACGAGCTCGCGGTGAACGAGAAGGCTCGCTCGGTCGAGATGCACGGGCCGGACGGCATCCCGGATGTCGTCGAGCAGGTCGAGCACGGAGTTCTGCAAACACTCGCGCAGATCCGGGCGGTCGGACATCCCTTCACAGGCATCCAATCGCCCGCCCTGAGGTGGTACACGTTCATTGGCGATGGCGCCTCGCAGACCGGGGCCTACTCCAACAACCCGGACCCGCGGTGGGCGTGGACCATGACGTCCGCGAGGATGGAATACGCGGCCGCGGCATCGCTGGCCGCCGCCTCTCGTACCTTGAAGGGCTGGAACGACCCGCTCTCGAAGCAGTGCCTGGATGCGGCCATCGAGCTCTGGAAAGACGCGGAGGCTCATCCTGACCACGACCACCGCCCCGGATATCTGGAGGGTGAGGGAGGATACCGGGAGTTCGGGCTGGGCTCGCCGGAGTGGAGTGCCGCGGTGGAGCTGACCATAGCCACCCGCGGCGCAGAGCCGTACAAGAGCCGCGTCGAGAAGATGTTCCCCGCGACTCCGCAGCAGATCGCCTTCGGCGGCTGGTCGGCGGTGAGGGCTCTTCCCTATCTCGCCCCCGATTACAGGACCCGGCTCGAGGCGGCGGTCGACGCCTTCGTCCCGCAGTTGAACCACTACATGGCCGCGACCCCCTTCGGCGTACCTCCGTCGCTGGGCGCGTGGGGCGGCTCGGCCCAGGTAGCGGAGTTCGGCGTGGCGATGTACTTCCTGCACGAGGCATTTCCCGATGCCGTCGGCCCGGAATATACGCTCCGGGCCGCCAATTACCTGCTCGGCACGCATCCCGACTCCAGCGTGTCGTACATCTCAGGGATCGGTACCGCCTCGAAGCTGCAGGCGTACGGCAACAACCGCGCCGACAATACCTTCGTCCCCGGCGGCATGGTTCCCGGCTACGTCGTCATCAAGCCGGATTTCCCGGAGTGCATCACGAGCTTCGGGTTCCTCTGGTTCGAGGACGAATACACCGTCGATGCCGCGGCCACGTGGGTTCTGGAAGCCAACGCGGCGGATGCGATCGTCAGGGAAAAGGCGCAGAGTCGAAGCCCGCGGACGTGAGTCGGGACATCATCATGCGCGAGCCAGACATCTGCGCACCAGCGACACCCAGAGATCGACACCCGCCGGCAAAACATCATCGTTGAAATCATAGCGCGCCGAATGAAGACCCGGGTTCTCCCCCAGGCGCCCGGCGCCCAGCCAGAGATAGCAGCCGGGCACGGCCCGCAACATGTATGCGAAGTCCTCCGCGCCCATGGTCGGCGGAGAATCGATCACGCTCAGTCGAATCTCTCCGGCGACCTCGCGAACGAGCCTTGCCGATGCAGGATCGTTGATGGTCGCCGGGTAGCGTCTCTCGTAGCGGAGGCTGGCCGTGCAGCCGAACCCGGCGGCAACGGAATTCGCAAGCCGGGTCATGCGTTCCTCGATACAGTCCCCGACCCTCTCGTCATACCAGCGCGTCGTACCACGAATGATGCATTCGTCCGGAAGGACGTTCCACGTATCACCGCCCCGGATCTGGGTTACGGATACGACAGCGGATTGAAGCGGATCGATGTTGCGACTGACGATACTCTGCAGAGCCGAGACGATCTGCGCCGCCGTGACGATCGCGTCGGTTCCCGCATGCGGCATGGCGCCATGAGCGCCCCGCCCGCGGATGCCGATCTCGAAGGTTCCGAACGCGGCCATCATCGGGCCGTCGCGCGCGACGCACGTGCCGGCCGGAAGACCCGGCCAATTGTGCAGAGCATAAACACTGTCGCAGGGAAAGGACGCGAACAGCCCCTCCTCGACCATGCGCCGCCCGCCGCCCTCGTTCTCTTCCGCGGGCTGGAAGATGAAATGGACCGTGCCGTCGAGATCCGGCAGGCTGGCGCAGATGCGGGCAGCCGCGAGCGCGATGGCCGTATGGCCATCGTGTCCGCAGGCGTGCATGACGCCCGGGACGGTCGAGGCGTGCGCCGCACCACTTTCCTCCCGGATCGGCAGGGCATCCATGTCCGCCCGAATACCGATGCTGCGCCGGCTGCTACCGCGGCTCAGCGTCGCCACCACGCCGGTTCCGGCAAGTCCCCGATGCACTTTCAGCCCGAACCGCTCGAGCTGCGAGGCGACGAGCTCCGAGGTCCGCCGCTCGCCGAAGGCGAGCTCCGGGTGCCGGTGCAGTTGATGTCTCCAGGAGACCGCCTCGGCCAGCAGATCCGCGTGCCCGGAATCGGTAATGCTCATATTCGTCACGGTGCTGCCACTGATGCGTGGAATTCTAACTGAACCGGGGTCACCTCAGTGTCCCGACATCCGGCCGCTCCGGCTCCGCTGAGCTGCCCGTGGCCATCTGCTCCTGCTGTTACATTCGTGGCTCGAAGATCGCGTAAAACTTGCTGCAATCCTCGTGCACGGTCCAGGTCCCCTCGAAACCTGCCGGCACCACGAAAGCATCGCCCGCCGCGAATTGCTGGCGCTCGCCCGTGACGCTCTCGATGGTGATACGTCCTGACGTGATGACGCAGAGCTCGTTCTCCGTGTAGCGCACCCGCCATTTACCGGGCGTCGAGGACCAGCGGCCGCAGAAGAACTGCCCGCTTGCGTCGGTGAAGGCGTTCCATGCGCGGTGGGCGGGCCTGCCTGCCAGGATGCGATCCGGTGCCAGGCCCGACTCCTCCCAGGCGATGGGACCGTCCAGGCGGACGATGGATGCAGTCATGACGAGTTGCCCGGGACCGCTGCAGCGTCGTTGCGCACCCGATATCGGAGCCATACGGCGCCGCCCTCCAGCGCTTCGCAGCTCTCGAGCGACATCTGCGCGATGGGCGCCCGCAGCTCGGCATCCCGGTCGATCGAGTCGAAGACGCTCGGCGCGCCCTTCGCCCCGTCGACCGCCGGGCAGATGGCGAGGCTGATCTCATCGATGAGGCCCGCGCGCAGAAACGCGCCGTTGTTGAGGCCGCCGCCCTCGACCAGCAGGCGCCTTACGCCGAGCTCGCGGTTGAGGAACTCGAGCGCGGACGCGAGGTCCAGCTCCCGCTCGCCGGCGAAAAAATATGAAACGCCGTCCCTGCGCAGGCCGGCAAGATGAGCGTCGGAGACTTGCTCGGTGAGCACGACCACGATCGGGTCACCACCGATGTCGGATCGGCCCCACGCGATCCTGCCGTGCGCATCCAACACCACTCCGTATGCCTGCGCGTCCCGGCGAGCGAGCCAGGGCTCCCGCGGATAGGTTCTGTCGGCGTGAGTCTCGTAGGCCTTCGCTTTCGCGAACTCCTGTCCGGTTACCCTGCCCACGAGCCACGCCTCGCCGCCGATCTGCCCGTGCAAACGCTCGAAGAGCTCTCCCCCCGAGCGAGTCTGCGGCCGCCAGCGGCTGTGCAGGATGCGGCCGTCGATGCTTGCCACCATGTGGCAGACTACGTATGGCTTCATGCCGGCTATCTTAACTCGCCGAGGTCGATGAGTACCTCATCCAGGCGCGATTCCCTCACCTTGGCTGCATCCGCCGCACCGCCACGGCTCAGTGAGCGGCAACCACTTCCAGCAGCGCGCTGAGCGGACGCCCGAGCATCTTGCCGCCGCCGGTTGCGGTGAGGCGGTGAGCGGCATCGTCCCAGTGTAAGTGCGTCAGGCGGCCGCCGCCACGCTGGTAGGCGTAGCTGACTCCATCGTCGTCATATAGATCAAACCCGGCATCGCGCCCCGGATAGACCTCGATGCGCTCGATGGGCTGCGGCGTCGCCGTGCTCGGCACCACCGCTCCCAGCGGCAGGATGGAGCCTGCCCGCACGAAGAGCGGGATACGATCGATCGGCGCATCGACGGTGATCGTCTGCCCGCCCGCCAGCCGCGCGTTGGTCCAGTAGTCGTACCAGTCCGTGCCCGCCGGCAGGTACACGCGCTTGCGTGTTTGTCCCTGGCGCGTCACCGGAGCCACCAGGAAGTCGGGACCGAACATGTACTCGTTGCCGATGGCAGCGACCTTCGGATCGCGGGGGAAGTCCATCCAGAGCGCGCGCATGAAGGGAGCGCCGCTCTCATAGGTATGGCGGGCGAGCGAGTAGATGTAGGGGATCAGCCGATAGCGCAGGCGATCGTACCGCGCGAGGATGGCCTCGGCCTGTTTGCCGTAGGCCCAGATCTCGGTGTGCTTGCGCTCGCCGTGGACGCGCAGGATCGGCAGGAAGGTGCCGTACTCGAACCAGCGGGTGAAGAGCTCCGGATAATCATCGTCCCGGCCAACGACATCGCGGGCGTCGGAGGGATCGATCAGCGGCGGATGAGCGGCGGAGGAAGTCTCGGGCAACGGCTGCCATCCGCCGATGTCATTGCCCCAGTAGGCGATCCCCGATGCCGTCATGTCGAGCCCCGTCGGGATCTGGTGCCTGAGCGCCTCCCAGGACGGATCTATGTCGGACGACCAGAAGATCGCTCCGGTCCGCTGCGAGCCGAGATACGCCGCACGCGCGAGGATGAGGACCCGCCTGTCGGGACGATATCGGCGCAACCGCTGCGACATTCCATCGATGTACAACAGCGGAAAAGCGTTGTGATAGCGATCGCCCGAGCCGATCTTGAAAAAGAAGCCGTCCGGGACGAGGTCCGGCTCCGTCTCATCGAGCCACAAGTAGTCGAAGCCGTGCGCGAGGATGTTGTCGCGCACGTGCGAGAAGAACCAGTCGAGTGCCAGTGGATTGGTGGCATCGATGAGCGCGCCGGCGCGATCGGAGCGGAACGGCAGTCCGTCCTGTGTCTTGCCGTCCTTGTCCTTCAGGAAATACCCCCTGGCGTCGAGCTCATTGAAGTAACGGGAGTCGCGCTCGAAGCGCGGCCACACGGAGATCAGAGACCTGATGCCGAGGGCGTGCAGCTTGCGGTTCATGGCATCCGGGTCGGGAAACTGCGCCGGGTCGATGTCGAGCTGGCCCATGCGCGTCCAGTAGAACCAGTCGATCACCATGATGTCGAGCGGATAGCCCTTGCGGCGGTACGTGTTCGCGACGTCGAGGACCTCCTGTTGGCTCGCATACCGGGCCTTGGACTGGATGAGCCCGAATGCCGCTTTGGGCGGAATGGGCGTGCGGCCGGTGAGCCTGGCGTATCCGGCATATAGCGCATCGGCGTCGCCACCGATGATGACGAAGAACGATACGCGCTCACCCACTTCGGATTGCCAGAGGGTGCGTCCATTGACGCCGGGGTACACGTGGGTATCCGACGGGTTGTCCCAAACGATTCCATAACCGCGGCTCGAGACCATGAACGGCACGCAGACGGTCTCGCCGTGCGGATCGTCGTAGAAGTGCTTGCAATCGATCGTGCGGCCGCGCAGATCCAGGATCCCCTCCTGGTTCTGCCCGAGACCGTAGAAGTGCTCGTCAGGCGGCGCCGCGAAGCTGGCGCCC
>JAGWPE010000032.1 GCA_028870635.1 Gammaproteobacteria bacterium | reverse complement strand
GCGACGCGGGAAGATGCCAGACCGCGCCCTGAGTCGTGATGCCGTCTAGATCAAATTCCTCCCATCGGGCCCCAAGCAGCTCGCCTTTGCGGACGCAAAGGGCGAGAAGCAGTTTGAGGGCGAGTGCGTTCGCAGTGCCGAAGCTCGGCGTTTCGCGGACCTTCTCGAAAAGCTGCGCCAGCTCATCGAGGCTCAGGGCGCGGCTGCGGGGCCTCTCGGTGCCGCCACCATCGAGGCGCGGTGAGAAACCGGAGGCCGGGTTGGCAGGGACCATGCGCCGACGTACGCCGTTCCATCCGACCCCTCCATCCGCAAGGATTCGATCCGGTGGCTCTCGATCTGGGTGGTTTGCGAAGTCTTTCGGCACCTCGTAAGCCGCCCTGATCGTGAAACAGCAGCCACGGACTTAGCTACAAGTCAGCTACCGCACTAGCTACAGGATAGCCGATAGGGGGTTGGATGGAAGTGGCCATTCGTGGCCAAAATCACTAGAAATACAGGCTATTTACGACAGCGATCGATGTGCCTCGACACCCCTGGACCCTACTCCGCGTTCTGCACCTGTTCCCTCATCTGCTCGATGACGACCTTCATGTCCACCGCGCTGCGGGTGGTCTCCAGGTCCTGAGACTTCGATGACAGGGTGTTGGCCTCGCGGTTGAGCTCCTGCATGAGGAAATCCAGCCGCCGGCCGGCGGGCTCGTTGGCGGCGACAACGCGGCGGATCTCCTGGATGTGGCCGGCGAGCCGGTCCAGCTCCTCATCGACGTCCAGCCGCTGCAGCAGCAGGGCGAGCTCCTGCTCCAGGCGGTCCTGATCGACGCTCGCGGTCAGCTCCTTCAGCCGCTCGTCGAGCCGCGCGCGCATGCGGGTCTGCACCTCGGGCAGGCGCTCCCGCACTTGCCGCACGTGGTCCTCCAGACTGGCGCAGCGCACCTCCAGTATCTCCTTCAGCCGCAGCCCCTCGCGCGCGCGCGCCGCCACCAGATCCTCGAGGGTGCTGCCGAAGAGCGCCTTGGTCGCCACCATCAGCTCCTCGCCGGCGGAGTTATCCTCCTTGAGCACTCCGGGCCAGCGCAGGACATCGACGAGGTTCACGGTGTGTTGCGGGAATGAGCGGCCGATGTCCTTCAGGCGCGCGAGCAGACGCTCGAGCGCCTGGCCGTCGACCTCGAGCCCGGCCTCGGAGACCTGCGCGCGCCGATAGGTGATGGTGCAATCGACCTTGCCGCGGCGCACCTCCCGGGCGAGGTGCTGGCGCAGCTCGCCCTCGGCGGAGCGCAGCTCATCCGGCAGGCGGAACCCGGCTTCGAGAAAGCGGTGGTTGACGCTGCGCAGCTCGCAGACGAGCGCTCCCCAGGGTCCGGAGATCTCCCGCCGCGCGAAGCCCGTCATACTGGCGATCATGAGTTAAACGCTTAGCTCCTGGCGGCCCGGAGTGCTATAAAGGTGGACCGAAAGTCTAACAGATGCACGGACTTATTCTTGCGGGTTGAGTACGCCGACGTCAGCCTCCTGGGCGGGCGCGAGGAGAACCAGGACCGGGTCGCCGTCGCAGCGACGGAGCATGCGGCGTTGCTGGTCGTCGCCGACGGCATGGGCGGCCACGCCAACGGTGCGCGCGCCGCGGAGGTCACCCGCGAGATCGTGCTCGATGCCTTCGGGCATACCGCTCACCCGCTCTTCGATCCAATGGGATTCCTCCACCTGATCCTCGGCCGCGCGCACGACGAAGTGGTCAAGCTCGGCGCCCCGCTGCCGCTCGAGCAGCGGCCGCGCGCCACCTGTGCGCTCTGCCTGGTGCAGCAGGGCGCCTCGTGGTGGGGACACGTCGGCGACAGCCGCATCTATCACTTGCGCGGCGGCGCCCTCGCCGGCCGCAGCCGCGATCACAGCCACGTCGAGGTGCTGCTGCGCGAGGGCCTGATCACCGCGGAGCAGGCCCAAGGCCATCCCATGCGCAACTATGTCGAGTGCTGTCTCGGCGGCGATCCCATCCTTCCCGACATGGCGATCGCGCGGCGGCGCCCGCTGGAGTCTGGAGACGTGCTCCTGGTGTGCACGGACGGATTTTGGAGCGGCCTCAAGGACGCGGAGATCGCGGCGGAGCTCTCCGCGCCCGGGGGCTCGGATGCGGCATCGGGTACGGCGCTGCGGGAAAAACTGCTCGAGCTGGGCCAGAGAGCCGTGGCGCGCACCGGCGCGGCCAGCGACAACACCTCCGTAGCCGCGCTGCGCTGGCTGTCATGACACGCCCGAGCGGACGAGCGCCCGATGAGATGCGCCCGGTCAGCTTCACGCGCCGCTTCGCCAAGCATGCCGAGGGCGCGGTGTTGATCGAGGTCGGCGACACCCAGGTGCTGTGTACGGCCAGCGTCGAGGAGACCGTGCCCGCCTTCCTGCGCGGCAAGGAGCAGGGCTGGGTCACCGCGGAATACGGCATGCTGCCGCGCTCCACCCATACGCGCTCGGCACGCGAAGCGGCCCGCGGCAAACAGAGCGGCCGCACGCAGGAGATCCAACGCCTCATCGGCCGCTCGCTGCGCGCGGTCATCGATCTGAAAGCGCTGGGAGCGCGCACGATCACGATCGACTGCGACGTGCTGCAGGCCGATGGCGGCACGCGGACGGCCTCCATCACCGGCGGCTACGTTGCGCTGGCGCGTGCCTGCGAGAAGCTGGTGGCACGCCGCGTGATTGCCGCCAACCCGCTGCACGGGCAGGTCGCGGCCGTCTCCGTCGGTATCGTCGGCGGCCGGCCGGTATTGGATCTCGATTACGCCGAGGACTCGCAGGCCGAGACGGACATGAACGTGGTCATGCGCAGCGGCGGCGCCTTCATCGAGCTGCAGGGCACCGCGGAGGGGCATGCCTTCCGCCGGCACGAGCTCGATGCCATGCTCGCTCTGGCGGCCGCCGGAATCGAGCAGCTGTTCTCCCTGCAGACCCAGACCCTGGCGGACCGGGGTGCATGAAGAAGACCATTCTTGCGAGCGGCAATGCCGCCAAGCTGAAGGAGCTGACGGCGATCCTGGCGCCCCTCGGCCTCGAGCTCACCTCCCAGAGCGCGCTCGGCATCGAATCGCCGCCGGAGACCGGCAGCACGTTCCTGGAGAACGCGCTCATCAAGGCCCGGCATGCGGCGCGGGCATCGGGACTTCCTGCGCTGGCGGACGACTCCGGCATCGAAGTCGATGCGCTGGCCGGCCGGCCGGGCGTACGCTCGGCGCGCTTCGCCGGCGAGGGAGCGAGCGATGCCGAGAATCTACACAGGCTCCTCGCGGAGCTGCACGACGTCCCGATGGAGTTCCGCCAGGCACGCTATCACTGCGTGATCGCCTTCGTGCGCAGGCACGATGATCCGCAGCCGCTGGTGGCGCACGGCACCTGGGAAGGGCGGATCGCGTTCGAGCCGCGCGGCTGCGGCGGATTCGGCTACGACCCGATATTCCTGCCGGCGGATGCGCGCGGCACCGCGGCGGAGCTCGATCCGGCCGTGAAGAATGAAGTCAGCCACCGCGCGCAGGCATTGCGCTCGTGGGTTGCCGCCGCGCGCGAAGAGCTCGACCTCGGGCCGGCGCGGACGACGCCCACTACGCGAGGCACGCTGTTCGTGCTGGCAGCGCCCTCCGGTGCCGGGAAGACATCCCTGGTAAAGGCACTGCTCGAGCGCGTGCCCGCCCTGCGGATGTCTGTCTCCCACACCACGCGGCCGCGGCGCCCCAAGGAGGAGCACGGGCGGGAGTACTACTTCATCGATGTTCCGGAGTTCGAGCGTCTGGCAGCGGAAGGCCAGTTCCTGGAGCACGCCCGTGTCTTCGACAACCTCTACGGAACCGCACGGGCGCCTGTCGAAACACGCCTGGCGCTGGGCGGGGACATCGTGCTGGAGATCGACTGGCAGGGCGCCCGGCAGGTGCGCTCAGCCATGCCCGACTGCGTCACCATCTTCATCCTGCCTCCCTCCCGCGAGGCGCTGGAGAAGCGCCTCCAGAGCCGCGCGACCGATTCCCCGCAGGTGATCGCGCGACGCCTGCGCGATGCCGTGAGCGACATGTCGCATTGGCGGGAATTCGACTACGTCGTGGTGAACGATGACTTCGAAAGGGCGGTGGCGGACCTGACGGCCATCGTTGCAGCGCATGGCGAGAGGGTGCCTCCCGTCGCCCGGGGCGGCGAGCGGGGGGCCGCCGCGGGTACTGGCGCCGGCAGCGGAGCACAGAGATTGGCCGCCGGGCGCCCGGAGCTGGCGCCGCTTTTGCAGCGCCTGCTGGCCTGAGCACGGCAAATGGGCTTATAGTAGGCAGTCTCCCGCGCCTTTCGGCGCTCATCTTCCTTCGTACCCGTACCATGGCCCGTATCACCGTCGAAGACTGCCTGCAGAACGTCGATAACCTCTTCCAGCTCGTCATCCTGGCGGCGCAGCGCGCGCGCCGGCTGGCCAATGGAGCCGAGCCCACCGTGGGCTGGGAGAACGACAAGCCGACCGTGGTCGCGCTCCGCGAGATCGCCGCGGGCAATGTCACGCTCGACATGCTCCGCGAGCCCGAGCCCCCGGCCGAGCCCGCGATTCCCGAGCTCGAGGCTCAATCCACCTTCCGCGCGCCGCAGTTCGGCCTCGGAGACTGAAGCCCTCCGCGCGCTCGTATGGACTATGCGTCTTCGCTCCTGGGACTGCTCCCCGGCGGAAGGCGCACCCCGGGACTCAAGGAGCTGCTGACCGCGGTCGGCAAGTATCTGCCGCCGGAGCAGGTGGCGCGCATCGAGGAGGCGGCTGAGTTCGGCGCCTCGGCGCACAAAGGCCAGAAGCGCCTCTCCGGCGAGCCCTTCATCGCCCATCCGGTGGCCGCGGCCGCCATCCTCGCCGACCTGCACCTCGATGCCGACACACTGATTGCGGCCATCCTGCACGATGTCATCGAAGACACCCCGACGCCGAAGGATCAGCTGACGGCGCGGTTCGGCGCCGATGTCGCGGAGCTCGTCGACGGGGTCACCAAGCTCGACGCCATCCAATTCAAGAGCCGCGAGGAAGCGCAGGCGGAGTCCTTCCGCAAGATGCTCCTGGCGATGGTGCGCGACCTGAGGGTGATCCTGGTCAAGCTCGCCGACCGCACCCACAACATGCGCACCATCCAGGCCATGCCGCTGCCGAGGCGGCGGGCGGTCGCACGCGAGACGCTGGAGATCTACGCGCCGATCGCGGAGCGCCTCGGCCTCTACAACATGAAGCTCGAGCTCGAGGACCTCGGCTTCGAGGCGCTCTACCCGCACCGCTACCAGGTGCTCGAGCGCGCACTGCGCAAGGCGCGCGGCAACCAGAAGGAATTCCTGAAGAAGCTCGAGCAGCAGCTCACCAGCGCCCTGGTGAAGAACGAGATCCACGCCCGTGTGGAAACGCGCGAGAAGCACCTTTACAGCATCTACAAGAAGATGCTGCGCAAGCGCGCCTCGCTGGCTGAAATCGTCGACGTCTACGGCCTGCGCATCATCGCCGACAGGCCGGATACCTGCTATCGCGCGCTCGGCGTCGTGCACTCCGTGTTCAAGCCCATGCCGGGGCGCTTCAAGGACTTCATCGCCATCCCGCGCGTCAACGGCTACCAATCGCTCCACACGACGCTCTTCGGTCCGAACGGCGTGCCCATCGAGGCGCAGATCCGCACCGAGGACATGCACCGCGTCGCCGAGTCCGGCATCGCGGCCCACTGGAAGTACAAGAGCGGCGGCGATGCCGACTCCATGCAACAGGAGCGCACGCGCGAGTGGCTGTCGAGCCTGGTCGAGCTGCAGGAGGACGGCACCTCGGAGGAGTTCCTCGAGAGCGTCAAGGTCGATCTGTTTCCCGACAAGGTGTACGTCTTCACGCCCAAAGGCACCATCCTGCGCCTGCCGAGCGGCGCTACGGTGGTGGACTTCGCCTACGCAGTGCACACCGACATCGGCAACCGCTGCGTCGCGGCGAAGGTGGACCGCCGGCTGACGCCGCTGCGCACGGTTCTGCGCAATGGCCAGACGGTGGAGATCATCACCGCCAAGGGCGCGATGCCCAATCCATCCTGGGTCAACTTCGTCGTCACCGCCAAGGCGCGCAACGCCATCCGGCATTACCTGAAGAGCCTGCGGCGCACCGAGGCGATCGCACTCGGCCAGCGGCTCCTCAACCAGGCGTTGGGAGAGTTCCGCCTGGCGCTCGAGGATGTCAGCCCCGAGGTGCAGCAGGCCGTGCTCGGGGAGTTCGGCATGAAGGATCTCGACGACCTCTACGAGAAGATCGGCCTCGGCGAGCGCCTGGCGCCCCTGGTCGCGCGCCGCCTGCTGCCCGCCCCGCCCGCGGACGGAGGGGGCGCGCACGCGCCGCTGCCGCTCGCCATCGCGGGGACCGAGGGATTGCTCGTTTCCTATGCTCGCTGCTGCTTCCCGCTGCCTCACGACCCCGTGTTCGCCTTCCTCTCGGCGGGCCGCGGAGTCGTGATCCACCGCGAGCGCTGCGTCAACGTCGAGGATTACCGCAAGCACCCGGAGAAGTGGCTCCCGGTCAGCTGGCGGCCGGCGCCGGACCGGCTCTTCAACTCCGAGATCCGGATCTACGTGGTCAACCGCACCGGCGTGCTGGCGGCCGTGGCCGCAGCGATCGCCAGCACGGAAACAAACATTCATCACGTGTCCATCGAGGAGCAGGAGGGCGACGCTTCCATCCTCACCTTCGAGCTCAAGGTGCGCGATCGCAAGCACCTGGCGCGCGTGATGCGCGTCACCCGCCGCATGCCGGACGTCACGCGCGTCAGCCGCAGCATCGCCGCGCACGCGCGCAGCGGGCGGATGGACGCAGACGTCGAAACAATGGACGAGAGTGATGAGCCGGATCCTAATCTCAACAACGGGTGAGAGAGAGCACATGAGCCGTAAAGTGATCCATACCGAGCGGGCCCCGCAGGCGATCGGTACCTACTCCCAGGCGGTGCGCGCGGGCGATACCGTCTACCTCTCCGGCCAGATCCCCCTGGACCCGGCCACGAAAGAGCTGATCAGCGGCGATATCGAGGCGGAGGTTCGCCGCGTGTTCGAGAACCTCGAGGCGGTCGCCGAGGCCGCAGGCGGCAGCCTCGCGCAGGCAGTGAAGGTCAACGTGTACCTCACCGACCTCGCGCACTTCGCCAAGGTCAACGAGATCATGGCGCTCTACTTTCCGCAGCCCTACCCGGCGCGGGCCGCCGTCGGCGTGGCGCAGCTGCCCCGCGGCGCGCGCGTTGAGGCCGAGTGCGTCCTTTATCTTGGTTGAGGCCGGCTGAGGCGGTGCCACGGGTCGGTAAGAGTGGAGGGCCGTGCCACTGGCCATCCATGGCGGCGGGGCCCCCGGCCCGCGCATCCGCGCGCGGGCGCTCGCAGGGATCGAGGACACGTTAAGTGTCCTCGATGAAGGCACCCTGCTCGCCCGAGCAGCGGCCGGTCACTGCGCTGCGCGGCGTCGGTGAGGCTCTGGCCGAGCGGCTGCGGCGTCTCGGAGTTGCTCAGGTCCAGGACCTCCTGTTCGTGCTGCCGCTTCACTATGACGACCGCACCACTCTCAAGAAGGTCCGGGAGCTGTCGCTCGGCGAGCGTGTGCTCGTCGAGGGCGAGGTGCAGCTCACTCAGGTCGTTTATCGCCGCCGCCGTCAGCTGGAGTCCAGGATCTGGGACGGCTCCGGTTTCCTGACGCTGCGCTTCTTCCATTTCTCGGGTTCTCAGGAAAAGGGCCTTGCGCGAGGAACCCGGGTACGCTGCTTCGGGGAGGTTCGACGCGGCCCGAGCGGCTTCGAGATGATCCATCCCGAGTACCGCTGGGTCGGCCGCGCCGACGAGCAGGTCGAGGATACGCTGACACCGATCTATCCGCTGACGGAAGGCCTCTCGCAAGGCAAGTTGCGTGCGCTGATCGCCGAGGCGCTGCGCGAGCTCGACACCGCGGCGGTACGGGACTGGATTCCGGCGCAGGTGTCGGAATCGCTCGATCTGCCGCCGCTGCGGGAGGCTCTGCGCTACGTCCACCGGCCGCCACGCGAAGCGCAGGTCGAAGAGCTCGCCGCTGGCCGTCACCCGGCGCAGCGGCGGCTGGCGTTCGAGGAGCTCCTCGCGCATCAGGCGAGCCTGCGGCTGCTGAAGCGAGCGGCGAAGACCGACCCGGCATGGCCGCTCGATGATTCCGCAGCGATGGCGGCGCGGCTGCTCGCCGCGTTACCTTTCCCGCTGACAGGTGCGCAGGCGCGCGCGCTGGCCGAAGTCGAGGCGGATCTGCGCTCCAGCGTGCCAATGGTGAGACTCATTCAGGGCGACGTCGGCTGCGGCAAGACGGTGGTGGCGGCCGCCGCGGCGGCACGTGCGGTGGGCAGTACTGCGCCCGATGCGCCCGAGGAGCGCTTTCAGGCTGCGCTCATGGCGCCGACCGAGCTGCTGGCCGAGCAGCACTGGCGAAATCTCGATCAGTGGTTCAGACCCTTGGGTCTCGATGTCGCGCTGGTCACGGGCTCTCAGCCCGCGCGAACGCGTCGCAGCGCGCTGGAAGCGGTCGCAAACGGCGATATCCGCATCATCGTCGGGACACATGCGCTCTTCCAGGAAGGCATCGAGTTCTCGCGCCTCGCGCTCGTCATCGTCGACGAGCAGCATCGCTTCGGGGTGCAGCAACGGTTGCGGCTGAGGGAGAAGGGCAACAAGCTCGGGCGCTTCCCGCACCAGCTCATCATGACCGCGACACCGATCCCGCGCACACTGGCCATGACCGCCTACGCCGACCTCGATGTCTCCGTGATCGATGAGTTGCCCCCGGGCCGCACCCCGGTGCGGACCGTGGTGGTCCCGCAAGAGCGGCGCGACGAGGTGGTCGCGCGTGTCGAGCAGGCCTGCCGCGGCCAACGTCAGGTGTACTGGGTGTGTCCCCTCATCGAAGAATCGGAAGAGCTGCGCTCGCAAGCCGCGGAGGAGAGTGCCGCCGCGCTCGCCGAAGCGCTACCTGAGGTGCAGGTGGGGCTGGTGCACGGGCGGATGCCTCCGGCCAAGAAGGATGCGGCGATGCTCGCCTTCAAGGCGGGAAAGATCCAGCTGTTGGTCGCGACCACCGTGATCGAGGTCGGGGTCGACGTTCCCAACGCCACTCTGATGGTCATCGAGAACGCCGAGCGCATGGGGCTCGCGCAGCTGCATCAGCTGCGGGGCCGGGTGGGCCGCGGGGCCGAGGCCAGCACCTGCGTGCTGCTCTACCGCGGGCCGCTCTCGCCGCTCGCCCGTCAGCGCCTGCAAGTGATTCGTGAGACGAGCGACGGCTTCGAGATCGCACGGCGCGATCTCGAGCTGCGGGGTCCCGGCGAGCTCCTCGGCACCCGGCAGACCGGGCTGGCGCAGCTTCGCGTGGCGGACCTGACGCGCGATGCGGACCTGCTGCCGCGCGTTCAGGAGGCTGCGGAGCTGCTGATTGCTCAGTACCCGGATAATATTGCCGCGCTCGCGGCCCGGTGGATCGGGACCGCGGAACAATATGGGCGAGTCGGATGAGCGCGGTGCCTTTCATCGAGGACACTTAATGTGTCCTCGATCCGCGCTCACCGGACGAGCGCCCACGCAGGATGCGTGGGCCGGGGGCCCTGCCGCCAAGGATGGCCAGTGGTACGTGTCTTCCCCCACTGAATGTAAATGCAGATCAGATGAATAGCACCGCAACGACAACCGACCTCGTCATCGCTGGCAAGGCGAAAGAGGCCCCCCTCTACCACCGCGTGGCCCGGCGCCTGGAGGAGTACGCGCGGCTCGCCCGCTTCGATCGCCCGATCGGCATCTGGCTGCTGCTATGGCCGGCGCTCTGGGCGCTCTGGGTCGCCGGCGCCGGCAGGCCGGACCAGAAGGTGTTGATCGTCTTCGCGCTGGGCGTGGTCGCCATGCGCGCCGCGGGCTGCGTGATCAACGATTTCGCCGACCGTGACATCGATCCGCACGTGAAGCGCACTCGCGAGCGGCCGCTCGCCGCTCGCCGCGTCTCCCCTATCGAGGCCCTGGCGCTCTTCGCCGTTCTCGGGGCGGCCGCGCTGTGGCTGGTCACCCGTCTCAATCCCTTCACTGTGAAGCTCGCCGTCATCGGCGCGGCCCTCACCGTGTCTTATCCCTTCGTGAAGCGCGTATTTCCGCTGCCGCAGCTCTACCTCGGCATCTCCTTCGGCGGCTGGAGCGTGCCCATGGCCTTTGCCGCGCAGCGCGATTCGCTGCCGCGCATCGCCTGGGTGCTCTACATCGCGGCGGTCATCTGGGCGGTGGTGTACGACACGATCTACGCCATGGTCGACCGGGAGGATGACATCACGATCGGCATCAGATCGAGCGCCATCCTGTTCGCCGACATGGACCGATTGTTGATCGGGGCGCTGCAGGCGATGATGCTGCTCGCGCTGGTGCTCGCCGGCCGTGACATGAGGTTCGGCGGCTGGTACTACGCGGGCCTGGTGACGGCGGGGATGCTCTTTCTCCATCAGCAGTGGCTGATCCGCGCGCGGGAGCCGGCCGCGTGCCTGCGGGCGTTCCTCAACAACAACTACGTCGGCATGGCCATCTTCATCGGCGTGCTGCTGCAATACGTGTACAGGCGTTGAGCCCGCAGAAGAATCAACCGCTCTGGCGCCGCATGGGCTTCGCCCTTGCTGGGCTGATGCATGGCCTGCGTACGGAGCGCAGCGTGCGCTTCGAGGCGGTCGTCTTCGTGCTGGTCGTGGCGGCTCTCGCGGTGCTTCGCCCCGGACCGATCTGGTGGGCGGCCGTGGCGCTCGCGAGCTCCGGCGTGCTCGCGGCGGAGCTGCTCAATACCGCCATCGAGGCGCTCGCCGATCATCTCAGTCCGGAATATCACCCTCGGATCAGAGTGGTGAAGGACTGCGCCGCCGCGGCCGTATTCGTCTCGGTCGTCGGCGCTCTGGGGGTTGCCGCGGCGCTCGCCGTGCACCTGCTGCGCAGATGATCAAGAATTGACCTAATGTTTACCCGATAGCCCTCCTCACGTTGACATCGGCCGCGCCGCCCGCGAACATCGCCGCCGTCCCGACCACCGGAACTCCCATGACCCCGACCGCCCTCGGAACCGTTCGCCACGATTGGACGCTGCCCGAGGTCATGAGCGTCATGACCCTGCCGCTCATGGACCTGCTCTACCACGCACAGCGCGTGCACCGCGAGAACCACGAGCCCAACACGGTGCAGATGAGCACGCTGCTCTCCATCAAGACCGGCGCCTGCCCCGAGGACTGCGCCTACTGCCCGCAGAGCGTGCGTTACGACACCGGTCTCGAGCGGGAGGAGCTGATGGAGGTCGCCGCCGTGCGCGAGCGGGCGCTGCGCGCCAGGGAGGCGGGAGCGACGCGGTTCTGCATGGGCGCGGCCTACCGCTCGCCCAAGTCGAAAGAGCTGCGGGTCATCGCGCAGATGGTGCGCGAGGTGAGCGCACTGGGCCTCGAGACCTGCGCCACGCTCGGCATGCTGACGCCGGAGCAGGCGTGTGAGCTGAAAGACGCCGGCCTGGATTACTACAACCACAATCTCGACACCTCGCCGGAGTTTTACGGGCAGATCATCACGACCCGCACGTACCAGGACCGCCTCGATACGCTGGAGGCGGTCCGCGCCGCCGACATCAAGGTCTGTTGCGGCGGCATTCTCGGCATGGGCGAGTCGGCCGACGATCGCGCAAGGCTCCTCATGACGCTCGCCAACCTCCCCCAGCATCCGGAAAGCGTGCCCATCAACCAGCTCGTTCAGGTGCCGGGCACACCCCTCGACGGCGCCGCGCCCGTCGATCCGCTCGATTTCGTGCGCACGATCGCGGCGGCGCGCCTGATGATGCCGCGGGCGCACGTGCGCCTGTCGGCGGGGCGGCAGGGGATGAGCGATGAGCTGCAGGCGCTCTGCTTTCTCGCCGGCGCCAACTCTATTTTCTACGGCGAGAAGCTGCTGACCACCGGCAATCCTGACGTCGATCGGGACCGGAGCCTGCTGGCGCGGCTCGGCCTGCGGCCCGAAAGCTCGCCCGGCACGCGCAATGAAGAGACAGCCGCTTGAGCCGGCGCTCGCCGAGATCGAGCGACAGCATCTGCGGCGTCGCCGGGCGACAGTAGAGTCGTATCCGCAGAAGGCCAGCCACACGCAGGTCGTGGTCGACGGCACCCGGCTCGTCGACTTCAGCAGCAACGACTACCTCGGTCTCGCAGCGCATCCGGCGATCGCCGCCGCGATGGCGGAGTGCTCAGCGCGCTGTGGCGCAGGCAGCGGCGCCTCACATCTCATCAGCGGTCACGGCCGGGAGCACGCTGCGCTGGAGGAGGAGCTCGCCGCCTTCACCGGCCGGGAGCGCGCGCTCCTCTTTTCGACCGGGTACATGGCCAACCTCGGTGTCGTGACCGCGCTTGCGGGGCGCGGCGAATCCGTGCTCCTCGACCGCCTGAGCCACGCATCGCTCATCGACGCGGGCCTCCTATCCGGCGCGCGCTTCCGTCGCTATCCACACTGCGATGCCACTGCGGCGCGCCGGCTGCTCGCTGACGGCAGACCTGAGACGGCTGTGCTGGCGACGGACGGTGTGTTCAGCATGGACGGGGATGTCGCACCGCTCGCGGAGCTGGCGGAGGCGGCTCGCACGCATGGCGCGTGGCTCGTGGTCGACGACGCGCACGGGATCGGAGTGCTCGGCGCGAACGGGGGCGGCTCGCTGGAGGCCGCAGGCCTGGACTGCGAAGCAGTGCCCGTGCTCGTCGGCACTCTCGGCAAGGCGCTCGGATCCTTCGGCGCCTTCGCCGCCGGCTCCGCGGATCTGATCGAGATTCTCATTCAGCGCGCCCGCTCGTACATCTACACCACGGCTCTGCCGCAGGCCGTCGCTGCGGCAACTCGCGCGGCCCTGCGCATCGCTCGTGAGGAGACCTGGCGGCGCGAGCGCGTATTGGCTCTCACCGCGCGCTTTCGGACGGCGGCGCGGGAAACGGGGGTGCCGCTCGCCGACTCCGTGACTCCGATCCAGCCCATCCCGCTCGGCAGCGCGCAGGCGGCGCTCGCCGCGCAACTCTCGCTGCGCGAGGCCGGCTTCTGGGTGGTCGCCATCCGCTCACCCACGGTGCCCGCCGGCGCGGAGCGGCTGCGCATCACGCTCACGGCCGGCCACCAGGAGAGCCAGATCGATGCCCTGGTGGAGAGCCTGGGCCGCGCCTGCGCCAGAGCGCCCGCCTCATGAGCGGTCTCTACACCGAGGTCCGCGGCAGCGGACCGGCGCTCGTGCTCCTCCACGGGTGGGGGCTCAACCTGCGCGTCTGGGACGGACTCACCGCCGCCCTCAGCGACCGCTTCCGCATCATCGCCGTCGACCTGCCCGGCCACGGCCGCAGCGCCTGGCTGCCCGAGCGCTCCTCGCTCGACGGGCAGGCCGCCCAGGTCCGTGAGACCGTGGCGGCGCTCGCGGCGGAATATTCGCTCCTCGGCTGGTCGCTCGGCGGCCAGATCGCGCTGCAGCTCGCGGCCGCTCAGCGTGACTGCGGCACTGCGCACCCGCACGCGGCCGCAGCGGTGCACCGCCTGGTGTTGATTGCCGCCACGCCGCGGCTCGCCGGGGGCCCTGACTGGCCTCACGGCGCACCGCCGGAGCGGCTCGCGGCACAGGCCGCCGGCCTGCGCACGGACTACCGCCGCACGGTGAGCGATTTTCTGGAGCTGCAGGTGCGTGGCAGCGCAGGCGGCGCCGAGGCGCTCGAGCAGTTGCGGGCCGCGCTTTTCGCCCATGGCCGATCCGAGTCCGCAAGCCCGCACCTGGCGGCGCTCGCGCGCGACCTCGAGCTGCTGCGCGATACGGATCTGCGTCCACTGCTCGCTGACGTCACTCTTCCGGCTCTCGTCATCGCCGGTCAATATGACCGCGTGACCCCGCCCGCCGCCTCTCGCACGCTCGCCGAGCGCCTGCCCAACGCCCGCTACGTGGAAATCCGGCGCGCCGCGCATGCGCCATTCCTCTCCCACCTTCCGGAGCTCAGTGCGCTGCTCGCGGATTTCCTGCTGCGCCAATGAGCGCCGCGAGCCCCCAGGACTTCTTCCGGCTCGACAAGGCGGGCGTGCGCGCCGCCTTCGACCGCGCGAGCGCAACCTACGAGGCCGCAGCGGTCCTGCAGTCGCGCGTAGCCGACGAGCTTCTCAGCCGTCTCGAGCCTTTCGGCTTCCGTCCGCAGGCCGTTCTCGACCTCGGTGCCGGTACCGGCCGCGCAACGGCGCAGCTCAAGCGGCGCTACCGCCGCTCACTGATCATCGCGCTCGATCTCGCTCCCGGCATGCTCCATCAAGCCGCGCGCCATCAGAGCCTCTTCCGCCGCTTCGAGCGCGTGTGCGCCGACGCGGCCCGCCTCCCGCTGCGATCCGCCAGCGTCGACATCGTCTTCAGCAACCTCATGCTGCAATGGTGCGAGCTCGACGATGTCTTCGCCGAGGTACGGCGAGTCCTCAAGCCCCAAGGCTTCTTCGCCTTCACGACCTTCGGCCCGGACACCCTGAAAGAGCTGCGCAGCGCCTGGGCCGAAGCTGACGCCCACAATCACGTCAACCGTTTCCTCGACATGCACGACATCGGCGACGCACTCGTACGCGCCAGGCTCCAGGAACCGGTGTTGGATATCGATCGCACGCAGCTCACGTACGCGAACGCAATGGCCGTGATGCGCGACCTCAAATGCATAGGCGCGCGCAACGCCACCGCCGGCCGCCCCCGCTCCCTCCTGGGCCGCACGCACCTGCAACGTGTCCTCACCGCATACGAGTCCTTCCGCAAGGACGGCCGACTCCCCGCGACCTACGAAATCGTCTATGGCGCCGCCTGGGGCAGTGCCGGCCGCCCCGCATCATCCGCGCACACCGGCGAAGTCAGAATTTCCCCCTCTGACATCCGCCGGAGGAGATGAAGCTCCCGGCATGCCCGGAGCACGAAATCATGCAATACGGCTTATTCGTCACTGGCACTGACACGGGCGTAGGCAAAACCGTGGTCTGCGCCGCTCTGGCGCGCGCCTGGGTCGCCCGCGGTCTGCGGGTCGCCGTCATGAAGCCGGTGGCCTCCGGCTCCGACCGCACACCGGCAGGCCCGCGAAACTCCGACGCGCTGGCGCTGATGGCGGCGGCGAACGTGCCGGCTCCTTACGAAACCGTTAATCCCTACTGCTTCATCCCTGCCATCTCCCCCCACATAGCGGCCCGCGAAGCCGGCGTCGCGATCGATCTCGGACTTCTGCGCTCTCGCTTCGACTCTCTGGCCGGCAGCGCCGACTGCGTCGTGGTCGAAGGCGCGGGCGGCTGGCTCGCACCGATCAGCGACGGCGCCAGCATGGCCGATCTCGCGGTCGCGCTCGCCCTTCCCGTGCTCCTGGTCGTCGGCCTGCGCCTCGGCTGTCTCAATCACGCGCTCCTTACCCGCGAATCCCTGGCCGCCCGCGGCACGGCCTTCGCCGGCTGGATCGCCAACGCCGTCGATGCGCATTTCGATCGCTCCGCCGAGAATCTCGCCACCCTGGCGGCGCGCCTCGGCGCGCCGCCCCTCGCCCATATTCCCTTCCTCGACCGGGGCCTCGGCGCGCCCGAGCTGCGCGAGGCCGCGACCAGGCTGTGCGCTTGAAGCGCTCGCCGCGCCGCTCTACCATCGGGCAATCACTCACAGGAGGCGGCTCGAGCGGCCTCGATTGCCGCGCGACCGGCGATTCATGGAGGCCCCGCAGCGGACCCGGCAGCCCGTGCGCATCGTCATCTGCCCGAACTGCTCGCTCAGTTTGCGAGGAGCGGCGCTGTTCTTCGGCGGTCTCTGCCTCTTCTGCTTGACATTGGCCGGGGTGCTCGCGCTCATGGGGATGTGGCCCGTTCTCCCCTTCGCAGGACTGGAAATGCTGCTCGTCGGCTGGGCGCTGCATGCGAGCCTCGCCCGGCGCTACCGTTCCGAAATCATTACACTCACGGAGTCCGACGTGAGCGTAGAGTCGCGCGATCGCGCGCGCTGTCAGCTGACCGTGTTCCAGCGGCACTGGGCTCAGGTTAAACTGCGCCGTCCTGCCTCGCAGCTGCATCCGAGCCGGCTCACCATTGAGTCGCACGGCCGGCAGTGCGAGCTGGGAAGCTTCCTCACGGACGAAGAGCGGTACGGGCTGGCGCTGAGGCTGCAGCGCCTGATCGGCCGCATCAACGAGTCGCCCTCTCTGGCCTCGGGGCCGAAGTAGGGGGCGCAACGGGTTCTGGTTCGGTTAGCGATCGCGCGGGGGGGCCTTCACCGTAAGGAACCGCGCGAGAAAGGCACGACAACGATGTATCGCGCAAGACTCGGAATACGGCCCGGGATATGGCTCAGCATCGCAGCGCTGCTCGCCGCGGCCGGGGCGGCTTTGCCCGCCATGGCGGATGAGTCTCCTCGGGGCGGCTGGGGTCTCCTCAACCTTCCCGTGGGGGTCACCAGCATCAGCAGGGACGTGTACAGCATCCACATGATGGCCTTCTGGGTCTGCGTCTGGATCGGCGTCCTCGTATTCGGGGTAATGATCTGGTCGATCATCTTTCACCGCCGATCGCGCGGCGCCGTGGCCGATGTGACCCTGGTCCACAACACCAAGGTCGAGATCGTCTGGACCACCATCCCGGTGCTGATCCTGGTCGGGATGGCGATTCCGGCCGCGCACGGCATCGTGCTGATCGGTGACGACGCCCACTCGCAGCTCGACATCAAGGTCACGGGCTTCCAGTGGGGCTGGCAGTACGAGTACGTCGGCAAAGGGGTGAGCTTCATCTCCAAGCTCGACGCGAAGAGCATGGCGGCGAGCGAGCTCGACTCCGGCATCAGCCCGTACAGCGTGCCGCACTACCTGCGCAACGTCGACCATCCCCTCGTCGTCCCGGTCGGCACCAAGGTGCGTCTGCTGGTCACCGCGGTCGACGTGATCCATTCCTGGTGGGTGCCGGACTTTGGCATCAAGAAGGATGCCATCCCCGGCTACATCAATACCTCGTGGTTCGAGGTCGACGCCAACAAGCCTGGCGTCTATCGCGGACAGTGCGCCGAGCTCTGTGGACGGGGCCACGGCTACATGCCGATCGTGGTCGATGCCGTCTCCAAGGCCGACTTCCAGGCGTGGCTGAAGCGCGAAGCGGCGGCGGAGAAGGCCGCGGCTTCCAGTTAGACGAGACGCAATCCTTCGCACCCTGACCGTTCCAGATCCGGACCCAAAGTTTCCGAGAGGGTAGAGCCCATGGCCGAGACGCCGCACACAGAAGCTCACGCGCACGCCGAGCACGACCACGATCACAAGCCGCACGGCTGGCGCCGCTGGGTATTCGCGACGAATCACAAGGACATCGGCACGATGTACCTCGTCTTCTCGTGCATCATGTTCTTCACCGGCGGCGCCTTCGCGATGATGATCCGCGCGGAGCTGTTCAAGCCCGGGCTGCAGATCGTCGATGCGGGGGTATTCAACTCCCTGACGACCATGCATGGTCTGGTGATGATCTTCGGCGCCATCATGCCGGCCTGGGTGGGGCTCGCCAACTGGATGATCCCCATTCAGATCGGAGCGCCCGACATGGCGCTGCCGCGGCTCAACAACCTGAGCTTCTGGATCCTGCCTTTCGCCTTCGTGCTGCTCCTCTCCTCCTGGCTGGTGCCCGGCAGCGCGCCGGCCGGCGGCTGGACCATGTACCCGCCGCTCACCCTGCAGTTCGGCGCCTCCTTCCCGATGCTGATCTTCGCGATCCACATGATGGGCATCTCCTCGATCCTGGGGGCCATCAACGTGATCGTCACCATCATGAACCTGCGCGCCCCGGGGATGACGCTGCTGCGCATGCCGCTTTTCGTCTGGACCTGGCTCATCACCTCGTTCCTGCTGGTGGCGGTGATGCCGGTGCTCGCGGGCGCGGTGACCATGTTGCTCACCGACCATTTCTTCGGCACCAGCTTCTTCAATGCCGCCGGCGGCGGCGACCCGGTGATGTTCCAGCACATCTTCTGGTTCTTCGGACATCCCGAGGTCTACATCATGATCCTGCCGGGCTTCGGCGTGGTCTCGGAGATCATCCCGGCGTTCTCGCGCAAGCCCCTGTTCGGCTACGAGGCGATGGTGTACGCCACCGCCTCGATCGCGTTCCTCTCGTTCATCGTCTGGGCGCACCACATGTTCACCGTGGGGCTGCCGACCTCGGCGCTGCTCTTCTTCATGTTCGCCACCATGCTGATCGCGGTGCCGACGGGAGTGAAGGTCTTCAACTGGACGGCCACCATGTGGCGCGGCTCGCTCACCTTCGAGCCGCCGATGCTGTTCGCCCTCGCTTTCCTCTTCCTCTTCACCATCGGCGGCTTCTCCGGCCTCATGCTCGCCATGGTGCCGGCCGACTTCCAGTACCAGGACACGTACTTCGTGGTGGCTCACTTTCACTACGTGCTCGTCTCGGGCTCCGCCTTCGCCATCATCGCGGGTGTCTACTACTGGCTGCCCAAGTGGGTGGGGCGCATGTATGACATGACCCTCGCCAAGTGGCACTTCTGGCTGTCGGCGATCTTCTTCAACGTGCTCTTCTTCCCGCAGCACTTCCTCGGGCTCGCGGGCATGCCGCGGCGCATCCCGGACTACGCGGTGCAGTTTGCCGACTGGAACATGGTGTCCTCGATCGGCGGCTTCGTCTTCGGCCTGTCGCAGCTCCTCTTCCCGTACATCATCTGGAAGTGCGTGCGCTCCGGCCAGCGGGTGGAGGGGACCAGAGCCTGGGACGGCGCGCGCGGCCTGGAGTGGGAGCTGCCCTCGCCGGCGCCATACCATTCCTGGACCATACCGCCGACCGAGGCGATGATCGCCCGCGGAGCGGAGCACTGAGCGGCCCGGTTCACGGATGCGAGTAATGGCCTCATCGGAGCAGCCGCTCCCGGCGCGCCAGGACGACGCCGGGCGGCGCAAGCGGGTACGACGCACCACTCTCGTGGTGACATTCGTCGTGCTCGCCTTCTATTTCGGCTTCATCGCCATGATGCTGTACCGCGCCACCCACTGAGCGCCGGCAGCCAATCACACCAAGGCAGTCACGAAGGTCACGAGATGGCATCAAACGCACACGCTCCGGACAGCCAGCACTACTACGTCCCGCACGGCAGTCCCTGGCCGATCGTAGCCGCGATCGCGCTCTTCACCCTGATGTGGGGCGCCGTCGCCTACCTCGACAGCTGGGGCGGCGCCTGGGTGTTCCTGCCGGGGCCGCTGCTGCTCCTGTTCATGTTCGGCGGCTGGTTCCACACCGTCATCGGCGAGAATCAGCAGGGCATCTACAACACCCAGGTCGACCGCTCATTCCGCATGGGGATGCTGTGGTTCATCTTCTCCGAGGTGATGTTCTTCGCCGCCTTCTTCGGCGCCCTCTTCTATGCGCGCGTCCTGGCGGTACCGTGGCTCGGCGGTGCGGGCGCCAGGGGCCTCACCAATCTGCTCCTCTGGCCGAAGTACGAAGCCGCCTGGCCGACCAACGGACCGGGGCACGTTGGCGGTGACTCCTTCCAGGCGATGAGCGCCTACGGCATCGCGGCCATCAACACGCTGATCCTGCTGACTAGCGGCCTGACCGTCACCATCGCGCACCACGCGCTACGGTCCGGCAACCGCGCGCGCCTCAAGTTGTTCCTGGCGTTCACGTTCATCCTCGGCTTCGCCTTCGTCGCGATGCAGGGTCACGAGTACTACGACGCCTACACGAAGCTCAACCTGCGGCTGACCACGGGCATCTACGGCTCGACGTTCTTCATGCTCACGGGCTTCCACGGCCTGCACGTGACCATCGGCGCGATCATGCTGG
>JAGWPE010000315.1 GCA_028870635.1 Gammaproteobacteria bacterium | reverse complement strand
TCGAGCGTTTTGCCCGCGTAGAAATAGCCGTCCGCGGTGAAGAGCGCCTTGGGCGCGATCTGCCCGAACCGGTCGAGTACCCCGTGTGCGCCGAAGTCCGGCGAGCACGAGGACCAGGTCGCTCCGATGCTGGCCGTCGCCAACATGGCGATCGTGGTCTCCGGCAGGTTGGGCAGGAAGCCCGCGACGCGGTCGCCCTCGCCGACGCCGGCCGCCCGCAGGCCCGCGGCGACGCGCGCCACCTCCTGACGGAGCTCGCGATGGGAGATCTGCCTGCGGGTGCCGCGCTCGTTGACGAATATGATCGCGGCATGATCGTCCTCATGCCGCAAAAGATTTTCCGCGAAATTGAGCCGTGCGTTGGGAAAGAACCGGGCGCCCGGCATGCGCTCGCGATTCACGAGCGCCGGGCCCGCGCCCCAGTCGGCGCGGATGTCGGCGAAGCGCGCGAGCTCGGTCCAGAACTCCTCCGGATGCGACACGGACCAGGCGTATACCGCCTCGTAGCCTTCGAGCTTCCGGCCCTTGCGGGCGTTAACGCACGCGGTGAACCGTGTCAGGTTGGAGTCGGCGACACGGGCCGCCGAGGGGCGCCAGATCTCGGTCATGAAATCGTTTACAGAGACTGATAGTTGGGTCCGGAGCCGCCCTCCGGCGGCGTCCAGTTGATGATCTCGTAGGGGTCCTTGATGTCGCAAGCCTTGCAATGCACGCAGTTGGCGGCATTGATCTGCAGCCGCTTGCCGCCTGAGGGCTCGTCGACCATCTCGTAGACGTTGGCCGGGCAGAAACGCTGGCAGGGATTGCCGAACTCCTTCGCGCAGCGCTCGATGCAGATGCTGGTGTCGAGCACTTTCAGATGCGCCGGCTGGCTCTCATCGTGGCTGGTCGAGGCGAAAAACACGGAAGCCAGCCGATCCCGGGGCGGCAGCGCCCGCTCCCCCCAGTCCCGCGCGGGGCTCTCGTATTGGCTCAGATCCTTGAGGCGCGCATGATCGGGTGTGCGGTTCACGAGAGTCCAGGGGGTACGGCCGCCGGTCACCGCCTCGAAGCCGGCGTTGGCCATGCCGAACCAGAGGCCGCGTTTGAAGCCGGGCTTGAAGTTGCGCACGGCGCGCAGCTCGCGGCCGCCCGGGGAAGCGCGCCAGCGGGCATCGAAGCCCGCCGGAGCGCCCGTATCCGCCAAGTGCTCCGCGGCGAGCATGCCCGAGCGGATGGCCTGGTGAATGCCCTTGATCTTGGGAACGTTGACACCGCCGCCGGAGTCGCCGATGAGCATGGCGCCCGGCATCTCGAGCCGCGGGATGGACTGCCAGCCGCCCGCCGCGATGGTGCGCGCGCCGGCCGCGAGGATCTCGCCACCCTCGAGAAGAGGCCTGATCTCCCGGTGATGCTTGAACTGCTGGAACGCCTCGAACGGCGTCAGCCGCGGATCCTCGTAATCGAGCCCGACGACGAAGCCGACGTAGACCCGGTTCTTGTCGAGGTGATAGATGAAGCTGCCGCCGTAGGTGCGCGAGTCGAGCGGCCAGCCGAGCGTGTGTTGGATGAGTCCGGGCTGTACCCGCCCCTCGGGCAGTTGCCACAGCTCCTTCATTCCCAACCCGTACGACTGCGGGCTCGAGCGGGCATCCAGGCCGAAGCGGCGGATGAGCTGCTTGGCGAGGCTTCCGCGGGCGCCCTCCGCGACCACCGTGGTGCGCGCACGCACCTCGGCGCCGGGGGTGAAGTTGGGGCCCGGCGTGCCGTCCTTCTGCAGCCCCATGTCACCCAACTGTACGCCTGCGACGACGCCGTCCGCCGAGATCAGCGGCGCGGCCGCCGCAAAGCCCGGGAAGACATCCACGCCCAAGGACTCCGCCTTCCGGGCCAGCCAGGGCGTCAGGAGCCCCAGGGAGATGATGAAGTTGCCGCGATTGTGCAGCTGCGGCGGCAGCGGCAGCCGCATGCTGCCCTTGCGGGTGAGCAGGCGGAATTCGTCGCGGAGCGCCGGCACGCAGATCTCCGGCGGCGACTCGCGCCACTCCGGGGCGAGCGCATCGAGCGGGCCCGGCTCCATCACGGCGCCCGAGAGGGCGTGCGCGCCTACCGCGGCTGCTTTTTCGAGCACACAGACGTTCAGCTCAGGCTTGAGCTGCTTCAGCCTGATGGCACAAGACAGCCCCGCCGGGCCGGCCCCGACGAGGACGACGTCATACTCCATGACGTCTCGTTGGATGTTACTTTGGTCGTTAGCGGATGCGTTCATTACTGCGGTTGCATACGGACGGCGCCGTCAAGTCGGATGGTCTCACCATTCAACATCGGAATCTCGAAGGCGGCCACGACGAGTCGTGCGAACTCCTCGGGCTTGCCGAGGCGTTTGGGGAAGGGGATCTGGCTGGCAAGGGAGGCCTGGAGCTCCGCGCTCATGCCATCCACCATCGGCGTGTGGAAGATGCCTGGCGCGATGGAGATGCACCGGATGCCGAACCTTGCCAGCTCCCTCGCGATGGGCAGCGTCATGCCGGCGAGCCCCGCCTTGGTCGCGGAGTACGCCGCCTGACCGATCTGACCCTCAAATGCGGCCACGGAGGACGTGTGCACCAGAAGACCCCGCTCGCCGTCCTCACCAGGGGTGTTGTGCTGCATCAGCGCGGCGGCGGCTTTGTCGCACAGGAATGTGCCGATCAGGTTGATGTGCACCACCTTGGTGAAGAAGTCCCCCGCCATCGGGCCGTTCTTGCCCAGCACCCGCCCGGCGCCGATCACGCCGGCGCAGTTGACGAGCAGATTGATGCCGCCCATGCGGGTCTGCGCGGCTTCCATGGCGGCGGTGACTTCCGCCTCGGAAGTGACGTCACAGCGGACAAAAGCTGCATCCGGTCCGAGCGCTGCCGCGGCGGCGCGCCCCGGTCCGTCCTGAACGTCGAGGATCACGACTTTGCCCCCGAGCGAGACGAGATGGCTCGCGACCGTATGGCCGAGCCCCGAGGCGCCGCCGGTGACGACGGCGCGGGCGTCTTGAATCTTCATGGCTCCCCCTGAGATGAAAGTCTAGCCGATCAGCTCGACGGCGACAGCTACCGCCTCGCCCCCGCCGATGCAGAGCGAGGCGATTCCCCGCCGGCCGCCCCGGCGGCGCAGTGCGTGCACCAGAGTCGTGAGGATGCGAGCGCCGGTGGCGCCGACCGGGTGGCCCAATGCGCAGGCGCCGCCGTTGACGTTGACGCGCGAGTGATCGATGTCGATGTCCCGCATCGCAGCCATCGTGACGGCGGCGAACGCCTCGTTGATCTCGTAGAGGTCGGCATCGTGCGGCTTCCAGCGCAGCCGATCGAGAACCTTGCGGATGGCGCCGACGGGGGCCGTCGTGAACCACTCCGGCTCCTGGGCATGGCTGGCCTGGGCCAGGATGCGTGCCAGCGGCTTCAGTCCGCGGGTGGCCGCGGCATCGGCGCTGGCGATCACCAGTGCCGCCGCGCCATCGGAGATCGAAGAGGAGCTGGCCGCAGTCACCGTTCCGTCCTTGCCGAATGCGGGCTTCAGGGAGGTGATCCGGCTGATGTCGCAGGTGCCGGGAGTCTCATCGCGCGCGACGACCGTCTCACCCTTTCTGCCTTTCACGGTGACGGGGGTGACCTCGGCGTCGAACTCACCCGAGTCCACGGCCCGAAGCGCGCGGCGCACGGACTCCGCGGCAAAGGCGTCCTGCTCCTCCCGGCTGAAACGGTACTTGCTCGCCGTAGCATCGGCGAAGCAACCCATCAGCTTGCCATCGAACGGGCTCTGCAGGCCGTCGTAGAACATGTGGTCGAGAATCTCGCCATGACCCATGCGATAGCCGCCGCGCGCCTTGGGCAATAAATAGGGAGCGTGGGTCATCGACTCGAGCCCGCCGGCGAGCACGATCTCGGCGTTGCCGGCGCGGATCTGATCGGCGGCCATCATCACGGCCTTCAGTCCCGAGCCGCACATCTTGTTGATGGTGGTGGCGGGCGTGGCAAACGGAATGCCGGCGCCGATGGCTGCCTGCCGGGCCGGCGCCTGGCCGAGGCCGGCCGGCAGCACGCACCCGAGGATGACTTCCTGCACGTCCGCTTCGCGGATGCCGGCGGCCTGGATGGCGCCTTTGGCCGCGGCGGCGCCGAGCTGCGGCGCGGTTACCGGCGCGAAGACCCCCTGGAACGCGCCGATCGGGGTGCGCCGGGCCGAGACGATGACGACTTCGGTTTGCGACATGTTTGAACCTCGTTGGAAATCTCGGGGCGGGGCCTGAGGCCGCTCTCGAATACGGCGATGAAGGCCTCGGCGATCTGGGTGCCGGTCATCCCCTGGCTCTCGCGATACCAGTGCGCGATCCAGTTGAGGGCGCCGGCGAGGGCGAAGGCGGTCATCTTCGGATCGCAGGGATGGATCGAGCCGTCCTGGATGCCTTCGCGCAGCAGCCGGCGGATCCCCTGATCGATCTCGGACTTCATGGCCTTGATGTGCGCGCTCATGTCGGGCGAGAGGTCCTGGTCCTCCGCCCGCACCATGCACCAGCCGAACTCCGAGGCGACGGCCTCGCCGTAGTGGCGCAGCACCGCCTTCAGCCGCTCCCGGGCCGGCGCCGCCTGCGAGCGCGCCTCGCGGACGGCAGCGCGGATCCCCTCGATGCCCGCGACGAAGCACTCGAAGAGGAGCTGCTCCTTGTTGCTGACATAGTAGTAGACGGTGGGCTTCGTCACCTCGAGCGCCGCGGCGATATCGTCGAGCGAGGTGTTGTGATAGCCCTTGCGGTTGAATGCGCGGGCGGCGGCGCGGATCACCGCATCGCGCTTGACCTCGCGGTCGCGCAGCCGCTCGCGGCTGGCCCGCCATGGGGAAGCCGGGGAATCATCGCGCGCCGCGGCCGGCGAGGGCGCCTGCGGGGAGCCTGCTCTGGGACGGTTGCTGGGCATTTCGGTCGGAGATCAGGGATGGGTGCGACGGTGAGTATAGCGGACCGGCGCCGCCTGCCCCTCGTTGACCGCAGGGCCGGCCGTGGACCATACTCACCAGTAGCTATTCTACCGGCGCGTAAAGGTAAAGTATTCCCTGCGCCGCGAGCTTGCAAGCGAGCATTCCCCATGGCACCCAAGCCCAGCACCGCCGCCCAGTCGCTCCCCCAGGCCGCCGCCCCCGGCGAGACCGAGCCCGGCCGCCCGGCGCCGCCGCTGCGTTTCGTCTCGGCGGCTTCGCTCTTCGACGGCCACGATGCGGCGATCAATATGATCCGCCGCCTGCTGCAGGCCCACGGCGCCGAGGTCGTCCACCTCGGCCACAACCGCAGCGTCGCGGAGATCGTCCGCGCCGCGATCCAGGAGGACGCTGATGCGATCGCCGCAAGCTCCTATCAGGGCGGCCACAACGAGTACTTCGCCTACATGGTGGACATGCTGCGCGAGCATGGCTGCGAGCATATCCGCGTGATCGTGGGCGGCGGCGGGACGATCGCTCCGCACGAGATCGAGGCGCTGCAGCGCCACGGCGTCGAGCGCATCTACACGCCGGAGGACGGGCGAAGACTCGGTCTCGACGGCATGATCGACGATGTGTTCGTCCGCGTGCGATCTGCCGCCAAGCCGGCATACGAGCCTCGGCCCCTGAACGCCCGCGAACACGCCCAGATCGCCCGTGCCATCACGCTGCTCGAGAGCGCCGCGCCGGGGAGCGGCGATGCGGAGCAGCTCCGGCGGCTCCTGGCCCGCTCGCGCTCCCGTACGCCGGTCATCGGGATCACCGGCAGCGGCGGGGCCGGCAAGTCGAGCCTCACGGACGAGCTCCTGGCGCGCCTGACCCGGCATTTTCCCGACCGGCAGATCGCCGTGGTGGCCATGGATCCGACGCGCCGCCGAAGCGGCGGCGCCCTGCTCGGCGACCGGATCCGCATGAACAGCCTGGTCTCGGACGCCATCTTCATGCGCTCGCTGGCTACGCGCCGCCAGCATCTCGCGACCTCGGCGGTGCTGAAGGACGTGATCCAGCTCTATCAGGCCTCCGGGTTCGATCTGGTCATCGTCGAGACCGCGGGGACGGGGCAGGCGGACACCGAGATCGTGGATCTGGCCGACATGTCTCTGTACGTCATGACGGGCGAATACGGGGCCGCGAGCCAGCTGGAAAAGATCGACATGTTGGACTACGCCGATCTGATCGTTCTCAACAAGAGCGACAAGCGGGGGGTGCAGGACAGCCTGCGGGACGTGCGCAAGCAGTGGCGGCGCAATCATCCGGCGCAGGCGCGGCTGCCCGATGCGGACCTGCCGGTATTCCCGACCATTGCGAGCCGCTTCAACGATCCTGGCGTCAATCGCCTCTTCGCCGCGCTTTGCGCGGGCCTCGCCGCCAAAGGAATCGGCGCAGCGGGCTGGCAGATCTCCGATCCCGGCCCGGTGGAGCTGACACAACGCGAGCCGTTGATCCCCGGCGGGCGGGTGCGTTACCTCGCCGAGATCGCGCAGGGCGGCCGGGGGGCGCGCGAGGCCACGGAACGACAGGCGGCCGCCGCGCGCCGCGCATTCGGCCTCCATCAGTCGTTGCAGGCGCTCGAGGATGACCGGCTTCCCGCGCCGCTCGAGCGCTACGAGGAGGCGGCGCTGGCCGATCCGGCCGCCGATGCGACGCGGCGGGAGCTGCGAGCCGCGTACAACCGCGCGCTGGAGGAGGTCGGCGGCGAGGGAATCGAGGAGCTCGAGGCCTGGCCGGCGCGCGCGCGCGCCGCCACGGAAGAGACCTATTCCTACAAGGTGCGCGACCGGGAGGTCACCGGAGAGAACTACACCGAGACGCTGTCGCGCCAGCGCGTGCCCAAGATTGCCGTGCCGCGCTTCGCCGATTGGGGGGAGCAGCTGCGGTTCATCCGCTCGGAGAACCTGCCGGGCGCCTATCCCTACACGGCCGGCGTGTATCCCTACCGCCGCGAGGAGGAGGACCCGACGCGGATGTTCGCGGGCGAGGGCGCGCCGGAGCGGACCAATCGCCGCTTCCATTACCTCGCGCGCGGGGTCAACGCGGTCCGGTTATCCACCGCTTTCGACTCTACGACTCTCTACGGCGAGGATCCCGACACCCGCCCCGACATCTACGGCCGTACTGGCAACTCCGGCGTCTCCGTAGCGACGCTGGATGACATGAAGAAGCTCTATTCGGGCTTCGACCTGACGCTGCCTTCGACCTCGGTGTCGATGACGATCAATGGCCCCGCGCCCATGATTCTCGCGATGTTCATGAACACGGCCATCGATCAGCGGGTCGAGCGTCACCTCAAGGCGGAGGGGCGCTGGAGCGAGGCGGAGCGGCGCATCGCGCAGCTCGGGCGCGCGGCGGGCGAGCGCGGCATCGCGCCGCCCTCTTACAAGGGCGAGCGGCCGGCGGGCCATGACGGCTCGGGGCTGGCGCTGCTCGGTGTCACCGGCGATCAGCTCGTCGAGCGCGAAGTATACGAGCGCATCAAGGCGCAGACGCTGCAGGCGGTGCGCGGCACGGTGCAGGCCGACATCCTGAAGGAGGATCAGGCGCAGAACACCTGCATCTTCTCGACGGAATTCGCCCTGCGCATGATGGGCGACGTGCAGCAGTATTTCATCGATTGCCGGGTGCGCAATTTCTACTCCGTGTCGGTCTCGGGGTATCACATCGCGGAGGCCGGCGCCAATCCGATCTCGCAGCTCGCCTTCACGCTGGCCAACGGCTTCACCATCGTCGAGTACTACCTGGCCCGCGGCATGGGCGTAGATGACTTCGCGCCGAACCTGTCGTTCTTCTTCTCGAACGGGATGGACCCGGAGTACGCCGTCATCGGCAGGGTTGCGCGCCGCATCTGGGCACGCGCCATGCGCGATCTCTACCGCGCCGGACCGCGCAGCCAGATGCTGAAATACCACGTGCAGACCTCGGGGCGCAGCCTCCATGCGCGCGAGATCTCATTCAACGACATCCGCACGACCCTGCAGGCGCTCTACGCTCTGTTCGACAACTGCAACAGCCTGCATACCAACGCCTATGACGAGGCGCTGACGACTCCCACCGAGGAGAGCGTGCGCCGCGCTGTCGCGATCCAGCTCGTCATCAACCGCGAGCTCGGGCTCCACAAGACCCAGAACCCGTGGCAGGGCTCGTTCGCCATCGAGTATCTGACGGACCTCGTGGAGGAGGCGGTCTATCGGGAATTCGATGCCCTGTCCGAGCGGGGCGGGGTGCTGGGCGCCATGGAAACCATGTACCAGCGGGGCAAGATCCAGGAGGAGTCGCTCTACTACGAGACGAAGAAGCACGACGGCAGCCTGCCCATCGTCGGAGTCAACACGTTCCTTTCCAAGTCCGATGGCGCCGAGGAGCATGCCGGCACGGCGCTCATCCGCTCCACGGAAGAGGAGAAGCAGGATCAGGTCGCGGCCGTGCGCGCCTTCCAGGCGCGCAACGAGGCCTGCGCGCCGGCCGCCCTGCAGCGGCTGAAACAGGTCGCGAGCGGCGCAGGCAACGTGTTCGCGGAGCTGATGGAGTCCGTCAAGACCTGCTCGCTCGGGCAGATCTCCCATGCGCTCTATGAGGTGGGCGGGCGCTATCGCCGGAACATGTGAGGTCCGGCTCCCCGAGCGCGAGCAGGATCGCCTGGCGCGCGCGGTCCCTCAGCGCGGCGGACGAGGCCTCTGCCCCGTGCGGCTCGGCGTGAATCGGCGGCAGGATGTCGATCTCGATCCGGCCGGGCCGCGGCAGCGCGCCGGTCGGGGACAAGGCGGCGCGAGTGCCGCGCACCACCGCCGGGATGACCGGACAGCCGGCACGCGCCGCGGTGACGAATGCGCCCGTATGGAACTTCAGCAGGCCGGGCGTGCGGGTGAAAGTGCCTTCCGGGAAGAACACCAGCGAGTGGCCGTTGGCGGCATTGCGCAGCACCCGCCGCGCATCCGCGGCTCCGCGGTTGCGGTCGAACCGCTCCACGAACTCCGAGCCGATGCGGCGCAGGAACAGGCCCGCCAGCGGCACCGCCGACATCTCGCGCTTGATGACGAAGCTGAAACGGGCGGGCAGGGCGGCCGTGAACACCAGCCCGTCGAGATAGCTCGCATGATTGGCCACGACGATGCATTGCCCGGCGGCGAGCCGGTCCATGCCGCGCACGCGCAGCGGCATGCCGGCCAGCCACAGGAACGCGCGAGCGACCCGGCGCGCGGCCGCCCGCCGCCGGTATACGCCCGGCAGGACCAGTGCGGCGGCCAGCGCGGTGAGCGCCAGGACCAGGAACGTGAGCACAGCGTAGAGCGCGTAGGCGGCCCGAACCGGCGCGGCGGCGAGCGCTCGCAAATGTGATCGGGTTCTCTTTATGTTAATGCTCGGACTCAGATGTGAAGGTCATCACGTCGGTGACTCGGCCGTGCTCACCATACTTCGGCCGCTACCTTGACCGCGACCAGCGAGCCGAGACGGGAATTGTCGAACCATTCTGCCGCAATTGCCATGAGTCCTCACGCCGACTCCACGGACCCGGCGGTGGCTCGCTTTCTCGACGCCGTCTGGTTGGAGCGCGGCCTGTCGGTCAACACCCTGGCCGCCTATCGCGCCGACCTCACGGCGCTGGCGCGCTGGCTGGCCGCGCGCAAGGTGGCGATCGACCGGACTTCCCGCGCGGACCTTCAGGACTTCATCGCCTGGCGGGTGGGCGAGGGCGCGCGTCCGCGCTCCACGGCCCGGCAGCTCTCGAGCTTCCGCCGCTTCTTTCGCTATCTGATTCGTGAAGGCGGCATCCCCGAGGATCCGACCGCGCAGATCGCAATGCCGAAGATCGGGCGCTCGCTGCCCAAGTCCCTCACGGAGGAGGAGGTCGAGGCGCTGCTCGGTGCGCCGGTGGTGAGCGATCCGCTCGGCAGTCGTGACCGCACCATGCTCGAGGTGCTCTATGCCACGGGACTTCGCGTCTCGGAGCTGGTGAACCTGCGGCACGGACAGGTCAATCTCAACCAGGGCGTGATCCGCATCCTCGGCAAGGGCAACCGCGAGCGGCTGATTCCGCTCGGGGAAGAGGCGGTGCAGTGGCTGACGGACTTCGAGCACGGGCCGCGCGGGGAGATCCTGCTCGAGCGCCAGACCGATTTTCTGTTCCCGACCCGGCGCGGCGACCGCATGACCCGCCAGGCGTTCTGGCACATCATCAAGCGCTACGCGCGCAAGGCGGGAATCTCCAAGGAGCTCTCGCCCCACACCCTGCGCCACGCTTTCGCGACGCACCTGCTGAATCACGGGGCGGACCTGCGCGTGGTCCAGATGCTGCTCGGACACAGCGACCTGTCCACCACCCAGATCTATACGCATGTGGCGCGCGAGCGGATGAAGGAGCTGCACTCGCAGCACCATCCGCGCGGGTAAGGGATTACCGCTCCAGCAGTTTCAGCTTGTCCGGCTTGCCGTCCCACTCCTTGGCATCGGCCGGGGCGTCCTTCTTCTCCGTGATCACGGGCCACTGCTTGGCGAGCTCCGCGTTGACCTTCTTGAACTGCTCCTGACCGGCAGGCAGCTCTTCCTCGGAGAAAATGGCCTCGGCGGGACACTCCGGCTCGCAGAGCGTGCAATCGATGCACTCATCCGGGTCGATGGCGAGGAAGTTGGGCCCTTCGTGAAAGCAATCCACGGGGCAGACCTCCACGCAGTCCATGTATTTGCACTTGATGCAGTTTTCGGTAACGACGAAGGTCATGACTGTGGGTATTGCGCGGCAGTGGCGCGCCGAAAAAACATATTGTGCCACGTGCGCCGGGCGGCCCGCAAAGTCGTTCCCGTCATGAGGGCGAGCCGGTGCCTTCTAAGCGAGGACACTCAACGTGTCCTCGCTCCGGCGAGCGCCCGCGCACGGATGCGCGGGCCCTTCTGAGACCCCGCATGCGCGAAGCGGCAAAGGGCGCTGGGAAACGGCCCTGTCGCCATGGATGGCCAGTGGCACCGCCCTCATTGCCTGAGCCGCCTGTCCAGCGAGGTGAAGTGATGCGGCTCGACGCCCGCGCTGCGATCCTCCAGGTACCGCCGCAGGCTGTATTCCGTGCTGGGGAAGGCGAGCTGCGGCCAGGGGATGTCCTGCGGGCGGACCAGCTCGACTTCCAGGCTCTCGGGCCCGGCGCCGAACTGCGCTTTGGGGAGGATGGCGCGGAAGAACACGTGCACCTGCTGCGCGTGCAGCACGTGCACGATGCTGAGAAGGGAGCCGATCTCAACCTCGGCCAAGGCCTCCTCGTGCGACTCCCGCGCTGCGGCCTGCTGCAGGGTTTCCCCGTTCTCCATGAAGCCCGCCGGCACCGTCCAGTAACCCCGCCGCGGCTCGATCGCGCGCCTGCAGAGCAGGATGCGGCCGCCATGCTCGGGCACGCAGCCGACGACCAGGCGCGGATTCTGATAATGGATGGTCCCGCACGCATCGCAGATGTGGCGGGCGAGATGATCGCCCGGAGGCACGCGAAGCTCGAGCGGGGCGCCGCACTGGGTGCAGAAATTCATGGCGTGCCGGGAGGATACGGGCCGGCCCGATTCTTGTCGATGCCACCGACCCGGCACATGGACGTGCCCGGCCGCCGCAGGGCGAGGCGGTGCTTTCAGCGAAGCACTGCTTCGCTCCGCCGAGCGGCGTTGAGCACAAAAGCCACGCTTTTTTGCTCAACGCAGCGCTTCGTTCGCGCAGGAGCCCGGATCCAGCGCATTAACGAAGATGCAGGGCGCGGCGTACGCCCGTCGAGGCGGTCTGATAGCTCTCGCGGTCGATTCGCACCAGGTCGCGCCCTTCATTCTTCGCCTCGTAGAGCGCCGCATCGGCGCGGGCGATGATCTCATCGAGCGAGCGCGCGCCGTCGGCCGTCGTGGCGAGCCCGGCGCTGAAGGTTACACGCAGCGGCGCCTCCTCCCCGGCGCACGGCACCCGGATTGCGAGAGCGAGCACCCTCAGCCGCTCGACGCTGGCGAGCGCTGCATCGAGAGTCGTGTCCGGCAGGATGAGCAGGAACTCCTCCCCGCCCCAGCGGCCGAGGATGTCGGCGGAACGCAGCGAGCCGCGGCTGACGCGCGCGAACTCCCGCAGCACGTGATCGCCGGTCGCATGGCCGCAGCGGTCGTTGATGGTCTTGAAATGATCGAGGTCCATGATGGCGATCGTCAGCGGCCGGTTCTGCGCGGCCGCGGCCTCCAGCGCCGCCGTCGCCAGCTGCACGGTGCGCCCGCGGTTCGGCATGCCAGTCAGGTTGTCCTCGGTCGCGAGCTGCACGAGCTGGCGCCGATACCGCAGGTTGGTGATCAGAATGTAGGAGAGGAGCGCGATCACCAGCGCGCCCGCCGTGCCCGCCGCCGCGACCCACCGCAGCGTCTGCGTCTGGCGCGTCGCGCGCTCGCGCGTCACCTCGAGCTGGTGCTGCAGAACGGCATTGCGCGCGATCTCTTCCTCGGCAAGGAAGCGCTCCTTGACGGTCGCCTGCAGCCGCAGCCGGCGCGCAAGGTTGGCCGCGCGGTAGCGCCGGAGATATTCCGCGAGGTCGAGATACGCCCGGCGGTAATGGTGCAGCGCGGCATGGGCCTGCGCCCGGGTCCGATAGCCGATGCCCACGGTGTTTGCATCCATGTCGGTTCCAGCGTGGTCGAGAACGCGGTCCAGAATGCCGAGTGCCTGCTGCGGACGACCCGCCTGCAGATCGATCTCGGCCAGGTACTCCTGCGTCTGCTTCAATACGTCCGTGGAGTTGCTGGCGGTGAATACGCGAATGGCGCTGTTGCAACGCGGAAGGGCCGCCCGGTACCGGCCGAGCTCGACCAGGCCTTGACAGATCCGCATGTCCGCGAAGGCGATACCTTGAGTGTCGCCCAGGGACGCGCTGATGTTTCGCGCCCGCTCGAAAGTCGCGATCGCGCCGCGGAAGTCGCGCATCGCGTTGAGATCCTCGCCTTCCAGGTAGTTGGAGACCGAGAGCGCGAGCGAATCGCCGTGAGCCTCGTCCCAGGCGATCTTCTCGCGCACGAGGGTGAGCGACTCCGCGAAATCGCCCACACCGCGCAGCGCCGAGGAGAGCTCGATCGCCGCCTCGGAGTGCGCCTCGGCTCGCGCCGGCGTCTCGCTGTCGTGGTATGCGCGTGTCAGGGTGCGCGTGGCGAGGGCATTCTCACCCGCCCGGCGCTCCAGGGTGCCGAGGGTGATCCCCAGGCACAGCCAGCGAAGCGAATCCTCAGGCTGCATCGCCCGCGCCGCCTCGATCGAGCCGATCGCCTCACGGATGCCTTCCTGGGTATAGATGTTGAGGGCGACCGTCGAGAGCAGCTCGAGGCGCAGGGGATCCGTCGGGCCGTTGACGAGCGCGAGACCCCTGGCGGCCGCTGCGCGCGCCTCGTGATCGAGCTCCAGGATGCTGTAGGCGTCCGCCTGTACGGCATAGAGGACCGCCAGTTGCCGTGAGTCCGGCGCCGGACCGGCGCCCCCGGACGCATCGAGGCGTGACGCCACCGCGGCGAGAGCCTGGCGGGCGTTCTTGTCCACCAGCGAATCGAGGGATACATACGCGGAGTCGGAGACCGGAAAGCAGCCCGCCCGTGCGGCGGCCGGGCAGGCGGCGCAGAGCGCCAAAGCGAGCAAGGCCGCCCGCACGAGGGTTGCCGCCGCTTCGCCTGTGCTTCCGGAATTGAACGAGAGCCTGCGCATGGAGAGCAGGAAGTTACGTCCTTGTGCGCCCGGGGGCATCATCGGACTTCACGCTTCCGCCCAGTTGAGCGGCCTCATGCCGCCGCGCGAGCCGGCGCTGCGCTCTTTGGCCGCGGGAGGGAGGGGCGGCTGCGGCGGGAAGCATCGCGTGACGGAAGTCACAATCCGGGACGGGCGCCTACGGGAGGCGTGCGGCCGGATGACGGTGCGTCCTTGACATAACTCAAACAGCCGCGAAAGTTGCGACGGATTGCAGCGCCGGCCGCAGTGCTCGCGGCGTGGATCGCGAGCTGTATCCCGAATCCGACGGGACGGTTCCGGTTACTCTCGCGCGGACGCGAGGCTGTCCGCCGGCCGCTCACGCGACTCTTGTCGTAACCGGAGAGCGATCACATTTCCCGCAAGGCCTACAACGTACCTCTTCGCGCAGACGTTCCGGGAGCCCCCGACATGCCGGGGAAGGGGGACGCGGCCTCGCACGCCTGCGACGTGTTGGTCGACGCGCTGCCGGATCTCGCCCTGCTCATCGGCCGTGACGGCGTGGTCGTCGCACAGGGCGGGGGGCGGGACCTCGCCGGCCTCAGGCCGCGGGGTGCGGCGGCGGGCAAGCCGCTGGAGGC